>JAIVJC010000019.1 GCA_020200235.1 Acidobacteriota bacterium | reverse complement strand
GTCGACGACACGCCGGAGCGGACGGCGCTCGCTTTCTCGGTCGGCGTCTTCATCGCCTTCTCGCCCTTCCTCGGTCTGCACACGATCCTCGCCACGCTCGTCGCGCTCCTGTTCCGCTTCAACAAGATCGCGATCTACGCGGGCACGTTCATCAACAACCCGTTCCTCACCCTCGTCCCCATCATCGCCGCCTCCTACGCCCTCGGCGCGCTGCTCATGGGGCGCCCCCTGCGCCTGCCCGGCGTCGGCTGGCAGCTCCTCACCGAGCCGCACCTCCTGAGCGCCGCCTACTGGCGCGAGCTCGGCTCGCACCTGCGCGACGTGGTCGTGCCCTTCTCGGTCGGCGGGCTCGCGCTCTCCGTCGTTTGTTCGCTCGCCGCCTATCCTGTAACCTTGAAACTCATGCGCGCGAAGGCGAGGCGGAAGGCTGAGGGAGGGCAGACGCAGGCGTGACGGCTCTGCCCGGAAGTCTCTTTTTCATCACTCATCCCAGACCCCTTATTCCCGACATCCGTCGCGCCGCAACGAGCATCTTTAGTCTCGGAGTGAGTTTCAAAACTTTCACCACGGAGGGCACGCGAGGAGCACGGAGGGAATACATGATCTTATCTTCCTCCGTGCTCCTCGCGTGCCCTCCGTGGTTAATTCTGCGCAGACCCCGATAAACAATTTCAAGAACGCGCTCATGAAAAAGTTTCTCTTCACCGTCTCGATCCTCGCGCTCACATCAGCGCGACTCCCGGCTCAGACGCCCGCACCATCGTCGAACGCCCGGCAACAGCCCGTGCAACCTCAGCGGCAGAGCGCGCGCCCCGCGACCGCCTCGTTCGATCTCGCCGAGTACGGCGTGCAGTTCTCGCTCCAGCCGCGTCTCGTGGTGGTGATGGCTGCGCTCGACGCCGCGGGGTTCGACCCCTCGCCGGGCAAGCCCGCGTCCCCCTTCCGCCTGAGGGTGCGCGAGGATCAGTCGAGGCTCGACCCCGACCTGCGCGCGCAGATGCGCCGCTTCTACGAGTCGCACAAGCTGCGCCAGCCCTCGGCGACGCCGGGCGATCAGGCGGCGCGCTACGTCTCGCTCGCCTTCGCGTTGGGTCAGCCGCCGACCTTCGACGCGCCGCCGCGCGCCGACGATCTCTTCGTGGGCGTCGCCGACGTGCTCGACTTCGCGCCCCTGCTGAGAGAGTTCTACCGGCGCTCCGGCATCGAGGAGCGCCTGCCCTCGTACCTCGCCGGGTACCGCGCCGAGGGCGACCGCCTGCGGCGGCAGACCGCAGAGATGGTGAAGACCACGCTCAACTACCTGCACACGCGCCCCGTCGTCTCCACGACCGAGCGCGTGCGCGTGCCCCCGACGGGCGACAAGAAGAAGGACGCGCAGAAGCCGAAGTTCGAGGAGTACGTGCACGACCGCAACTTCTTCATCGTGCCCGACCCGCTCGCCGCGCACGGCGCGGTGAACTTCCGCGTCGTGGGCGACAACTACTTCGTCGTCATCCCACCCGGAACCGACCCGACCTCGTCCGAAGTGCGCCGCGCTTATTTGCAGTACGTCGTCGATCCTCTGATTCACAAGTTCAACCGCGACATCGCCCTGAGGCGCGCCGACATTCAGGGCATCCTCGACGAGCGCGCGAAGCTCACGCCGGGCGGCGCGTCGGCGGGCGTCTTCGACGCGGTCGCGCGCTCGCTCGTCGTCGCGGCTGACGCGCGCATCGGCGCGCAGGCGCGACTCGCCGATCTCCAGTCGCGCGCGGCGGCGCGATTGCAAAAGACGAAAGAATCGGAGCGCGCGGCTCTGACGAAAGAGGTGCAGGAGGAGCGCGCCGCGATCGACGACGAGGCGACGGCGCAGCTCGCCGAAGCCTACGAGCGCGGCGCGGTGCTCGCCTTCTACTTCGCCGAGGAGCTCAAGCAGCAGGAGTCGTCCGGGTTCGACTTCTCAGACGCCATCCCGGACGTGCTCGCGCGACTCGACGCGCCGCGCGAGTTGCGCCGACCCGAGGAGTACGCGGCGGCGCGCGCCCGCGTGGCGGCGGCGCGGGAGAAGTCCGCGAAGGAGGCGGCTACTGTTTCGCCCGCGGACGCGAACGAGGCGGCGCGGCGCGCGGCTCTGATCAAAAGTCTCGACGAGGTCTCGCGGATGATCCAGTCGCGCGACTATGCGGGGGCGGAAGTGCGGCTGCGCGTGATGCTCGAAGAGTACAAGGGCGAGCCGCGCGTCTTCTTCGCGCTCGGGCAGACCTGGAGCGCGGGCGCGGCGGACGCCGCCAACGACGAGACGCGCGACACGCGACTCAACAACGCCCTCCTCAACTACGGCAACGCGATCCAATCCGCCGACCGCGACAACGATCTCGCGCTCATCTCGCGCTCGCACGTCGCCCGCGGACGCATCCTCGCCTTCCTCGAACGCAACGACGAAGCCCTGAAGGAGTTCGACGCCGCCATCAAGATCGGCGAAGTCTCCGGCGGCGCGTACAACGACGCGCTCGCGGCGAAGAAGAAGCTACAGCCCTGACTTGTCGGAACCGCCTGCCGCAAGCGGGCGGGTTTCCGGCGTCGTTCATACCCGCATTCATACCCGCCCGCTACCGCAGGCGGTTCCGACCGTTCGCAAAAAAACAACGCCCCGCGCGCCCGACTCACGGCCAAGCGCGCGGGGCGTGCCCTTCGCCCGGAGGAGACCCAGCACGGTCTAGCCGGTCGAAAGTTCCCCCCTTAGCGGAAACTTCTCACAAGTCCAACAGCACGTAGCGCGGCGGGACGTACCGCGTCGCGGGCCGCACGCGCAGCGTCGGCGCGAGGCTCGGCAGCGCGGGCTTCGCGGGCAGCGCAATGGTCGCGCGCCTCAGCGCCTGCGGCGAGATGCGGAGGGGCGCGATGGTGGTGGTGGTGCTGACGCGGGGCGTCGTCGTGATCGCGGGCGCGGCGAAGAGCCCTTCGGGCACAGCCCACGTCGAAGGCGTCTGCGACTTCTCCGGCGTCACCTTGAAGGTGCGCCGGTTGCGCTCGCGCGTGACGCTCAAGGTCACCTCGCCCTCCTGCTTGCGGCTGATCAGGCGCGACAACTCGGCGGCGTCATCGATCTTCTCGCCGTCGACTTCCGTGATCACGTCGCCCGCTTTCAGGCCCGCCTTCGCCGCCGGGCTGTTCTCCGTGACGGAGGTGACGAGCACGCCGCCGTCGCGGCTCACGCCGAAGTAGTCCGCGAGCTGGTCGGTGAGCTGCGTGGTCGTCACGCCGATGCGACGGCCCGCGCCGCCGAAGAGGGCGAAGCCGCCCGCGCGCGGCATCGTCTCCAACTGCCGGCGCAGCCCCTCCACCTGCTTCCGCTGCTCGTCGGCGCGCTTGCGCCACTCCTCGCCCTGCCTGCGCGCTTCCTCTTCCGTCTGCTTCTTCCACAGATCGCCTTCGAGCCGGAAGAGTTCGCCGTTCTCGAACTTCATGGCGTTGGCGCCGCCCATGAACTCGCGCTTGCCGAGCGTGACGCTCAGCTCGCGCTCCGAGCCCCCGCGCGAGATGGTCAGGCGCGCCGTGTGCCCCGGCGCGGACTCGTTGATGAGGCGCGAGAGCTTCTGCGTGCTCGTCACCTGCTCGCCGTCGAAGCGGAGGATCACGTCGTCCTTCTGCAAGCCCGCCTTCGCGGCGGGGCTGTTCTCGGCGACGCGCCCGACGGCGACGCCGCGCGGCGCGCCCGACAAGCCGAGGCGGCTCACGTTCTCGCGCGTGACCGGCTCGGTGTAGACGCCGAGGTAGTTATCGCCCCCGCCGAGGATCATCGAGAGGGAGCGCGCCGGCTCGTCCTGCCCCGCGGGTCGGACGACCGTCGTCGCCGTCTGCGCGAGGACGACCGTGGCGCACCCGACCAACGCCGCCAGCCCGCACGCGAGCGTGAGCAACTGTTTCCTGGACATGAAAGGAGAGACCTCCCTTGGGAAATTTTTCCGCCCCTTGCACGCCGCCGCGCCGCCGCGGGTTCCAAAAATTTTGCGGCGCGCCCCCCGGTTGCTAGAATCCCGCCCGGATGAAGATTCTCGACATCGGCTGCGGCAAGCACAAGACGCCGGGCGCCGTCGGGCTCGACAGCAACCCGCGCACGGGGGCGGACGTCGTCCACGACCTCGACCGCGTGCCCTACCCTTTCCCCGACAACGAGTTCGACGTGATCGTCGGCAACCAGGTGATCGAGCACCTCGAAGACGTGCTCGCCGTCGTCGCCGAGCTGCACCGGATCACGAAGCCCGGCGGCGTCATCCGGCTGGACACGCCCCACTACTCCGACATCGCCTCCTACACGGACCCGACGCACAAGCACCACCTCACGACCGAGTCCTTCGCCTACTTCTGCGGCGAGCGCCCCGACTTCGACTTCTACAGCGAGGTGCGCCTGCGACCGCGCCTCATCCGCGTCACGCTCCTGAAACTCTGGCGCGCGCTCGGCGTCGAGCTGTTGGTTAACAGCTGCAACCGCTACCCCTCTCTGCGTTTCTTCCGCCGCTTCTGGGAGTCGTACCTCTGCTACGTGGTGCGCGGGAAGACCATCTACTTCGAGTTCGAAGTCATAAAGTGATCGGCGAAGTCATAAAGTGATTGACACCGCCGCCGCGCCGCGGCTTAAATGCCAGCCGGCACTTCGCACGCCTCGCAGGCACGCCGCAACACGCGCGGGATTCACGCACAAGTCGCCGATTCGTTCATCCGCCGTCCGAAAACTATATGACGCAAGACTCGCCCCCGCGTGAGCAGCCGCGCCCGTCCGTCGTCGTCGTCGAAGACCCCGCTTCGGGGACGCTCGTCCCCGAAGGCGCGCGCGCGGAAGCCGTGCCGCTCAAGCCGGGCTCCGTCCACGCCACGCGGCTCGACTCGGTCGATCTCCTGCGCGGGCTGGTGATGGTCATCATGGCGCTCGACCACACGCGCGACTTCTTCCACTCGGGCACGCCCCTCTTCGATCCGACCGATCTCTCGCAGACCACGCCCGCACTCTTCTTCACGCGCTGGATCACGCACTTCTGCGCGCCCGTCTTCGTCTTCCTCGCGGGCACGGGCGCGTTCCTCTCGCTCTCGCGCGGGCGGACGAAAAAAGATCTGTCGCGGTTCCTCGTGACGCGGGGCTTGTGGCTGATCGTCCTGGAGTGGACGCTCGTGCGCTACGCCGTGACGTTCGACTTGAACTACGGCGGCGGCGGCTTCGTGCAAGTCATCTGGGTCACGGGCTGGTCGATGATCCTGCTCGCGGCCCTCATACACCTGCCGCTGCGCGCCGTCGCCGCCTTCGGCGTCTTGATGATCCTCGGGCACAACCTGCTCGACCGCTTCCGCGCCGCAGACTTCGGCGCGTGGCGCTGGCTCTGGATGATCCTGCACGAGCAGGGACCGGTGGGATCGCCCCCCGGCTTCGTCCTGTTCGTGATCTACCCGCTCGTCCCCTGGGTCGGCGTGATGGCTGCCGGGTACGCCTTCGGCGCGCTGCTCAGGCTCGAAGAAGGACGGCGGCGCAAAATTTTACTCGGGCTCGGCTCGGCGTTGACGCTCGCGTTCGTCGTCCTGCGCGCGACGAACCTCTACGGCGACCCGCGCCCGTGGGGGCAGCCGCCGCGCGGCGCGCTCTACACCTTCCTCTCGTTCCTCAACTGCGCGAAGTACCCGCCCTCGCTCCTCTTCCTGTTGATGACTCTGGGTCCGGCGATCGCGCTGCTCCCGCTCTTCGAGCGAGCGCGCGGCACGCTCTCGCGCTTCTTCACCGTCTACGGTCGCGTGCCGCTCTTCTACTACCTGCTCCACTTCTACCTGCTGCACGTCCTGGCGATCATCTTCGCCATCGCGCGCTACGGCAAACAGGCCGCGACCGTCTTCGCGGGCGGTCTCCCGCCCGGCTACGGCTACCGCCTCTGGGTCGTCTACCTCGTCTGGATCGGCGTGGTGCTGCTCTTGTACTTCCCCTGCCGCTGGTGGGCGCGACTCAAGCAGCGCAAGCGCTCGGCGTGGCTGAGTTACTTGTAAAAGAAAAGGATTCACCAAGGAGACACAGAGGACACGGAGCGGGTACAGAGGAAAGCCGGACTGAAAGATCAGAGTTGAAACTTCAGTCCGGCTCTTCTCCGTGCGAGCTCTGTGCCCTCCGTGTCTCCGTGGTGAACCTTGTTGCCTACCACACGACCGCGAGCTTGAAAGTTTAAGCCCGCGCGTTCATCCCCGCTCCCGTCAGTTTCCTGTACACCTCGCGCCCGTCGCTCAGCTCAACCGCGAGTTTGCCCTCAGATTGCGCGAGGTCGAGGTGCGCGACCGCCTCGGAGACGGCGAGGAAGCGGTGAACATCATCAGCTCCGGGGAACAGCTCGCGCGAGACGTCCCAAGCGGTCGCGCCCGCCTTCGGCACGAGCGAGACGACCGCCGTCTGCCGCTCGCGGATCGCGCGCAGGTAGCGGTTGAACAGCTCTTCGTAGTCGTCAACCGCGTCGCCGTGCCCGCCGTGGACGAGCGTCGGCGAGAACGTGCGCAGGCGCGCGAGGCTCACGAGGTATTCGGCGAGCGAGCGGAAGCGTCGGGTGGGATCGACGGGATCGGGCGAGAGCACCGGGTTCGGCGTGACGCGCTTCAGCACGCAGTCGCCCGCGATGACGGTGCGGTCAGCCTCGCGCACGAACGAGCAGGAGCCCGGCGTGTGACCCGGCGTGTGGACGACGCGCAAGGCGCCGGTCGCGAACTCCAGCTCCGCGTCGTCCTTCAGCTCCGAGTGCTCGTCGTCGGCGAGCGCGTCGGCGAACTCACGGACGTGCTCGTAGAGCTTCCGCATCTCGTCGATCTCTTCCGACGGCACGCCGGCGCGCACCAAGAGCGCGCGGTGCTCTTCGTAGGCGAGCCGCCCGGCGCGGTGCCCCGTCTCCCAGCCGTGGACGAACACTTCGGCGTCCTTCGCCTCGTCGCGCACCTGCTTCGCCAGCCCGCAGTGATCCTCGTGCGCGTGGGTGAGGACGATGCGCCGGATGTCGGAGACGCGCAGGCGCGCGCGCCGCAAGCCCTCGCGCAGAGCCTCGCGCGCCTCCTTCGTCTTCGGTCCCGTGTCGATCAACGTGACGGGGTCTTCCGCGATCAGATAGACGTTGACGGGCCCGATGTAGAACGGCGTTGGCAGAGAGACGGGGATGATACGCATGGGAGGCAGTTAAAGCGACTCACCGCAGCACGGGCAGCATATTAGTTCTGTTGGGGCATTCTGTTGAGGTACATTGCAGCTAATCCGCGCACCGCACTTTTGGCACCTTCCCGATATTCTTACAAACGGATTGAGCTTAATATCTTCTGTCCATTGAGTGCATACACCATCACCTAACGCTTTTGCGTGCTGGCAAGCAACTTCCGCGCGTCCCAGCAACTCGCCAAAGCTACTTTTACCGTCGCTGAGGGCGTAACCGAGACTCATTGCTGTTCTAAGTTCTTCTTCTTTATGAGAGAAAAAGATGTCGCCAAAGGCAGAGGTTAATGCCAAAAATCTTTCCACCGCGTCCTGCCTGAGTAGAATGACGAATTCATCCCCACCATGCCGGAATGCTTTAGACTGCAAGTCCTCAACGACTATTTTATGTATGATGTCGCCCACTTTGTTTATGGCGACATTTCCGGCGTCGTGTCCGTATTTGTCGTTGAGATGTTTGAAATCGTTGAGGTCTCCGAAGACGACTACGTCAAACTCACTTGCGCCTTGATTGATTAGTCGCTCTTCTTGACTTAACGATAGTGCGTTACCGAGTGAGGTTTTATCGTCGATGGATGAGACTCGTCTGATTTCGGCGACAAGCTTTTCTAATTGCCCAATTGCGTCGTCGAGGCTCATTCAGCTAGCGCGCCGGATTCTACGCTGAACTTTGGGGAGTTCAACTTTAATGAGGTTCCCGTAAAGCCAGTCAGCAGTATCTTCTGGCGGAAGTTGTAGGTCGTCAGGCATGACGCTTTCGATTGTCCAGTAATCATTCTCGCCGTATTGGAAGGTAACTTTAGCGGCTCTGGGGGCGGGATAGAAAAAAATCACCTCCAGTCCATGTTTAGTGAAATAATCGCGGATCGCCATTTCAAGCGGTTGTCGTTGATTAGCTAAAGCACTTCCTGCTACACCGCCAAGAATCACGCCCCCCCAGCCTCCCGTGATAAGTCCGAGAGCGATAGCCCCAAGAATTGCGCTGGCTGAAGCATCGCCAATACGTGGGCGGCGCGGCAAGCCTAAAATCGTGTCTTCTTGGCTCGAACTCATAGCCGAATTATAGCAACGAAGAGATCATTTTGCGATGGTATTTACTCTTGCTAAGCAGCTTTGAGCTTGGAGTCTGGAGACTCTATGAGTCAAACGAACTCTGGAATCTCCAGACTCCAGACTTTTAGTAGGCGTAGCGGTTCGCCTGAATCACGACCTCGGCGACGCGCTGGCGCGCGGCGACGGTGTTCGAGGGCGTGCGCTTGACGAAGCGGCGCAGCGCCGCCAGGAGCGTGCGCAGCTCGTCGCCCTCGCTCATCGCGGCGAGGACGTTCCGCGCGCTCGTCTCGACGCGCTCGACCGCGTCGTTCGTGAAGACGCGCACCATGTCGAGGTAGCGCGCCGCCTTCTCCTCTCCCTGCGACGCGACCAGCTTCTGCGCTCTCAGGATGGCGGATTCCATCGCGTAGGTGTCGATGATGATGTCTGCGACGCCGAGGAGAATCTCCTGCTGGTCGGCGAGCTTCGTCATGTACTTCTGCGCCGCAGTGCCGAGCGTCATCAGCGCGACCTTCTTCGCGTTCTGCGCGAGCTTCATCTCGGCGGCGAGCGGTTCCTCGTCCTCGTCGAACGATTGAAGCGCGGGCGAGAGGACTTCCTCCATCAACTTCTGCGCGGCGGGCAGGAGCGCGAGCTGACCCGAGATGGCGCGCTTCATCAGCATTCCGGGGATGAGCATCCGGTTGATCTCGTTCGTGCCCTCGAAGATGCGGTTGATGCGCGCGTCGCGGTAGGCGGCTTCCGCAGGGTAGTCGGCCGAGTAGCCGTAGCCGCCGTAGATCTGCACCATCTCGTCGGCGGTGAAGCCGCAATACTCCGACAGAGCCACCTTGATGATCGAGCACTCGGCGGCGTACTCCTCGATCGCACGCAGCTTCGCCTCCGGCGTCGCCGTGTCCGTCAGCGACGAGTCGATGAGACCGAGCGTGCGGTAGATCATGGACTCGCCGACCCACGTCTTGATCGACATCTCCGCGAGCTTGTGCTTGATCGCGCCGAAGCTGGAGATGGGCTTGCCGAACTGGTGGCGCTCGTTCGCGTAACGGACGGATTCGGAGACCATCAGCTTCATCCCGCCGCCGCACATCGCGCCGAGTTTGAAGCGACCGATGTTGAGGATGTTGAAGGCGATCTTGTGACCCTTGCCGACCTCGCCGAGCAGGTTCTCCACGGGCGTCTTCACGTCCGAGAGGATGAGCGCGGTCGTCGAGGAGCCCTTGATGCCCATCTTGTGCTCGTCCGCGCCGTTCGTTAAGCCCTCCTGCCGCTCGACGACGAAGCCCGTGAACTTGTCGCCGTCAACTTTCGCGAAGACGACGAACACGTCGGCGAAGCCGCCGTTCGTGATCCACATCTTCTCGCCGTTGAGGACGTAGTGCGTCCCGTCCTCCGAGAGCCGCGCCGTCGCCTTCGCCGCGAGCGCGTCCGAGCCCGACCCGGCTTCGGTCAGCGCGTAAGCCGTCACCAGCTCGCCCGAGGCGATCTTCGGCAGGTACTTTTTCTTCGCCGCCTCGGTGCCGTAGAAGAGGATCGGGAGGAGTCCGATCCCGGACTGCGCGCCCATCGTCGTGGCGAAAGAAGCGGAGCGCCCGAGGTGCTCGCCGACGATGCCGCCCGACACCTGATCCAACCCGAGCCCGCCGTACTCCTCGGGCACGGTCGCGCCGATGAGACCCAGCTCGCCCGCGTGGCGGAGCAGCTCGCGCGAGATGTCCCACCGGTGCTGCTCAAGCTCCGGCTCGCGCGGTCGGACTTCTTTGTCCATGAACTCGCGCGTCGTCTCGCCGATCATGCGGTGCTCTTCCGTGAAATCTTCCGGCGTGAAAATCTCCGCAGGCGCGCGCTCCTCGATCAGGAAGCTCCCGCCCGCCACGATCTTTTTCTCGTCTGCTACGGCTGACATCGTTTGCTCCTTTCAGTGGCGAATAGCTGTTGGCATTTAGCTGTTAGCATTCAGCCAAACCAAAACCAGAAAATGCGGGGCTACCTAAACGCTTCTGGCTAACAGCTAACAGCTAATAGCTAACAGCTAATCGCTAATCGCTAATCGCTTATATTCGTTCAAAAATCCCCGCCGCGCCCATGCCGCCGCCGACGCACATCGTGACCATCGCGTAGCGCCCCGCGCGGCGTTCCAGCTCGCGCAAGACCGTCGCGGTCAGCTTCGCACCCGTACAGCCCAAGGGGTGACCGAGCGCGATGGCTCCGCCGTTGACGTTAACTCGTTCGGGGTCGAGCCCGAGCGTGCGGATGACGGCGAGCGACTGCGCGGCGAACGCTTCATTCAACTCGATCAGGTCGATCTGTTCGAGCGTGAGCCCGGCGATCTTCAAGACCTTCGGGATCGCGAAGACGGGTCCGATCCCCATCTCTTCGGGCGGGCAGCCCGCGGTCGCGTAAGCCACGAAGCGCGCCAGAGGCTTCAAGCCCAACTGCCGCGCGCGCTCGTCCGACATGACCGAGGCTCTCTTCGGAAGAGTCGCGGCGCACGCCCTCGTCTTTCGTGAACTCGATCTCGCGTCGTGTTTTGCGCCCGCGCGCGTCCAACTCTTCGAACGCCACCGTGAGCGGCACGATCTCGTCGTCGAACTTGCACGCGTCCTGCGCCGCGGCCGCGCGCCGGTGCGACTGGAGCGCGAAGGCGTCCTGCTCCTCGCGCGAGACCTCGAACTTGCGCGCGACGTTCTCGGTGGCGAGCCCCATGTTGAGGTAGAAGTCGGGGTAGTGCTCGACCAGGTACGGGTTCGGGCGGATGGTGTGCCCGCCCATCGGGATCATGGACATCGTTTCGAGCCCTCCGGCGACGATCACTTCAGCCGCGCCGGTGCGGATGCGATCCGCCGCGATGGCGATCGACTGCAAGCCCGAAGAGCAGAAGCGGTTGATCGTCATCGCCGAAGTCTCGACGGGCAGACCCGCGCGGATCGCCGCCGCGCGCGCCACGTTCATCCCCTGCTCCGCCTCCGGCATCGCGCAGCCCATGATCACGTCCTCGACCTCCGCCGCCCCGACGCCCTCGGCGCGCCGCAGGGCTTCCGTGATCACAGCCGCGCCCATCTCGTCGGGCCGCGTGTCTCTCAGAGTCCCCTTCGGCGCCTTGCCGACCGCCGTCCGCACCGCCGAAACTATGACTGCTTCTTTCATCATCTTCTTCCTTGCTTGCTTGAATACGAAACCAACCCCGCCGAGCCGCTCGCCCGGCTAACACTCGATCGCGACCGAGACCTCTTCGACCGGCAGCACGTCGCGCAAAACTTTCGGATCGAGCGAGACGAGGAAGCCGCGCTTGCCGCCGTTGATGTAGATGCGCGGCAGCTCGAAGATCGTGCGCTCGACGTAGACGGGCATCTTCGCGCGCGTGCCGAACGGCGACGTGCCGCCGATTAAATACCCGGTGTGCCGCTGCGCCGCCTCGGGCTTGCAAGGCTCGACGCTCTTCGCGCCGATCTCTCGCGCGAGCTGCTTCGTCGAGACCTCGCGGTCGCCGTGCATCAAGACGATCAGGGGCTTCCGCGCGTCGGTCTCCATCACCAGAGTCTTCACGACCGCGTGCTCGTCGACCCCGAGCGACTCGGCGGAGCGGCGCGTGCCGCCGCGCTCCTCGTAAGCGTAGGGGTGCGGCTCGAAGCCGATTTTCTTCTCACGTAACAACCTGACTGCCGGAGTAATCGGGTAAGTCATAGTTCCTGTGAAGCACGACGGTGAGTTCGCTCCGTAGGAGCGTAATGTTTATAGTCACGAGCGCCACACTCATCAAAGCTCCGTTAGGAGCGTCATGTGTCTATGTCGCCCCTAACGGGGCTTGAATGGAAAGAGCTAACGGCGAAGCTATAAACATTCCGTCCCTCACGGGACTCCAGACTCTCAGACTAATTCCGCAGCGGCTTGCCCGTCTTCAGAGTGTGCGCCATGCGCTCCTGCGTCTTGCGCGTGCCGCACAGTGAGAGGAACGCCTCGCGTTCGAGGTCGAGCAGGTACTGCTCGGAGACGCGCGTCGGGTGGTTGAGATCGCCGCCCGTCAGTATCCGCGCGAGCTTTTCGCCGACCAGCGCGTCGTGTTCCGAGATGAATCCGGCGCGCAGCGTCTGGTGGATGCCGAGCTTAAAGGTCGAGAGCGCGGGCAGACCCATCGCGAGGATGTCCGCGCGCGGCTGCGACGGCGTGTACCCACTCTGCGCGAGCGCGAGAACTTCCTGCTTCGCGTCGGCGATCAGGCGATCCGCGTTCATCGAGATCGAATCTTCCTCGCGCAGGTAGCCGAGCCCGCGCGCCTCCTCCGCCGAGGTCGAGACTTTGGCGAGCGCCATCGTCTCGAAGGCGCGCTTGACGAAGGGGAACGGGTCGGCGTCGTCCACGCCGGCGGGGATCGCGTCCATCGCGCGCAAGAGCATCTCCTTCGTGCCGCCGCCCGCCGGGATGATGCCGACGCCGACCTCGACGAGCCCCGTGTAAGTTTCGGCGTGCGCCCTCACGCGGTCGGCGTGCAGGAGCATCTCGCAGCCGCCGCCGAGCGCGAGGTTGAAGGGCGCGACGACGACCGGCTTCGCGGAGTAGCGCAGGCTCATCGTCGCGTCCTGGAAGGCGCGCGCGACGAGGTCCAAGTCTTCCCAGTTCTCGTCCTGCGCTTCGAGGAGCACCATCATCAGGTTCGCGCCGACGCAGAAGTTCGCGCCCTGGTTGCCGACGACGAGCCCGACGAAGTTCCGCTCCACCTCGGCGAGCGACTGCTTGATCATCTGGATCGTGTCGCCGCCGATGGCGTTCATCTTCGAGTGGAACTCGAGGCACGCGACGCCGTCGCCGATGTCGATGAGCGACGCGCCGGAGTTCTTCTTGACGACCTGCGTGCGCTCCTTGACCGACTTCAGGATGATCGCGCCGGGCGGATCGTTAACGGGCTTGTATTCGAGCGAGTCGAAGTCGAAATAGAAACGCTCGCCGCCCTCCGTCCTGTAAAAACTCTTCGCGCCCGCTCCGAGCATCCGTTCGACGTTGGCGGGGACGGTCGCGCCCTCCTCGCGCATCCGCGCGACGCTCTTTTCGACGCCGATGGCGTCCCACGTCTCGAAGACGCCCAGCTCCCAGTTGAAGCCCCAACGCATCGCGCGATCCACGTCCACCACGTTGTTCGCGATCTCCGGTATCCGGTTCGCCGCGTAGCGCAGGGTTTTGCCGACGGTCTTCCACAAAAATTGCCCCGTGCGATCCTTGCCCCAGACGAGCGCCTTGATGCGCTCGCCCACGTCTTCGATGTTCTTCGCCACGTCGAGCGCGGGGAGTTTCGCCTTCTGCGGCGGGCGGTATTCGAGCGAGGCGTGATCGAGCGTCCAGATCTCCTGCTTCTCGCCCGGCGCGCCCTTCTGCTTGCGGTAGAAGCCGCCGCCGGTCTTCGCGCCGAGGAGCCCCCGCTCCGCCATCCGTTGCAGGAACTCGGGCGCGACGAACGTCTCGCGCTCGTCGTCTTCGGGCAGCGCGTCGTAGAGGTTTTTCGTGACGTGCATCAGCACGTCGAGTCCGACGATGTCGAACGTGCGGAAGGTCGCCGACTTCGCGCGCCCGACCGACTGCCCCGTCATCTTATCGACCTCTTCGACGGTGTAGCCGTCTTCGAGCATCGTCTTGATGGTCGTGAGCGCGCCGTAAGTGCCGACGCGGTTGGCGATGAAGTTCGGGCGATCCTTGGCGACGACGACGCCCTTGCCGAGCCTCCGGTCGAGGAAGCCGAAGACCGAGCAGGCGACTTCGGGGCGCGTCCACTCGGTCGGGATCAGCTCGCAGAGGTGCAGGTAGCGCGGCGGGTTGAAGAAGTGTACGCCGAGGAAGTTGGCGCGGAAGTCTTCCGAGAAGCCTTCGGCGATCTGCCGGACGGGGATGCCGCTCGTGTTCGTCGCGACGATCGCGCCGGGGCGGCGGTGCTCTTCGACGCGCGCGAAAAGTTTCCGCTTGATGTCGAGATTCTCGACGACCGCCTCGATGACGAGATCGCAGTCCTTCAACTTCGCGAGGTCGTCCTCGAAGTTCCCCGGCGTGACGAGGCGCGCGGCGTCGGACGACATGAACGCGGCGGGCTTCGCCTTCCGCGCGGCTTCGAGCCCGGCGCGCGCGATGCGGTTCTTAACTTCGGGCGCTTCGAGCGTGAGACCCTTGGCGGACTCTTCCGCCGTCAGCTCGCGCGGCACGATGTCGAGCAGGAGAGTGGGGACGCCCGCGTTGGCGAGGTGCGCGGCGATCTGCGCGCCCATCGTGCCCGCGCCCAGCACCGCCGCCTTTTCGATCCGAAGCATAGAGGGAGGGACCTTTCCGAGAAATTGTCGCTTCCGAGAGGCGCCGCCATCATACTGAATGAGCACTCATTCAGCAAGCGCAAAGCCGTGACGGTGACAAGTGACAGGTGACAGGACAAAAGCCCGAAGCTAACGGCTAATAGCTAACAGCCCTCGTCTTTCCTGTCACCCGTCACTGTTCACCCGTCACCGTCTTTCAGTAGTTCGTCAGAATCTTCTCGGCGTCGAGACCCATCTCGCGGAGGCGGTCGCGTGTGTGCTCGATCATCTCGCGCGAGCCGGCGAGGAAGGCGACGGGCGACGAGAGGGTCGGCAGCACGTGATCGAGGAGCGACTGGACGTAGCCGGTCTCGCCCGCCCACTCGTAGCCGTCGGGTCGGGAGATGACCTGGCGCAGCTCGACGCCCGCCGCCTGCCACTCTTCCGTCTCGTCCGCGTAGCAGAAGTCTTCGGGCGTGCGCGCGCCGTAGAGGACGACGAGCCGACCGAACCTTCCGGCTCGCGCGATGGCGTGGCGCAGAGCCGAGCGCACGGGCGCGACGCCTGTGCCCATCGCGACGAAGACGAGATCGTGTCCCGCGTATGAGTCCACGTGGAAGCCGCGCCCGACGATTTGCGCCAGCTCCACGCGGTCGCCCTCCTTCAGGTTGTAGAAGGGTTCGCCCGCGTCGCCGCTCGCGCCGCCCGTGCGCTTGATGAGGAACTCCAGCTCCTCGTCTTCGGGCGCGCTCGCCAAGGCGAAGTAGGAGAGCGTTTCGCCCGCGCGCAGCTGCGCCACCTGCCCCGGCTCGTAAGGCACCCCGCGCCCGCCGTCGTGGCGCATGCGGAACGAGCGCACGTCGCGCGCCTGACGGCGCACGCACGTGACCTCGAGCGTGCCTGCTGCCCTGTCTCCCATAAACACCCGGCGACGACCGTTCAGCTTTTTTACTCCCGCGTGTGCCGCGCGAGTGTAGCGCGGCGGCGGGGCGGCTGAAAAGCGCGCCGCCGTTCGGGCGAAGGCGAAAGGCTGTGCGCGAAAGAGTCGGCGCGCGCGTCGCGCGCACGCCGCGAAGCCTTTTCACTTTTGCCCTGCTTCGCGGCTGTGGTAAAACAGCAGGGCTCGCGACGCACCAATCAACGCTTGCTCGACGGCAGGGGCGCCGCGCCCGCGCCGCACACGCTCTCTTCTACGCGCCGGGGCTGGTGAGCCTCCGGGGAGGATTCGAGAAATGTTCCAGAGACTGATCGCGACGGCTGGGACGTGGATTCCCGTGCCGCTGCGGATCGCGCTCGGCTTGATCTTCATCGGTCACGGCGCGCAGAAAGTTTTCGGCGCGTGGGGCGGTCCCGGCTGGGCGAAGATCATTTCGTTCCCGGCGCCCTTCTCTTTCATGCGCCCGTCGTGGGCGTGGATGGCGGCGGCGGCGCTCTCGGAGCTGATCGGCGGCGCGCTCCTGCTGACCGGGCTGCTGACGCGCGTCGGCGCGTTCCTCATCCTCTGCGTGATGCTGACCGCCATGATCGGCGTGCACTGGCAGGGCGGGTTCTTCCTCCCGCAGGGCTTCGAGTACACGTTCGCGCTCTCGGGCGCGTGCGTCGCGCTCCTCATCGCGGGCGGCGGTCGCCTCTCGCTCGACCGCGTGCTCCAGGACCCGCGCGCGCGCCGACGATAAACTCAAGTCATGAGTGATGAGTGATGAGTGATGAGTAGAAACCCTCTGCTTTTCACTCATCACTCATCACTCATCACTCATCACTCATCACTCATGAAGCGCTCGCCCCTCGTCGTCATCTTCGTCACGGTCTTCATCGATCTCATCGGGTTCGGGATCGTCATCCCGGTCTTGCCGTACTACGTCGAGGGGACGAAGTTCAACGCGAGCCCTTCGATGGTCGGGCTGCTGTTCGCGTCCTACTCGGTGATGCAGCTCGTCTTCACGCCGATCCTCGGGCGGCTCTCGGACAAGCACGGGCGCAGGCCCGTCCTCCTCCTCAGCCTGCTGGGGACGAGCCTCGGCTTCTTCGTCCTCGGCTTCGCCACCACGCTCTGGATGCTCTTCGCCGGGCGCATCATCGACGGCATCACCGGCGGCAACATCTCGACCGCGCAAGCCTACATCGCCGACGTGACGACCAGGGAGGAGCGCGCACGCGGCATGGGCCTGATCGGCGCGGCGTTCGGCTTGGGCTTCACGTTCGGGCCGGCGATCGGCGGCCTCCTGTCGAGGTGGGGCATCGGCGTCCCCTTCCTCTTCGCGGGCGCTCTGGCGCTCGCCAACGCCGTGCTGCTCTACTTCACGCTGCCCGAAACCGTCACGCCCGATCACCCCGCGCGCGCCTCAGCCGCGACGGGACGCTGGTCGCAGCTCCTCGCCGCGCTCAGGAACCCGCGGCTCGCCTTCGTCCTCGCCATCTACTTCATGTTCATCGTCGCCTTCTCGATCATGACGGCGTCGTTCGCGCTCTTCACGATGTACCGCTTCGGCTTCGACGCCTCGCACAACGGCTACCTCTTCATGTACGTCGGCATCATCGGCGCGATCATACAGGGCGGCTTGATCGGGCGGCTCGCCAAAAGGTTCGGCGAGCTGCCGCTCACCATCACGGGCGCGTTCCTCTTCGCGGCGAGCCTGCTCGCGATCCCCTTCACGGGA
Organism: Acidobacteriota bacterium; assembly: GCA_020200235.1. Lineage (GTDB taxonomy): Bacteria > Acidobacteriota > Blastocatellia > Pyrinomonadales > Pyrinomonadaceae > JAIVGV01. The sequence continues at coordinate 10,019 of JAIVJC010000019.1, read as the reverse complement.
CCGCACACGGGGCTCTGGGTGCTGCTCGCGGTGGGCGCGCTCTTCGCCGTCGGCAACGCGCTCGCCACGCCTTCGCTGACGGCGCTCGCCTCGAAGTCGGCGGGCGCGGGCGAGCAGGGCGGCGTGCTGGGCGTCACCCAGTCGGTCGCGAGCCTCGCGCGGGCGGTGGGACCGACCCTCTCGGCGTGGCTCATCTACAGCGCGGTCCAGACCGTGGGCGCCGACGGCAAGCCCCACCACATGAGCCCGCAGTCTTTCCTCCACACCTTCGGAGCGGCGGCTGCGATCATGTTCGCCGCCTTCCTCATCGCCCTCTACTTCGCGCGCGCGCACGCCGCCGAGTACGCGCACGGCGAAGTCGCCTCGGCGACGGGCGCGTGAGTTGACACGCTTTCGCGCGGGTCATACTCTACCGGGCAACCCGCCAGGCGCACCCGTCGGCGCGATCAACTTTCCTTCTCTCGCGAAGCGCGATGGTCGGCTCGAACCTCCTCCACTACCGCATCCTCGAAAAGCTCGGCGCGGGCGGGCAGGGCGCGGTCTACAAAGCCCTCAACACCAAGCTCGGTCGCACGGTCGTCGTCAAAGTGCTGCCGCCGGAGCTGACCGCCAGGGAGGTCAACCTCAAACGCTTCGAGCGCGAGGCGAAGCTCGCCTCGTCTCTCGACCACCCGAACATCTGCGCCATCTACGATCTGAACGAGGCGGACGGCGTCCACTTCATCGTCATGCAGCGCGTCGAAGGCAAGAACGTGCGCCAACTCGTCGCGGGACGCCCGCTCGAACTGCGCACCGCCCTGCTCATCGCCGCCCAGGTCGCGGACGCTCTGGCGGCGGCGCACGCGCAAGGCGTCATCCACCGCGACATCAAAGCCGGTAACGTCATGGTCACGGAGACGGGGCAGGTGAAGGTGCTCGACTTCGGTCTCGCCAAGCTGCTCGGCGAGACGACCGAAGAGGACGCCGGGATACACCAGACGGAGCTCACGGAGGTCGGCGTCCCCTACGGGACGGCGACCTACGCCGCGCCCGAGCAGGCCACGGGCGCGAAGGTCGATCACCGCGCCGACATCTTCTCCACCGGCGTCCTGCTCTACGAGATGCTGACCGGCACCTGGCCCTTCCGCGGCAAGACGAGCGTCGACGTGCGCCACGCGGTGCTGCACGCCGCGCCGCGCCCCGTCGGCGAGTACCGCAAGGACGCGCCGCCGCGCCTGCAACAGATCCTCGACCGCGCGATGGCGAAGAAGCCGGAAGAGCGTTATCAAAAAATCTCGGAGCTGAGAGACGAGCTGCGCGGCGTGTTGCAGGAAATCTCAAGCGGCGGCGTCGAATCGATGCCGGGCGGGGGCGGCGAGCCGTTCACGCCGCGGCACCTCGGCGGCAGGAGCCCCGTCTCGCGCGCGCTCCGATGGCTGCGCGCCGTCGGCGGCAAAGAGCAGACGACGCACGCGGGGGGCGCTTCGACGCAGGGCGGGACGGACGTTCACCTGACGCCGATGACGAGCATGGGCGGGAGCCTCGAGAAGAAGTCCATCGCCATCCTGCCGTTCAGAAATTTGAGCGACGATCCCGCGTCCGCCTTCTACGAGTTCTCGCTCGCCGACGCGGTCATCACGGAGCTGGCGGGCTTGCGCTCCCTGGTGGTGCGCCCCTCCTCGGTCATCGCCAAGTACCAGGGGCGACCGACAGACCCGCGCGACGCCGGGCGCGAGCTGGACGTGACGGCGGTTCTCGCCGCGGGCTTCATCCACGCGGGCGAGCGCCTGAGGGTCAACGCGCAACTGATCGACGTGTCGAGCGGCGAGATTCTCTGGAGCGACCGCATCGACGCCGCCTCCGAAGACATCATCGCCGTGCAGGACATCATCGCGCAGAGGATCGTCGACGGCTTGCGCGTTGAGCTGACGCCCGACGAGCAGGTCGACATGGCGCGCCCCATCACGCACAACGCCGCCGCCTACCAGGAATACCTGCGGGGGCGCGATCTCTTCGCGCGCTTCATCTTCCGCACGGTCGCGCCCGAGGACTGCGCGCGCGCCGTCGAGCACTTCGAGCGCGCCACGCAGCTCGATCCCGCGTTCGCGCTCGCCTACGACGGGCTGGGCGCGTGCTTCGTCAACCGCGTCTTCAAGGGCTTCGGCGGCACTGAGGATTACGAGCGCGCCGAAGCCGCCTTCAACCGGGCGCTCGCGCTCGATCCGCAACTCGTCGAAGCGCGCATGCTGTCGGTCTTCGTCTGGCTCTGGCGCGGCGAGAAGCGGAAGGCGCGGGCGGAGGTCGCGCGCATGCGCCGCGAAGCGCCGAACGAGGCGGTCGTCTATTTCGTCAAGGCGACGCTCCACCGCCTCGACGGCGAGTACGAGCGCGCGATCAGAGCTTACGATCGGCTCGTGCAGCTCGACCCGGCCGCCTACGTCGTCGTCGCCTGCAACCGCGCGCTCATCTCCGTCTTCGAGGGGCGGCTCGACGCCGCCGCGGGCGAGCTGGAGCAGGCGCTCTCCGCCGAGCCCGACAACCCGCTCGCGCAGGCGCTGCGCTCGCTCGCCTGCTACTACGCGGGCGACACGCAGGCGGCGGTCGTCCTGCTGCGCCGCCTGCTCGAACGGCACCCGAACATGCCCGGCATCCGACCGTTCCTCGCGCTCGCGCTGAGCGCCACCGGCGAGCACGAAGCCGCGCGCGCCGAGCTGACCGGGCAGGTCGTCGAGAACGCCTCCGTCGACGGGGACGCAGCCTACTGGCTCGCCTCCGTCTACGCCCTCGAGGGCGACGCCGACGCGGCGTTCGACTGGCTCGCGCGCGCCGTCCGGCTAGGCAACGAGAACCGCGCCTTCTTCGAGCGCGACCGCAACTGGGCGAAGCTCCGCGACGATCCGCGCTTCGTCGAGCTGTTGAGCGGAATCAAAGCTATGCAGTGAATCGTCGAAAGATTGTCCGTAGTCAGTTGTCCGTAGTCAGTTGCTACGTGCTGAACAGGCGAGCGCTTCTTTAGCAGCTGACGCTGCGAATCACGAACGACGGACAACTGACGACGGACTACTGACAGCTTTACCAGATCGAAGGCAGCGACGCCTCGTCGAGTTCCAGCGTCTCGCCGTCGGGCAGGATGTGTACGACGCGCGCGCCGCGCTCGCGCAAAGGCGTGGAGAGCAAGCCGACGCGGTGGCAGTTGGCGCGCGGCTGTTTGTGCTTGGTGAGCGGGTGCGACTCGGAGCACATGATGCAGGCGCGCGCGTCGGAAGCTAACTCGACGACGCGGTCGAGCCCGCGCGCGAGATCGGCGGGCGGCGCGATCTTCTTGCCGCCGCACTCGGGGAGCCACTCGTAGCCGATCCGCTCCCGACGCAAAGACGCTTCCAGCACCTGCCCGTTGAACTGCACCCAGCGCGAGCGCGCCACGCTCCTCACGTCGCACAGCAACTCGATCTCGTGCCGGCGGAGCAGCGCGAGGAACTCAGCCCACGGGTGGCGACCGTGACCGATGGTGTAGACGGTGATCGTCGCCGGCGTGGGCATCGCGGATCGCTGCGGGCGCGGCTACTCCACCTTGACGCGCTCCGGGTGGGCGAACAGGTTCCTCGATCCCGCCATGCGGACCCGGCAGGAGACCTTGGCGCCAGCCTTCGCCTCCAGCCCGTGCCAGACCGCTTCGGGGACGTTCAGGTAGATGACATCGCCCTGCCGGTCATCGAGCATATTGCGGAAGCCCTCCACGTTCTTCACGTCGCTCACCTTCAGCTCGACCGTGACGAACCCGTCTACCGTTTTGCTCGGATAGTGGTCGAGTACCTTACCCTTGATGTCGGCCCAGTTCTCGACGATCTGAACGGTCATCGCTTGCACTCCTTGCCGCGCGCCGCCCCCAGGAGGGCGACGATGGCGCGCGAGATGGGCTGCCCTGTGTTCTCCTCGTAATAACTATACGCGGGCGAGGGGTTCACCTCAAAGCAGTACCACTCGCCGGCGGGCGTGACCTTCAGGTCGATGCCGCACAGCGGGAGGCCGAGGGTCTCGGACAGGCCGACGCACTTGAGACGGACTTCGGGGGGCAGCTCCGCGGCAATCATTCGCACCTCCTCGCCGTCGCGCGACGCGTAGCGGTAGTCGACCGACTCGGTCTCGACGCGCGTGGCGAAGACCTCTCCTCCGACGACGTGGACGCGGACGTTCGTGCCGGGGATGAGGGACTGGAACTGCGTGGGCAAGTGGCCCACCCTGTCCAGGCGCTCGAGGTCGGCCGGGCGCAGCTCGCGCACGATGGAGCGGACGGAGCTGACCGACTTGTAGATGACGCGCCCGCGCGCGCGCGCGAACGCCTCAGCCTCCGCCGGGTCGTTCGTCACCAGCGTGGGCGGGACGAGGAGTCCGCCGCGGGCGATGATCTGCGCCTGGTAGGGCTTCGAGACGTTGGACGCCATCGCACGCGCGGTGTTGAGCACGCGGCAGTCGGCCAGCTCCATCCACTCGCCGAGGGCTTCGTGCACGAGCCTCGATCGTTCGAGGCGCTCGATGTCGGGCGATGCGCCGTGCACGGGGCGGTTCTCCGGCAGTGTCCTCCACTCCGTCAGCCTCGTATAGACGCCGGTGAAACCTTCGAGCGGGTAGTCGGCCTCGCGGTAGCGGAGCGTGCCGCGGACGGTGCCCCCCCCGATGTCGAAAGAGAGATCGGAGAAGTGTGCCTCGCGCTGGTTGAAGACGAGGTGGGGCGTGCCCGCCGCCCGTGCGGCATCGATGGCGAGGCGGAGCGGCGGCTCCGAGGGTATGCCGCAGAAGAGGATCATCCTTCGACCCCGGCTTCGAGCAGCGCGACGAGCGCGCCGGTCTCAGTCTCCGGGAGGTCGGCGGGGAACGAGCTGCCGCCGCAAAACTGCCAGCCCGCGTCTGCCCCCGCGCCGTCGCCCGCGCGCGCGAACCAGAACTCGGCCAGCGCGCACCCGGCCTCGCGCGCCAGCCGCAAGCAGCCGTCCCGCAGCGCGGGCGTCAGGTCGCCGCCGTGCGCGTGCGCGCCGATGACGAGCACGCGCCGGCACTCCCCGCCGACCGGCTCCAGGAAGTGTGCCGGCGCTTTGCCGAGCGTGGCACGCGAAGTGGAACGCACGACCGCCCCGGCGGCGAGCCCCGCGCCGTCGAGCGGGATGTGCGGGTCGAATCCCGGCTTCGGGAAGCTGCGGGCGCTGGTAGCGAAACGCATCCCGCGCGCGGGGAGTCCGGCGCGGCCCGCGAGCAGCAGCCACTCGGCGGCGCCGCGCACGGCGCCGCCGAGACCGCGCGGGCTCGCGCGGTTGACGACGCGCGGCAGTGCCGCCAGCCAGCTCAGCAGGAAGGCATGCGTCTCCATCAGCGCGTAGTCGCGGTCGGCGTCGGGCGCTGCCGCGAAGTGCGGGGCGGCGGCGAACCGGAGGCGGTTGAAGACGGCATCAATCTCGGTGGAGCGAACGTGCGTGTCGTCCGCCAGGCGCATCGTCACGTCGACGCGCGCCCCGTCCTGCCGCAGAGCCCAGCGCGTGCCGAGTGCGAGCTCGTCCGCGGTGAGCAGGCGCGCGCGGGCCGCGCCGTGCCTCGCTCGCAGGCGCTCGTGGACGCGGGCGGCGAGCCGGTCGTCGTAGTGTGCGAGGACGAGGAACATGAGTGTGAAAGGGCGGTGAAAGGGCGGGGCCGGCGCACTACCTTTCTTCCGGCAGTGCGCCGGCCCCGCTTGCGTCAGCACGGCGAGGCGGCAAGCCCGCGCTTAGAACTCGCGCTGCTTGCCGTCGAACAGGCGCTTGCCCTGCGGCGAGTTGATCTGCGGCTGGTTGCCGCCCTCCTGGTACTCCTCCTCGCCCGAGAGCGCGCCCTCGGAGAGGTCCGGGCGCAGTTCGCCGCCGATGAAGGGCTCGGGCGCGCCGCCGAAGCCGGGGAACCCGCCGCCGCCGGGGAGCCCGCCCTCGATGAACTTCTCCGTGAAGTTCTTGCCCTCGACGGGGTTCTTATCGAACCCGGTCGACTTGTCGGTGACGGGCTTCTCCGGCTGTTTGTCGATCCGCTTATCCGCCAACTTCTCCGTCAGGCTCTTGTCAACCTGGAAGTTCTTATTATCCGGCAGCTTGTCGATGTCCTTGATGATGGACTTGTTGTCGGTGATGTCCTTGACCAGCGACTTGACGACGGAGCACTTGACGGCGAGCGACGCCGTCATCGTGGCCGCGGGGGCGCTGACATTCGTCACCGCGACGCACGTGTCGACGCCGCCGTAAGACTTGGAGTTGGGGTTCGAGGCCTTGTTGAAGGTCTTGTTGTTGGCCGTGCCGGGGTACGGGTCGCCGGCGTCGCCGCGGTTCACGCCCGCCTCGAGCTGCTTGAGCCCGTCGGCCTGCTTGAGCGCGACCTTCGGGTGCGCCTCGTTCGCGTTCGAGGTGATCGACTCATCGACGTGCCAGATGAGGAGCCCGGCGCCCGGCAGGAACTTGTCGAACTTCGTCTTCTGCCGGTTCTCGACGAGGAAGTACTCGCTCCCGCCGGCGCCGTCCTTCCAGAGGCGGTGAACCTTCTTGCTCGTCTTCACGTCGGGGATGCTGACGGACGCGTTCGTCGTCTGCACGACGGCCGTCGCCCAGCCCTGGTTCAACTTGCACCAGGCGGAGGGGTGCGCGGGAGTGTCGCCGCCGTTGTTCCAACTGCCGCCCGCCATCAGGCACCAGTTGCCGATGCCCTCGGACGAGCCGTCGGTGTCGTAGAGGTCGGGCCAGCCGAAGAGCAGGTGGCCGAGCTCGTGCGCGCAGACGCCGATGCGCGAGTCTTCGGGGACCGTCAGGTAGGCGAAGATCTTCGTGCCGTCGGCGTTGAGCGCGCCGCCCGAGAGCACCCACTTGTGCGACCAGATGTGGTTGACGTTGCCGGTCACCTCCGCGCCGGGGCCGGCGTGGATGACGACGAAGGCGTCGACGAACCCGTTGCCGTCGTTGTCGAAGGGGGCGTAGTTGACGGTGGGGTTGGCCGCGACGGCCGCCTCGCGCGCCATCGTGCGCGCGTTCGGCTCGGTCGCGCCGGTGCCCGAAGCGCCGTGGGCGTAGTGGGCCATCGTGTTGCCGAGGTTGAAGGGGCCGACCACCTGGCCTTCGAGGTTGATGGCGCCGCCGCTGGCCTCCTTGAAGTACTCCTTGACGCTGCCCGTCGCGATGGTGCCCGTCGAGAAGAACAGGCTCTCGAACTGCGCTTTGGTCCTCGTCATGCTCTTGTCGCTGAAGTTGACGAGCACGACGATGACGCGCACCGTGCCGGTCAGGGGCGCGCGTTCGAGGGCCGCGTTGCGGACGACGCGCAGGGGCGTGCCGGCGGGGAACTCCTCGCCCGGCACGATCAGTCCGTCGTTGTAGCCCGGCGGGGTGCGCTGCCGCAGGCGGAGCATGGCGGTGACGAACTCATCAACGTTGCCGGCGCCGCCGGCCGCCTTGCGTGCGCCCTTCTTCGCGGCCTTCTTGGCGCCGCCCTTGCGCGCGCCCTTGACGGAGGCGGTGTCGGCCGCCATTGCCTCGGGCGGGGCCGTGTCCTTGAGGCCCATCCGTTCGAGGGTCGCCGTGATCTTTCCCTGTAGCTGCGGGCTCGGCGCAACCCGGCACAGGTCGTCTTGGTGGTGGCACCGCTGGAAGAGGCTGAACAGGTCGTCGTGTAAAGTGTCGATCTTTCGGGACATGACTTTCTCCTGTCTGGGTGAAGGGCATGAGGATTGGTGCGAGCGCCCGCTCGCGCGTTGGTCAGACTACTTGTCTGGAGGTCAGGCCGCAGGGGTGAACGAGGCAGAGGCGAGAGTCGGCGGCAGGGCGGGTGCGGCGCCCGTCTCGCTTGGCACGGACAGCTCGTCCGTCAATCTGTGGCCTGCCTTCTCTTTCACGGGTGTGGCGCGTCTCAGGCTATGAGAGTTCGGGTTCAGGGGCCGTCTACGGGCATGGTGAAGAGGGTCACGGGTTGCTTAGGTGCGTCAGGTGGCATCAGATTGTCAGACCGCGGGTTTTTGTAGCGGGCAGAATGTATCGCCGCGCCGCACAAAGGTCAACATAATTATTCGGCGCGGCGGGGCGGCGCCGGCGATCACGAACATTCCGGCCGAGCGCGTCACGTTTTCGACCCCTCGCGCCGCGCCAGTTCGGCGCGCAGCTCATCAATCGTCGTGTAGGCGAGCCTGCCGCCGGTGAACAGCTCGTCGCGGGTCACGTCGCGCGCGGCGAAGGGCGGCTTGGGGGAGTCGTCCATCTCAGAGTCGTCGTCAAAATCCGTCTCGGCGAGGATGAGTCCGTAGAGCGCGCCGAGGAAAACGTCGATGGAGTAAGTGCGCCCCTCGTGCTCGAAGGGGTAGCGGTTCTTGCGCAGCTCGTTGCCCTCGAAGACGGAGAAGACTTCGTACTCGTACTCGTTAAGATAGATGCTCGTGATGAGCGTGCGCGAGAAGTCGGGCGGGCGGGGCGTGTGCTTCTGCGTGAGTTTGAGCGTCCACTCGTTGGTCGGCACCCAGCGGCTCTTGCGCAGGCGCAGGCGCGTGCCCGTGATGTAGTTGTCGGTGATCTGCGCGTGCTCGTCCTGGAGCTTGAGCCCTTCGGGGAGTTGCGTTAGAAGGTAGCGCCGCTCGCGCTCGACGCGCTCGTACTTCGGCGCGTGATCTAAGAACAGGTGCCCCGTGCCGATCCCCTTCACGCGCCGACCAACTCCTCTTCGCACTCCCGCAAAAACTCCCCCGGCTCGACGATGTGACCCGCGATCGCCGACGCCGCGACCACGTAAGGGCTGGCGAGATAGACTTTGCCGGGGCCACTCCTGCCGGGGAAGTTTCGATTCTGCGCGCTGACCGTCACGGTCTCGGCGGTCTTCGACGCGCCGGGTCCCGCGTTGATGCACGCCCCGCAACTTGGATCGATCAACTCCGCGCCCGCTCGCTCGAAAATTTCGATGTAGCCGCGCTCGCGCGCGTACTCCTTGATCTTCTGCGAGCCGAACTGAAGGTAGAGGCGGACGCCCGGCGCGACGCGCCTTCCCTGCTCGACGGCGCGTCGGAGCACCGCGGCGTACATGTCCATGTCCGCCATCTTGCCGCCGGTGCACGACCCGCCGTAAGCCGCGTCGATCTTCACCTCTTCGGCGAGTTCCGTGATGTCGATACCGTTGCGCGGATCGCCAGGCAGCGCGACCATCGGATGAATCTCGCCCAGGTCGATCTCGAAGCGCGCGGCGTACTCAGCGTCCGTATCGCTCCTGAGGAAACCCTTGCGCACCTCTCCGGCGTCGAGTCCGCGCGCGCGCGTCAAATATTCGAGCGTCACGTCGTCGGGCTCGATGATGCCCGTGAAGCCGCCCGCCTCGACCGCCATGTTCGTCAAGGTCGCGCGCTCGTCGATCGACCAGTCTTTCAAGCCCTCGCCCGCGAACTCTAAAACTTGTCCGATGCCCTTGCCCTGCTTCATGTAGTCGGACGAGAGGATTTTGAGCATCACGTCCTTGGCGGAGACGTCCGCACGCTTCTCGCCCGTCAGCGTGAAGCGCACGACCTCTGGGACTTTGACGCGGATGTCTTTCGTGTACCACGCGTTCGCCATGTCGGTCGAGCCGACCCCGAAGGCGAAGCAGCCGAGCACGCCCGCCATGCAGGTGTGCGAGTCCGTGCCGATGACGAGCTGACCCGGCAGGGCGATGTCCTCGACCACCGCGTTGTGGCAGATGGCTTCGGAGCCGCGCTCTTCGGTGCCGCCGTAAAGCCTGATGCCCTGCTCCGTGGTGAAGGCTTCCTGCGTCGTCGCGAGACCGTTGGCGCGATCCAGGAGACCCATCCTGCGCTTCTCTTCGGGCATCACGCGGCCGAGGAAGGTCAGGTGATCGCGGAAGGCGTAAGTAGATTCCGGCTCGGTGACGCGCGCGCCCGCGCCGAGCGCGTGCTTGAACAGACTCTCCGCCATCGGCGTGACGTACTCGTGCGAGAAGCGCACGTCCGCCACGGCGAACAGCGCGTCTCCGGGCTTCACGGCTTCGACGCCGATCTCTCCGGCACGCACGAA
>JAIVJC010000217.1 GCA_020200235.1 Acidobacteriota bacterium | reverse complement strand
CTGCGCGCGCGGGCGCGGCGCGCCCCCGTCCCGAATGCCAGCAGCCCGGTGCCCAGCAGGAAGATCGTCGCGGGCTCAGGAACCTGCGGCGTCGGCGTGGGCGTCGGGAAGACTTCGGTCGTCGGCTTATCCTTATCCAAGAAGAATAGCGGGATGGCGCCGAGCCCGAGCAGGGGCCACAACGGGAACTCGCCGGGGAGGGGTGGCAAAGCGCCGCAGTCGCAGATCGTGCCCTGCACCTCGCCCAGCTCGATGGTCTCGACCGTGGTCTGCTGCCCGGCGGGCGGCGCGACCACGGTGCCCGTCAGAGAGCCGGTGGGCGCGCTGTCGGGCGCGGGGGCGGCGGTCTGTTTCTGATCCTGCGTGCCGCGGTTGGAAGCCGTCTGCTGCGTCGAGGGGTTCGCCTGCTGCTGGCTGAAGGAGCGCATCCGGAGATCGACTGAGGAGCGACCACTCTGCCCGACGATGCTCGCCGTCGCGAAAACGTCGTCGTAACGCACGGGGCTGGCTTGCGCCGATGCCGCCGCGGCGACAAACAAGACGCTGAGCATCAGAGCTATTTTGCCTGTTGCTTGATGCATCATCGTTGGTGGTCTTCCTCCTTGTAGAGCCTTCACGGATGGCGATAGTAATCCTTACCGTCGCGAGTCGAACTGAGATGACTTTTGAAGAAAAGTCCGCTTTCCTGTTCGTTTACATCAAAGGGAAAGGCATAATACTGTAGGACTTCCAATTTTGCACCCCGCTTTTTCGCGCCCTAAGTGTGAGTGATTCCACTAAAAAGGGTCGCGCCCGGCGGGCGCGACCCTCGTCCAGGGTGTTTGACGCAGGTTCGGGCGCTAACTCATTGATCGCTATCGCCTTCCGCCCCGTTGTTCCCCTGCTCGTCGCGCAGCACGGCTTTGCGTGAGAGCTTGATCTTGTTGCCCTCCTTGCCGATGCACTTGACGACGATCTGCTGACCCTCCTTGAGCTCGTCCCGCACGTCGCGGACGCGGTGGTTAGCGATCTCAGAGATGTGCAGCAGCCCGTCGGTTCCGGGGAAGATTTCGACGAACGCGCCGAAATCGACGATGCGCGAGACCGTGCCCACGTAGGTCGCGCCGATGTCCGCCTCGGCTGTGAGCCCGCGGATGCGCGCGACGGCGGCCTGCGCCGCCTGCTCGTCGGCGCTCGCGATGAAGACCGTGCCGTCGTCCTCCACGTCGATCTTCGCCCCCGTCTCCTCGACGATGGAGCGGATGATCTTGCCGCCCGGTCCGATCACGTCGCGAATCTTGTCGGGGTTGATCTTGATGGTGATGATGCGCGGGGCGTAAGGGCTCAAGTCCTCGCGCGCGGCGGGGAGCGCCTGCTCCATGACGGAGAGGATGTGCATGCGCCCTTTGCGCGCCTGCTCCAGAGCCTCCTGCATGATCATGGCGTTGATGCCGCCGATCTTGATGTCCATCTGCAGCGCCGTGATGCCGTCCGCCGTGCCCGCGACCTTGAAGTCCATGTCGCCGTAGTGATCCTCTGCGCCCGCGATGTCCGAGAGGATGGCGTACTTGTTGCCCTCCATCACGAGTCCCATCGCGACGCCCGCGACCGGCTTCTTGACGGGGACGCCCGCGTCCATCATCGACAGGCTCCCGCCGCAGATCGACGCCATCGACGAGGAGCCGTTCGATTCCGTGATGTCCGAGACGATGCGGAGCGAATACGGGAACTCCTCCTCGCTCGGCAGGACGGGCTCGAGCGCGCGGCGCGCGAGCGCGCCGTGCCCGATCTCGCGGCGGCTGGTCGAGCCGAAGCGCCCGACCTCGCCGACCGAGTAGTGCGGGAAGTTGTAGTGCAGGAGGAAGCGGCGCTTGATCTCGCCGGACTCGAGATCGTCCATGAACTGCTCGTCAGCCTTCGTGCCGAGCGTCGAGGTGACCATCGCCTGCGTCTCGCCGCGCGTGAAGAGCGCCGAGCCGTGCGTGCGCGGCAGCCAGCCCACCTCGCACTCGATGGGGCGGATCTCGGAGAAGCGGCGGCCGTCCGGGCGGCGCCGCTTGTTGAGGATGTCGTCGCGGAAGATTTTTTCTTTGAGGTGGTCGAAGATTTTCTTCGCCATCGCGCGCTGCTCGGGCGCGTCTTCGGGGTGCGCCTCGACGACCTCCTTCTTGAGCGCGTCGATCGACGCGTAGGAAGCCTGCTTGCCCTGCGACTCGGTGTCGAGCGCGGCGCGCATCTTCTCGGAGTAGTTGCGCTCGATCTCGCCGAGCATCTCTTCGTTAAGCTGGGGCGGCGTGACGGGCCGCTTCTCGATGCCGAGCGCCTTGTAGAGCTCCTTCTGCCAGCGGCACAGGCGGTTGATCTCCTTGTGCGCGAGCATCAGGGCTTCGACCATGATCTCCTCGGAGACTTCCTTCGCGCCCGCCTCGACCATCACGATGGCTTCCTCGGTGCCGGCGACGATCAGGTTCAGGCGCGACTCTCTCACCTCGTCGTAGGTCGGGTTGATGATGTAGCGCCCCTCGATGAGCCCCACGCGCACGCCCGCGATCGGCGTCTCGAACGGGATGTCCGAGAGGTAGAGCGCGAGCGACGCGCCGGTGATGGCGATGACGTCCGGATCGTTCTCCTGATCGGCGGAGATGACGGAGGCGATGATCTGCGTCTCGTTGCGGTAGCCCTCGGTGAAGAGCGGCCGGCACGGGCGGTCGATGAGTCGGCAGGTCAAGACTTCCTTCTCGCCGGGGCGGCCTTCGCGCCGGAAGTAGTTGCCGGGGATGCGCCCCGCGGCGTAGTTGTGCTCGCGGTACTCGACCGTGAGCGGGAAGAAGTCGATGCCCTCGCGCGGGCTGGGCGCGCCGACGGCGGCGACGAGCAGCATCGTGTCGCCGTAGCGGACGACGACCGAGCCGTCCGCCTGCTTGGCGACCCGGCCCGTCTCGACGGTCAGGTCGCGACCGCCGAGCTTGATAGTCTCTTTCAGATATTTCTTGACTGGCATTGTTCTCTCTCCTTCAGGGACGACTGACCGCCGACGTCTCATCCGCCCGCGGTGATTCAAGAGCTATGAGCTGTTAGCGGTTAGCTATTAGCTATTAGCCATCGGAGAGTTGCGGATCGTGCCCGCACGTGAAAGCTCTCCGTCATGTTCGTCAAACAAGTCAGCAGGCTTGGCTAGTAGCTAACAGCTCATAGCTAACAGCTCATAGCTAATAGCTAACAGCTCATAGCTAACGGCTCAAAAAAAACGGCGACGGCTTCAAAACGTGAAGCCGCCGCCGCCATTTTGTCTGACCTGTGTTGACAGGTACGCGCGCCCGCCTTCCGGCAGTCTGCGCCGTCACGTTCGGCACTGCCATCTGGCTTCTCAATGGGCGCGGGCGTTGATCGGTTGAACCCTTCGACTCTGGCACTTCGGTGACGAGCCGCCGCCTAGCGGCGCAAGCCGAGGCTCTTGATCAGCTCGTGGTACTGCTCGATGTCCCTGCGCTTCAGGTAGTCGAGCATGCTGCGGCGCTGCGAGACCATCTTGAGCAAGCCGCGCCGCGAGTGGTTGTCCTTCTTGTGCGTTCTGAAGTGCTCGGTGAGCTGGTTGATGCGCTCGGTCAGGAGCGCCACCTGCACCTGCGGCGAGCCGGTGTCGCCTTCGTGGGTGCGGTATTTGCCGACGATTTCTTCCTTCTTTTCGGTAGCTAGCATGACTTGTTCGAGATGGTCCTCCCAGACCGCAGTCGCACGCGCTAAGCGCAGGCAACCGCAAAACTTAGCAAATCGCTGGAGAATTTAACACGCCGCTCCGCGCACTGTCCAGCGGGCGCGACGCGCCGAAAAATTGTTGGTAACAATCAGGGCGCCGGTGTATTCTACGCGCCGTTTAAAACAAGAAAACTTTGGAAACAACAGGAGGCGCGCCTTGAGAAACAAGACCGGGTTCACTTCTGCTTTCACACTTCTGGCGTTCGCGCTGATCGCACTGTCCCTCTCGAACGGAAGCTCCGCCGCGAGCCAAGGTCAACCGACCATCGCCAAAGACTCCGTGCAGATGACGGCCTTCAGCTACAGCTCCTACAAGGGGAGCTATGACACCTTTAGCTGGGTGCCGCTGATTAAATTCCGCGTCAACGGCCCTATCCCCAGCGGCGGCCAGCTCTACGTCGAGTACACCGTGCCGGGCTCGCCCGCCGTGAAGTTCGATTGCAGCACCGAGGAGACGCCAGCCGGTCGCTGGTGGAAGACCGAGTGCGGCGGACGCGACGGCGTCCCCGAAGAGAAGACGACCGTCTACACCGGACCCTTCAGCTTCGCCATCAAGATGCGGAACGAGCTTGCCGGCGCCGACACGACGCTCTTCACCGGCAAGGCAAAGGTCGGCAAGGTGCATTCCAACGAGATCAAGACCGGCAAGTTCGCCAACCACTTCGTCTACTACGTTGACCACGACTGGAACCTGCCCATCGGCTACGTCTATTACACGACCGACGACCTGAAGGGCTGGGACAGACCCATCCTCAACGTCGCCTTCTGGGTGCGCGGCGAGGCTGTGCGCCTCGACCCGCACCTCTTCTACAAGGGCGCCGAGGTGGGCCGCATCATGTACGAGGGCGAGCAGGTCGGCAAGGCCAGTTGCGAGTCGGACGTGGAGAACAACACCACGAATTCCGTGGACGAGAAGGACGCGCCGCAGAAGGCGAAGTGGGCGCGCGTCGTCTGCTCCTTCAACAACGTGCGCGCGTGGGACAGGGTGGGCGAGAAGTGGGGCTTCGGGCAGCCGCACCTGTTGGACAGTAACCCCGGCGAGTACCAGTTG
>JAIVJC010000216.1 GCA_020200235.1 Acidobacteriota bacterium | reverse complement strand
GTGTTGTAGAGGGCGCGCGCGGCGTCGGCGTAAGCGCGGACGATCTGCGGCGCGACCGCCGGCCCGCCCAGGACGAGCCCGCGCCCGGCGGTCGCAGACTTGTACTCTTCGGCGAGCCCGCGCTGCACGTCGGCGTCCGTGCCGATGATGGCGCGGCGCGCGCCCGCGGGAACGAGCTGATTGCGGAGCTGCACGACTTGAGCGTCGATGGCGGAGCGCGCCGGGAGCCGGTGGAGCGCGAGCCCCGTCCTCGTCACGACGAAGAGGTGCGAGCGCTCTCGACCGACGAAGTATTCGAGCAGCACGGTGCCGTCGTCCAGGACCTGCTGCTGCACTTCGGCGAGCGTGAGCGGCTGCGCGCGCACGAGCGCGGAGTAGCGGGGGGCGGCGACCCTGATCTGGTTTTCGAGCGAGTTGTAGTCAGCGCCGAGCCGTTCGAGCTCGGCTTCGAGCTTCGCCACCGCGTCCTGCGGCGTCGCCGCGCCGGGCGAGCGCACGCCGCGCAGCAGGTCTGCGATCTCCTGCTGGCGCGCGACGTTGTCGGCGCGGCGCGCGAGCAGATCCGCGGGGACTCCCTGCGTTATCTCCGCGCGCGACTCGCCGATCAGATCGAGCAGCGAGCGCGCCCTGCCCTGCTCCGCCGCGCGGAAGGCTTCCGCCGCGTACGTGAGCGCGCGCCCCGCGAGCGGTCTGGAGTCGGCGCCCGTCTCGGCGTGCGCGAGCGACGCACGGCTCGACGCCGTGGCGGCGGCGGGCGCGTTCGAGGAGAGCGCCGACTCGGCGAAGGCTGAGATCGCGTCGTCGAAGAGATCGCGCGTCGAGGCGAGGAAGTTCGTGCGCGCCTCGTCGGCGCGCGGGCTGCCGGCGAAGAGCGTCTCGACGGTCGCGAGCGCGTCGCGGAAGGCTTTGAGCGCGTCCTCTCTCGCGCGCGCGACCGTCGCCGCGTCGCCGCCCTGCGCCGCCGACGACCAGAGGCTGCGCCCCAAGCCGCGCTGCGCCGCCCAGGCGAGTTCGAGCCGGTTGTCCTTGCGCGCCGCGTCTATCGCCTGCGTGTAGAGGCGCGCGGCGTCATTGAAGCGACCCTCGCGCTGCGCGATGTCGCCGAGGCTCGTGCGCGCGACGGCGCGGAAGAGGCGCGCGGCGGAGAGCGTGCCCGCCGGAGACTTCTCGTCCGAAACGTTGAGGACGTTCTCGTAGTGCGCGCGCGCGGCGGGCAGATTGTTCGAGTCGTAGTCGGCGCGCCCCGCGCCCAGCTCGCCGAAGCCGTAGGCGACGAAGAAGCGGTAGAGATCGAAGCACGACGCAGGATTCGCGGGCGGCGCGGACTTCGCCTGCTGCGCCGCGCTCTTCGCCTGGGAGGCGGCGCTGGCGCCCTTCGCCTGCATCACGGCGCGGTAGGGCTGGTTCAGCTTCGACGGATCGACGTCGAGTTGGAGCGGATCGAAACCCTTCGCCTGCAGGGTGAGCTTGAGCGTGCGCGTCAGGTGGATGGGATCCATCAGGACTTTGCCGAGAGCGTCCGTGACGTGCTCGCAGTCGCACTTGAGCCCGTTCTCGCCGCGCTCCGATGCGAGCTTCGCCTTGACGCCTTTGACGGGGTTGCCGTCCTGATCGACGACGCGCAGATCCATCCTGACGGAAGGGTTGCGCGCCGTCGGACCGTGACCGAGCGTCGGCTCCTTCGGCGGCGCGTTGTTCGCCGAGTCGTTACCGCTGTTGTTGTTATTGTTCGGCGAGAACGCGGGGCACGAGGCGAGGCTCAGCGCCGCCCCGACGGGGATGAACGCCGCCCCGCCGCGCGAGCGGTTGTCGCCCGCGGGCGCGACGGCAGCCCCGTTCGCCCCCGCGCCGCACTGGTTCATGCGCGCGAAGGCTGCGCGCGCCGCTTCCGCGTCGCCCGCGAGGTAGCCGGTCTCGCCGATCTTGACGAGCATCAGGTTGGCGTTCGCCTGCTGGCGACCGGCGCAGAAGGCGTCGTACGCGCCGCGGTAATTTTCGAGCGCGGTCTGGTACTGGCCGTACCGCTGGAAGACGTCGCCGATCTGATCGCGCGCGGCGGCGGCGCCCGCGGCGTCGCCCGCCTGCGTGAAGAGCGCGAGCGCGCTCTCCAGGCGCGGCATCGCCTCGGCGGCGCGGTTGCGGCGGAGCAGCGCCTTGCCTTCCCCCAGCGCGGCTTCCGCCTGCGCGGCGAACGCGCCGTCGGGGGACGAGGCGGAAGCGCCTCGGGGGGTGGGAACGTAACCGACTATCGCGGCGACGGCGAGCGTCGCGGCTGCGAGCGAGAGTAATCGGCTGGGGGTGCGTCCGTGCATTGATGACTCCGAGGTGTGCGTCGGTATTCTGAAGCTGACGACGGGGGCGACGGCTCGTGAACATCCGAGTTCTTCGCGGCAGGAGAGACTTCCAAGACGGGGAAATTTACCACACGCCAAACGACCGCGTCCAACCACCCCCCGACACGCTTACGGCGTGTGCGAGGGGCGTGCGGGCGGCAGGTGGCACGGCGGTTGCGCTCGTTTACTCCGTCAGGCTCGCGGCGCGCCGGAAACAAAGGGTTTGGCGCGAACTCTCCCCGTACCAGTTTTAATCGCCCGTACCGTGTTGCGACACTCGCCGCGCGTTGACGGGCAGTCGTTGAACTACTCGGAAGGAGACAAGAGATGCGATTTCATTTTAACAACTTGCGCCACGCCCTCGTCGCAGCCGTCGGCGGCGCGGCGCTCGTCGCCGGGTCGGCGGGTGTCGGCTTCGCGCAAAAACCCATGAAGGGCGACAAGCACGAGATCAAGGATCACCAGAGGCTGGAGAGGAGCACGCTCCGGACGCACCAGCGCACCGAGCGCGAACTCTACGGCAACACGCGCACGCAGCGCGAGCACGAAGGGGAGAGCGTCGGACTCTCCCCTTCCGCCTTTCTGTTTTTTTTCGCCCCCGCCTCTACTCGTAGCGCAGGCAGGCGATGGGGTCGAGCCGCGAGGCCTTCATCGCGGGCCACACGCCGAAGACGAGCCCGACGCCGATGGAGACGACGAGCCCGGAGATCACCGCCCACGCCGGGATCGCGGCGGGGAGCTCGGGGATGAAGAACATCACGATCTGGCTGATGGCGACGGCGAGGACGACGCCGATCACGCCGCCGAGCATCGTCAGCGTCATCGCCTCGAACAGGAATTGGTGGACGATGTCGCGCCGCCGCGCGCCGATCGCCTTGCGCACGCCGATCTCCTGCGTCCGCTCCGTCACCGAGACGAGCATGATGTTCATCACGCCGATCCCGCCGACCATCAAGCCCACCGAGGAGATCGCGATCGCGATGACGCCGACCATGCCGAAGATGCTGTCGAACTGCGTGACGAAGGCGTCCGCCGTCTTCACGTCGAAGTTGTTCGGCGCGTCGAACTTCACGGCGCGCCGCGCGCGCAGGATTTCCTCGATCTGTGTCATCGCCTCCGTCAGTTGCCCGGTGCGCGCGCGCGCGACGAAGAGGACGTACTTGCGTCCGGGCGCGACCTGCTGCCCCGTGCGGAACGGGACGAAGACCGCGTTGTCCTCCTCGTTCTCGCCGAAGAAGGTGCTCTTGCGCTTCGCCAGCACGCCGATGATCTCCCACGAGTAGCCGCCCATCTTGACGCGCGTCCCCACGATGCCGCCCGTCTTGTCGGGGAAGAGCGCGCTGGCGGCGTTGACGCCGATGACCATCACGCTGCGGCGGTTCAGGTCGTCCTGCTCGGAGATGAAGCGCCCCTCGCTCAGAGAGGCGTTGCCGATGTCGGCCATGTTGTGGGTGACGGCGCGCGTGTTGCCGCGGCGGTAGGTCTTGCCGTCCACGCTGATCGTGTCGTCGAAGCCGCTGCCCCCGCCGCCGATGTTCGGGGCTTCCAGCGCAATGTCCTCGACCGCCGGAGCCTGCGCGGCGATAGCCTCGGCGTCCTCCGGGGTCAGGGGCTTGCGCGTGCGCTCCGACTGATCGCGCTCATGGAGCATCGGCCCGGTCGTCAGGTGGAAGACGTAGATGTTGTTCGAGCCGTACTCCTCGACCATCTTGACGATGTTGCCGCGCATCCCCGTCAGGATCGACGCGATGACGATGGCGACCATCACGCCGATGACGATGCCGAGCACGGTCAAAGAACTCCGGAACTTGTGCGCGCGCACGTTGTCGAGCGCCATCAAGAGCATCTCGCGCGGGATGAACTTCGGGAGTCTGAGCTTCATAAAACCTGTCAGTTGCGCGTGAGCGCGATGATCGGGTCGAGCCGCGAGGCTTTGTACGCCGGGTAGATGCCGGCGACCATGCCGATGACGGTCGAGACGCCGAGCGCGAGCACGATGTAGCCGACGGTGATCGTCATCGTGATCGGCGTGAAGACGGTGACCGCCCACGAAATCCCGGCGGAGGCGACGAGCCCCAGCACCCCGCCCAGCGCGCAGAGCAGCGACGACTCGATCAAAAACTGCGTGAGCACCTGGCGGCGCCGCGCGCCCAGAGCCTTGCGCAACCCGATCTCGAACGTGCGCTCGGTGACGGAGACGAGCATGATGTTCATCACGACGATCCCGCCGACGACGAGCGCGATGAGGGTGATCGGCGTGACGACGACGGCGATCGTCCCCGTGAACTCGTCCACCTGGGCCAGCTCCGTGTCGGTGTTGACGATGCCGAAGTTGTCCTCTTCGCTCCCGATGAGTTTGTGGTAGTCGCGCAGCGCCTTGCGCGCGTCCTCCACCGTCAGCTTCAGGGTGTCGGTGCCCCGCCCTTTGCCGTGAATCTGGATGCCGTCGCCCTTGCCGAAGAGGCGCTGGAAGGTCGAGAGCGGGATGTAGACGTGCTTGTCGACGAGCTGGCCGAAGATGGGACCCCTGCGCTCCTCCACCCCGATGACGCGCATCGGCAGCCCCCCGACCTTGAACTCTTTGCCGATGGGATCGACGTCGGGGAAGAACTTGTCTTTGATGTCCGCGCCGAGGACGGTGACGAGCTGCGCGTGCTCCTGATCCTCGGGCTGGATGAAGCGGCCCTCGGAGATCGTCTTGTCCTCGATCTCCGCCATGTTCGGCGTCACGCCGAGGATGGCGGCTCCGAAGAAGGTCTTGCCGTCCTGCTCGAACTTCGTCCCCCTGCCCTGCTGCGCCCCGACCGCCGCGCAGCTCTCGCAGTACTGCTGGAGCCACTCCATGTCGTCGCGGCGCAGCCGCTTGTTGCGCCGGTTCATGCGCTCCAGGTCTTCCTCGGTCAGCTCGCCCTGGCTCGCGATGCGCGCGACCATGAAGTGGTTCGCGCCGAGCATCTTCGTCACCTTCTCGACGACGTAGGTGTTCAAGCCCGAGATCGCCGCGCCGACGACGACCACCGACGAGACGCCGATGATGATGCCGATCAGGGTCAGGAACGCGCGCAGCTTGTGCGCGAAGATCGACTGCACGGCGATCCGCGCGGCGTCCATGTAAAACGTGTAGACGGTTCTCATCAGGGCTCGGGGCGGCCGCGCGGGGGTAGCGCCGGGGCGGCACGCCTTCTATACGCTAAAACGTCCGGGGGGGTTTAACCGTTAACAGCGCGGGCGGGAAAATTCACGGGCGGGAGCGAATTGAATAATTATGGCGGTTATTCGGCTTTCAGGTAGGGCTTGAGCAGCGTCGTCCAGCTCCGCTCGATCTGCGCGTACTCTTCCGCGCAACGCGCGGCGCGCTCGGCGGGCAGCACGCCGTCTTCGACGATCGATCTGTACTTCTCCTCGTTCTGACCGTAGACCCAGCAGACGATGTTGTAGAAGCGCTGCTGATCGAGCGAGTGCTCGTCCCAGTAGCGCGGCTCGCCCTCGCCGCTGCCCGCGTTCTCGTCGCGGTAGAGGGATTCAGCCGCGTCGAGCGCCGCCGCCTCGCCCTCTTCCGTGCCGTCGGTCACGAGATACGTCGAGAGCTGATCGACGGCGTCCTCCTCCCTGCCCGTCACGGGCAGGCGGTAGACCCTGACGAGCGCGTGACCCACTTCGTGGAAGAGGATGAAGACGGTCGCGCCGACGACCCTCTCGTCCAGCTCCTCGTCCGCCCCAGCGCCGTCGCGGAAGGCGTCGTAGAGCTCGTCCACGAGTTCGTAGCAGACCGCGACCCGCCGCTCGTCCGGCAGGTAGTAGGCGCTGATCTCGCCGCACTCGGCGAAGGAGAGCGTCACGTCTTCCGGCAGCGCGAGCGTCCTGTTCAGCCCGTCCGCCGTCTCTTCGAGCACGCGGTTCTCCAGCAAGTCCTGCCGCAGTTCAGCCAGCTCCTTCTTCTTCGCCCCGCCGTACGAGACTCTGAAGTCGCCGCGGTCTTCGACCTTAACCGCCTTCGACTCCGGCGACCGCTCTCCTTGCGCGCCGCCCGTCCGCGTCTCGATCTTCGTGTCGGAGCAAGCCGCGAGCGCGCACGCGAGGGCGAGCGCAGAGACGACCGTGAGCGGCTTCTTCATCGTCAACCCGGCGCGCCCCTACTTCTTCACCGCCGCCGCCGCGCTCGCCGAGATCGCGTCGAGGTTCTCGTCGAGCAGCTTGACGGCCGAGAGGATCGTCTCGGTCGCGCGGACGAAGAACTCGCGGTTGATGTTCGAGAAGTCGTCCGTCGGCTTGTGGTAGTCCTTGTGATCCTCGACGCCGAAGTAGACGAAGGGGATGCCGGCTTTGTGGAACGCGCCATGATCCGACTGGAGCGTCCAGTCGCCCCTGCCGAGCTTCGGATCGTCGTGCCCTTCGAGCAAATGAACCGGCGCGGCGGCGGCGACGCGGTCGAGGTAGGGCTTGAGGAACGGGTAGGGATGCGCGCCCGCGGCGTAGAGCTCGTTGCGGTCGCTGCGGCTCACCATGTCCATGTTCACCTCGGCGACCACCGTCTTGAGATCGACGGGCGGCGACTTGACGAACCACCGGCTGCCCTGCAAGCCCAGCTCCTCCGCGTCGAAGGCGGCGAAGACGATCGGGTGCGCGGGCTTGTGCCGCCCGAAGTATTCAGCCATCGCGAGCAGCGCCGCCACGCCCGAAGCGTTGTCGTCCGCGCCGTTGTAGATTTCACCCCTCACGACGCCGACGTGATCGTAGTGCGCGCTGACGACGAGGCGGCGCGCCGCGCCCTTCGACTTCCCTTCGACGTAGCCGACGACGTTGCTGCCCGCGTAAGTCTTCCCCCCGCGCTCGAACGAGAACGGCTGGAGGTAGGACGCGCCGAACGGCTTGAGCCCGCACCTCCTGAAGGCATCGACGACGTAGTCGCGCGCCTTCGCCCCGCCCTCCGTGCCGGTCTTGCGCCCCTGCATCTCGTCCGCCGCGAGCGCCTCCACGTCGCGCAGCAGCCGCGCCGCGTCGATGACCTCCGAGCGCGGCGCGACCGCAGCGCCCGACGCGCTCGCCGCCGCGCCCGCGCCCTGACCGACGGCGGCGGAGGCGCACAGCCACGACGCCGCGAGCAGCGCGAGCGCCCGACCCACGGTTAAACTCATCTTCATACTTTTAACTCCGACGTAGCTCTCGCCGCGCGGGTTGAAAACGGCGCGCGCGTTAGTGTAGAGATTACAGCAACGAAGCTCTACGAAAAAATAGACCTCTTGCGAAAGTGGCGATAAATCAGAACCGCCTGCCGCAAGCGGGCGGGTCTCCCGATTGTCGATTGCGGAATGCGGAATGCGGATTAGGGGGAGTGATCCATTGTCTTATTGAGCCATTGACCGAATGGATCAATGAATCAATGAC
>JAIVJC010000215.1:2928-10883 GCA_020200235.1 Acidobacteriota bacterium | reverse complement strand
GCGCAACCCGCCGGGAGCACGTCCGTGAACCGGAGCGACCTTCTCCTCGTTAGTTTGTCTGTAATAGGAGGGCAATGATCTTTGCCGCCAGCGAAACCACGCTGGACGGGAGAGTCGTCGCCGTCCACGCAAGCGAGAACAGACTCATCGTCGAGCAGGAGAAGAGCAGGAAGCGGTTCAACATCCCGCTCAACCCGAAGACGAAGCTAAAGGCTGACAAGGAGACGGGGCTGGCGGCCAAGGAGAAGATCGTCATCACCGACTTCAAGCCCGGACAGCGCGTCAAAATTATTTACACGCTCGGACCCACGGTGGTCGAGGTGCGCCTGCGCCGGCAAAAGAACGCGCCGCCGACCGACGGCGCACCTCCCGACGTAAAGAAGCCGCGCGCGGTCGTGCCGGAGCGTTAGTCCAGACACGCGAAGTTAGCTGATCGAAAGCGTAGAGGCTTGAGCCGCGCCCGTTTCAAAGACGAACGGGCGCGGCTCAAGCCTCCCGGCGTTAATCGTAAAATCGGGCGACTGTTATTCGCCTTCGACGGGCGCGCCCGCGTCCCGCCAGGCTTTCCAGCCGCCAGCCATCGAATAGACTTCGCGGTAGCCCATGCGCTGCAAATTGTCGGCGGCGAGGGCGGAGCGGAAGCCGCCGCCGCAGTAGAGGATCAGCTCCGCTTCGTGGTCGGGGTGCGCCTGCTCCACGTCGCGCTCGATGACGCCGCGCCCCAGATGCTCCGCCCCGACGGCGCGCCCCTCGCGCCACTCGTCGTCCTCGCGCACGTCGATGAGGCGCGCGCCGGGGTTGGCTCTCAGGCGCGCGCGCGTCTCTTCGACCGACAACTCGCGGACGCGCGTCTTGGCGTCTTCGACCAGTTTGAGGAAGCCCTCGGAGTGCTGCATCTTTCCGTCTCTCCCGCCGCCGGATGAAAAAAAACTTGAGAACCATTATAATCCCGCTTTGCAATACCACCCAAAATACTGACCCACAGATTCGGGCGATTGCGCCGCGCGCGCGTGCGGCGCGGTCGCCTCTCGCTGGAGAGTGAACCTTGGCGACAGAACAGTTTGACGTGACGATCATCGGCGCGGGACCCGGCGGCTACGTCGCGGCGATCCGCGGCGCGCAACTCGGTCTCAAAGTGGCGATCATCGAGAAGGACAAAAAGTTGGGCGGCACGTGCGGCTTGCGCGGCTGCATCCCGACCAAGCAGCTCCTGATGTCGGCGCACGTCTACGAGCAGACGCAGCACGCGGCGGACTTCGGCGTGCAGGCGACCGCCGTGCAGCTCGCCTTCGCCGACGTGCAGAAGCGCAAAGACAAGATCGTGACGAAGAACGCGGCTGGCGTCTCCTTCCTGATGAAGAAGAACAAGGTCACGGTCTTCAACGGCACGGGCAAGCTCGCGCTCCCCGGCAAAGTGGAAGTATCGGGCGCGGACGGCGCGAAGCAGACGATTGAGACGAAGAACATCATCATCGCGACGGGCTCGGTCGTCCGGCCCATACCGGGCTTCGAGACGGACGGCGCGCGTGTCGTCAACAGCGATCACATCCTGGAACTGAAGGACGTGCCGAAGTCTCTGATCGTGTTGGGGTCGGGCGCGGTCGGCGTCGAGTTCGCGTCGATCTACTCGCGCTTCGGCGCGCAGACCACCATCGTCGAGCTGTTGCCGCGCCTGATGCCGCTCGAAGACGAGGAAGTGTCGAAGGAGATCGAGAAGGCTTTCCGCAAGCGCAAGATCACCGCGCTCACGGGGACCAAGTTGGAGAAGGTCGAGAAGACCGACGCGGGCGTGCGCGTCACGGGCAAGGACGCGGGAGGCAAAGACGTCTCGCTCGAAGCCGAGATGCTTTTGGTCGCCGTCGGGCGGATGCCGTACCTCGAAGGCCTGGGGCTCGAAGGCACGAAGATCAAGGTCGAGCGCGGGAACATTCAGGTCGACGAGTTCTGCCGCACGGGCGAGCCGAATGTTTTCGCCATCGGCGACGTGATCCCGACGCCGTGGCTCGCGCACCTCGCGTCGAAGGAGGGCATCCTCGTCGTCGAGCAGATCGCCGGCCAGAAGCCGCAACCGATCAACATGCGGCAGGTGCCTTCGTGCACCTACTGCGATCCGGAAGTCGCCTCGGTCGGCCTGACGGAGGCGAAGGCGCGCGAGGAAGGCTACGACGTGAAGGTGGGGAAATTTCCCTTCTCGGCTTCCGGCAAGGCGCGCATCCTCGGCGAGGAAGAGGGCTTCGTCAAGATCGTCGCCGACAAGAAGTACGACGAAATCTTAGGCGCGCACGTCATCGGGCCGCACGCCACAGAGATCATCCACGAGTGCATCGTCGCGATGCACCTCGAATCGACGGCGGAAGAACTCGGGCGCACCATCCACGCGCACCCGACCGTCTCCGAGTCCGTCATGGAAGCCGCCGAGGGCGTCCACGATCTGACGATTCATTTTTAGGAGCTGTCCGTGGACAGTTGTCCGTCGTCCGTTGTTCGTGACTCACGAGCGGCAGCTAATGTTTTAACCACTCAAGTCCGGTGAGAAGAAAAACAACTGACTACGGACAACTGACCACTGACGTTTTATGAAGACCGAGACGAAATCGAAAACCGCGCGCGGCGTGTCGAAGGCGCGGGGTCAGGGCGCGAAGACGGCGGGCGGGAACGGCGCGGCGCCGGGGGGCGCTGGCGCGAGTAAGCTGCCGAACGTCGTGGGGAGCTACCAGCTCCCGGCGGAGGACGCGGCGTGCCGTGTGGAGACGACGCTTAACAACGAGCAGATGCTCGAGCTGTATCGTTACCTTCTGCTCACGCGCGTGGTCGAGGAGAAACTGGTCGCGCTGTACCGCCAGACGAAGGTCGTCGGCGGCGTGTTCCGCTCGCTGGGGCAGGAGGCGACCGCGGTCGGCACGGCTTACGCGCTTAAAGATACGGACTTCATCACGCCTCTGATCCGCGATCTCGGCGCGGTGCTCGTCAAGGGCATCCGCCCGCGCGAGATTTTCGCGCAGTACATGGCGAAGGCTTGGGGACCTTCCGAGGGGCGCGATCTCAACATCCACTTCGGCGACATGGCGCGCGGGTTCATCGGTCCCATCTCGCACCTCGGCGACATGATCCCGGTGATGACGGGCATCGCGCTGGGCGCGCGGATGCGGAAGCTCGACACGGTCGCGGTCGCCTACATCGGCGACGGCGGCATGAGCACCGGCGCGTTCCACGAGGGGCTGAACTTCGCCGCCGTGCAACGGCTTCCGCTCGTCGTCGTCGCCGAATACAACTACTACGCCTACTCGACGCCGACGCGCCTCCAGACCGCGGTCGAGAACCTCGCGGACAAGGCGGCGGGCTACAACATCCCCGGCTACATCGTGGACGGCAACGACGTGGTCGAGTGCTACGAGGTGACGCGCGAGGCGGTCGAGTTCGCGCGCGCGGGCGGGGGCGCGGTCCTCATCGAGGCGAAGACTTACCGGCGGCGCGGTCACGCCGAGCACGACGATCAGCGCTACCTGCCCGAAGGCGAACTAGACTTCTGGGAGAAGCGCGATCCCGTGGATCGCTTCGCGCGCCACCTCGTCGCGCAGAAGATCGCGACGCAGGAGAAGTTGGGCGAGATCGCGGCGGGCGTGCGGCGCGAGGTGGACGAGGATTCGGCGTGGGCGGAATCATCGCCGATGCCGGACGCGGAGCGCGCCGCCTACAACGTCTTCGACAACTCACGCGTCCCGCCCGCCTTCCGCCCGAAGGTGTTCGGGCGCGACGAGTGACGTGTGGGGGGGGGACGGCGGTGGTGATGCGCGTCGGCTTCGTCATCTTCGAACGCATGACGGCGCTCGACTTCGTCGGCGTCTACGACCCGGTCACGCGGCTGCGCGGGATGCTCTTCCGCCCAGACCTCGAATGGGACGTGTGCGCGCTCGCACGGGAAGTGCGCGACCCGAACGGGCTCAAGTTTAGTGCGACGCGGGTCGGCGAATCGCTCGGCACGTACGATCTGGTCGTCGTCCCCGGCGGCTACGGCACGCGCGAGCTGATGACGGACGAGCAGTTCGTCGGCTGGCTCAGGACGGCGGCTGATTGCGACTTGAAGGCGTCGGTCTGCACGGGCACGCTGCTCTTCGGCGCGGCGGGTTTTCTAAAGGGCAGGCGCGCGGCGACGCACCCGACGGCGCGGGCGGAGCTTGAGAAGTATTGCGAGGTCTCGGAGGAGAGAGTGGTCGACGAGGGCGACGTGATCACGGCGGGCGGCGTCACCGCCGCCATTGATCTCGGTCTTCATTTATGCGGGCGGCTCGCCGGGGTCGAGGCGAGAGAGAAGATTCGGCGGCAGATGGATTATCACTTCGTTTGATCGTCCGTTAGACATCATGTCAACTGCGACTAAAAAAGATCACAAGTCGAACCGCCCGGAGCGCGGCGGCACGGTCACGTTCGTCGAGGCGATCCGGCAAGGCATCTGGGAAGAGATGGAGAGCGACCCGGCGGTATTCTGCATCGGCGAGGACGTCGGAGCCTACGGCGGAGCGTTCAAGGTGACGGACGGATTGCTCGACGAGTTCGGCGCGGCTTTGAACGCCGAGGCGTTCTTCCAGAACACGGCGGGCTTGAAGATGGTCGAGCCCTCGACCGCCTACGACGCGAAGGGCCTGATCAAAGCAGCCATACGCGATCCCGATCCCGTCCTCTACTTCGAGCACAAGAAACTCTACCGCCTGCCGCGCCTGCGGGCGGAGATTCCCGAAGACGATTACGTCGTCGAGATCGGCAAGGCGAAAGTGGTGAAGGAGGGGCGCGACCTCTCGATCATCACCTTCGGCGCGCAAGTCCTGAACGCGCTCGACGCGGCGGAGGAGCTGGAGCGGGAGGGGTTGGACGTCGAGGTCGTCGATCTGCGCACGCTCGCGCCGATGGACAAGGACGCGATCCTCGCGTCGGCGAAGAAGACGAGCAGAGTTTTGATCTTGCACGAGGCTTCGCGCACGGGCGGCATCGGCGGCGAGATCGCGGCGACGATCTCGGAAGAGGCGTTCGAGTGGCTGGACGCGCCCGTCGTGCGCCTCGCCGCCACCGACACGCCCGTGCCCTACTCGCCGCCGCTCGAAGAGTATCACCTGCCGCAGGTCAGAGACGTGCTCGCGGCGTCGCGCCGGCTCGCGGCGTATTGACGGAGATGTTAGCTGTTAGCTATTAGCCATTAGCAAAGACAAAAAGCTCAGAGCTAAAAGCTAACGGCTAATAGCTAACAGCTAACAGCTAACAGCTATTCCCAAGGAGAACAGCCATGCCGAAATTTTTGATCGAGCGTGAGATTCCGGGGGCGGGCGACCTGTCCGCGGAACAGTTGCAGGCGATCTCGCAGAAGTCGTGCGGCGTGCTGCGCGAGATGGGGCCGCAGATTCAGTGGGTGGAGTCTTACGTCACGGGCGACAAGGTCTACTGCGTCTACGTCGCGCCGGACGAGGCGGCGGTGCGCGAGCACGCCGAGCGCGGCGGCTTCCCCGCCAACCGCGTCTCGCAGATCAAGTCGGTCATCGATCCGACCACGGCGGAATAACAAGAACTGTCCGTTGTCCGTGGTCAGTCGTCAGTTGCATATGGTTAACGAGCGGCTGCCTGAAGGTCGTGTGAACGACTGACCTACTGACCACTGACTACGGACAACGGACGACGGACGAATTGTTGGGGGAATAAATGGCGACAGAAGTTGTGATGCCGCAGATGGGCGAGTCGATCACGGAGGGGACGATCACCCGCTGGCTGAAGAAGATCGGCGAGCGCGTCGAGCGCGACGAGAACCTGTTCGAGATTTCGACCGACAAGGTTGACGCGGAGATCCCTTCGCCCGCGGCGGGCGTGCTCGTCGAGATCAGGGCGCAGGAGGGCGAGACGGTCGAGGTCGGCAAGGTCGTCGCGGTGGTCGGCGAGGCGGGCGAGCAGCCCGCCGCGGGCGCGACGACGGCGGACGCGGCACCTCCGCCGCCGCCGCAGGCGAGCGCGCCGGCGGCGCAAGCCGCAGCCGAGTCAACGCCGCCCCCGCAGCCCGCGGCAGCGGCGCAGCAACAACCGAGCGCGCAGCAGGCGCCGCCGTCCGCCGAGCCGCCGCAGTCGCCTCCACAAGATCAAGAGGCGGCGACCCCGCCGACGCCGCAGGTCGCAGAGGTCGCCGGGCGCAGTTACGACGAGCAGAGACCGGGCGCGGGGCAGCAGGGGCTCGCCGCGTCGGGTGACGGCGGCGCGCAGCCGTCGGGCGGCGGGAAGAACGGTCGCGAGCAGACGGTCGAGGAGTTGCGGCGCACGAAGTCGAGCCCGCTCGTGCGCAACATCGCGCGCCAGCACAACATCGACATCACTCGGCTCGAAGGCAGGCGCGCAGCCCGCGGTCGGCGACCGCGTCGAGCCGATGAGCGTGATGCGGAGGAAGATCGCCGAGCACATGGTGATGTCACGCCGCACCTCGGCGCACGTCACGACCGTCTACGAGA
Organism: Acidobacteriota bacterium; assembly: GCA_020200235.1. GTDB lineage: Bacteria > Acidobacteriota > Blastocatellia > Pyrinomonadales > Pyrinomonadaceae > JAIVGV01. Next base: position 4,407 of record JAIVJC010000215.1, on the reverse strand, counting down.
TCGACATGACGAGAGTCGCGCGCCTGCGCGACCAACACAAGGCGGCGTTCCTCGCGAGCACGGGGACGAAGCTCACCTTCATGCCGTTCATCTTCCAGGCGGTGACGGCCGCGATCCGCCGCTTCCCCGTGATGAACGCGCAGGTCGCGGGCGATCAGATCGTCTACAAGCAGGACATCAACCTCGGCATGGCGGTCGCGCTCGACTGGGGCTTGATCGTCCCCGTCATCAAGAGAGCCGACGAGCTCTCCATCGCCGGTCTCGCCCGCGCCGCCAACGATCTGGCGGATCGCGCGCGCGCGAAACAGCTCAAACCCGACGAGGTCGCCGGGGGCACGTTCACGATCACGAACCCCGGCGTCTTCGGCGGGCTCTTCGGCACGCCGATCATCAACCAGCCGCAGGTCGCCATCCTCGGCGTCGGCGTCGTCGAGAAGCGCGCGAAGGTCGTCGAGGGCGCGGACGGCGACGACGTGATCGCCGTCCGGCACATGGCTTACTTCGCGCTCTCCTTCGATCACCGCATCATCGACGGCTCGGACGCCGAGCGCTTCCTCTCCTTCGTCAAGGAGACGCTCGAAGCGGGGCAGTGGCAGTTATAGAGGGAGGGGCGAAAAGGTAGGTCGCCACGGCACTTACGCGCCCGTCCGCGCGCGGCTTCAGGAGCACCCGCGGCACGAGCTGACGCACGATGCGGGCGCGCTGCTCGTCTGTCAGTTCGCCGATGCGTCCCGCCAGCTCCTTGAAGAAAGCCTCCGCATCAGCCAAGCGGGAGCGCACCTCGCTCGCCGCGCGCGCCGCGCCTTCTGATCGCGCGCGCTCACTCTCCAGCGCGGCGACTTCGGCGCGCAACTGGGCGAGCTGGGCGTCCAACTCGCCTTCCGTGATGCGCCCCTCCCGCGCCCACGTGATGACCCGCGCCCGCTCTCTCTGCTTCGCCGCGAGCCGCTGCTCGAGACGGTGCGCGGAAGCCTCTGGCGGCGCGCCCGGAGCGCGCGCCCTCTGAATCTTGCGCAGCACCTTGCCGGGCTCGAGGGCGAAGCGCTCGATCTCGGCCCAGACGAGACGCTCCAATTCCGCGGCGCGCACGCGGCGGTTCCCGCAGTTCGGCCGTCCGACCGTGTAGTGGGATTTGCACTGGTAATAAAACCAGCGCCCCTGCTGGCTCACCCCGGTATAAGTCCTGCCGCATAAGCCGCAGCGCACCAGCCCGCGCAGCAAGTAGAAGCGGCGCGAGTTGCGCGGCGCGAGTTTCGTATTCATTCGCCGAAGCCGCGCGCACCGCTCCCACAGCTCGGGCGGAACTATCGCCGGAACTTGATAGTCCTCGTAGCGTACGACCGCGTCGGGCGGCGAGTTGTATTTGCTCTTATTCCCGCGGCTGTTCTTCGCCTCGTAGCGCCGTCGCCACGCCCCCTCGCCCTTATAGAAGGGATTGCGGAGCATGTAGCTGATGGTGCTCTGTCGCCACCGCTCGCC
>JAIVJC010000215.1:0-2817 GCA_020200235.1 Acidobacteriota bacterium | reverse complement strand
CCCCCGCGTACATCGCGCGCATGAGAGCACGCGCGCCGGGCGCGAGCTGCGAGGGCACTGGCTCGCGAATGGCTTGGATGTCGCCGCCGAGTTCCTGCTCGATCTGTCTTACCGCCAAGTGAATCACGTAGGCGTCGCGCCCGATGCGTTTGTGGTTGAGGCAGGCGACGCCAGCGTAATTTCCGGTGCGGAGCATTCCGAGCACGAGCGCCCCGCCCCGTCGCTCGTGGAAGGGGATGACGCCGGAAACGCCGTCGTCGGTGATCCACTCGGGGGCGAGCGGGAGGTTCGCGACGAGCGAATACTGCTCGACCTCGGCGATCTGCGTCTTGATCGTCTCGGCGTCCTTCTGCTCGTCCGAGGAGACGCGCGCGTATGGAATGAATGGCTTCATGGTGGATGCTCGAAGTATCACATCTCGCGATCCGATTCAAGCGACATTTCCGTGACGACGCGCTCGATCTCGTCTTCCGGGACTCCCGCGATGAGCAGCAGGGCGCGCGCCTGCGCCGCGTCGTCGGGCACGTACTCGGCGGACAGTTCGAGCCTGCGGGCGCGGTCGCGCTCAAGTTCAAGCGATTTTGTCTGCGCCGCGTCACTCATCCCAAGGGGCTCGCTCCCCGCACGCTTCGGCGCGCACGGCTTCGGCTTCCAACTCTTCGACCGACACCGGCCCAGCCCCGTCTCCGTCAGGGTCATCAGTCAGTTCGCGCGGCACGAGTTCGGGCGGTCGTAAGGTAAGCTCGACGCTTCGAATCAGCGGCGCGTTCAAGCGCTCTTCGAGCCTGTTAAACGTGGCGTGGTCTTCAGCGCTCACCTCTCGCTCGGCGGGTTGGTCGTCGGCGGGGTGGTGGACAAATTGTCCGCCACCCTGACCAACTTGAGTTGTCTCAGAAGTTTGTGAGGATTCTACGCCGCAGAAAGCGTCCATCTCGGTGCTCACTTCGAGCCACCACGCACGCAGTTCTCCGGGGTCTTCGAGCAGACGCGTGCGCTCGGAAGATGACAGGTGAGAGACTCGATCCCGCAGCTTCTTCAACTGACCTGTGACGATCTTCCGGCAGGTCTCAACCTCGGCGGAAGCTGTGCGCGGGCGTTTGCGTTTGCGGCGGCGCGGCGGGGCATCGGGTATCTCCTCGTAAACGTCAGCCGCCACTCGCCGGATGATCTCACACTGCCGCTTGCGATCCATCTCGCCCCACCCGCCGGTCGAACGGGCTTCGAGGACGATGAGCGCGGCGGTGTCGCCGACGACGAAGCGGTAGCGCGTCGGCGCGTGCCGTTCGCTGATACGGTCGAACTCGCCCTCGACCACCTCGATGAGATCGAACTTGAGGGCGCGGGACTCGTTGAGGTAGTCACGGCGCTGGCGCCGCACCGTCTTCTCGTCGCAGCCCTGGAGCTCGGCGAGTTCTTTATCATGCAGATCGGCGTAGCCTACAGAGCGGGCGCGCGTGAAGGTCGCGAGGGCGAAGATCAGATCGCGCGGGCGCTTGGAGAAGCCGGCCAGGCTGGCGCAGGCGTGGATCGCCTCGACGCAGTCGGCGAAGTCGTCGAGGACGGCAGAAGCAGACCCGGCGGCGGCGCGCGACTGCCGCTCGACGGCGCGCGCAAGGTGCGACGGGCGCAGGTCGAAGACCTGCGCGGCGGACGGCGAAGTCATGCGGTGCGCACCTCCCGCCCTCTGAGCACCGAGAGCAGATAGTCGTCGAGACCCTTCTCGGGACCCGGCCAGACCCGCACGAGAACGACGAAGCCTGCAGCCTCGAACTGCGCCGCGAGTTTAAACAGGGCGTCGCGCACGTTCGGCTTGTCAACGAAATCGCGATCGTAGGCGACAAAGACGCGGCGCAGCTTCGGAAAGTTCGCCTTGAGCCGTTCTGCGAGTCCGGCGGTGGAGTGCGTGCCCGCGACGCCGACGACGGGCATGCCGGAGATGGAGGCGACGATCTCCGCTTTCAACGATCCTTCCGTGATCGTGACCTCGCCGGCGTCGTGCATGAGGTGGCGCGCGGCGAAGTGCGGCGGTGCGCCGGAGGACGCGCCGCCATCGCGATCAGCGGAACTCAACCAGATGTATCTGCCGCCGTCGCGCGGCTCGTCGACCCTCTGCGTGAGTGCCCGGATCCGCCCCCACTCGTCGCGCACGGGTATGAAGAAGCCGGGCGGACGATAAACCATCCGCCACCCCCCGCGCTCGCGGTAGAAGCCGGGGACGCCCCCGCCGAAGGCTTCGAGGTAAGGCGCCACGGCGTCGGCGGCGCGCCCGCGCTCCCCGCGCGTGATGGGCGCGCTGACGTAACCCTTGCGCCCGATCTCGGTAATTGAGAGACCGCGGGCGAGCAAATTTTCCTGGTGTTCCGGGAGTAGTGCCAGAACCCTGCGGACGAGGTTAGTCAGGACGCCGTCGACAATATCCGCGGGGGCGCGTTGTGGATTGCTGCTCATCAACCGGAATGAGACACCACAAGCAGGAAGGTCACAAAGCGTTTTTTTGCTGTACGCGGAAGTTTTTTCTTCTCGTCCTGCTGGCAGAATTTGCGGTACGCGGAAAAATGAATGTCCGCGTATTTCAAAAATCCATTTTGAAATATGCGGAAGTCAGAAGCCGAGAGAGAGCACGTGAGGCAGCCTGCAGTTACGTGCGCAATTTCTTTGCTCTGAGGTAGTAGGTAGCCAAAGTGTTAGGTTTATATCCGCGTATACCCAATAGGCGGCGCGCGTGCTCGCAGGCAAGTTGCAGGGTTCTACGTTCCCGTTCTGGTAAACTATCGTCTGCCACGCGTCCGAGCAACCGATCAGGCAACTCATCAATAT
>JAIVJC010000091.1 GCA_020200235.1 Acidobacteriota bacterium | reverse complement strand
CCCCAACCCCCAACCCCTACCGATCTATTTCCCCCAGCACGATGTCTATCGAGCCGATGATGGCGACCACGTCTGCGATCATCTCGCCCTCCGCCATGTGGGGCAGGGCGGAGAGGTTGACGAAAGACGGACCGCGGAAGTGTACGCGCGAGGGCTTGGGCCCGCCGTCGGAGCGGACGTAGCAGCCGAGCTCGCCCTTCGATCCTTCGATCGGGTGGTAGACCTCGCCGGCGGGGACGTTGAATCCCTCGGCGACGATCAGGAAGTGGTGGATGAGCGCGTCCATGTGCGTCTTCATCGCTTCGCGGTCGGGGAGCACCACCTTCGGCGCGTCCGCCTTGACCGGGCCGGGCTTCAGACGTTCGAGCGCCTGCTGGACGATCTTGTGCGACTCCTTCATCTCGCGCATCCGCACCATGTAGCGCGCCCACACGTCGCAGCCCTGCTCGACGGGGACTTCGAAGTCGTAGTGCTCGTAGCCCGTGTAAGGGTTCGTGCGCCGCACGTCTACATCGACGCCGCTCCCGCGCAGGCAGGGTCCGGTCAAGCCCCAGTCGATGGCGTCCTCCGCCGAGATGATGCCGATGCCTTGCGTGCGCTTCTGGAAGATGCGGTTGCCCGTCAAGAGCGTGTGGAAGTCGCCCAGAGCTTTCGGGAAGTCCGTTTGAAACTGCCGGCAGCGCCGCTCGAAGCCCGCGGGCAGGTCCATCATCAGACCGCCGATGCGGAAGTAGGAGGGCGTGAGCCGACCGCCCGAGGCGGCTTCGATCAGGTTCAGAATCTTCTCGCGCTCGCGGAAGCAGTAGAAGAAGATCGACATCGCGCCGATGTCGAGCGCGTGCGTCCCCAGCCAGACGAGGTGCGAGGCGATGCGCTGCAGCTCGCAGAAGAGGACGCGGATGACCTGCGCGCGCTCGGGAATCTCGATCCCCAAAAGCTTCTCGACCGCCATCACGTAGGCGAGGTTGTTGCCGAGCGGGTTGAGGTAGTCCATCCGGTCGGTGATGACGATGCCCTGCTGGTACTTCTTGTACTCGAAGAGCTTCTCCATCCCCGTGTGCAGGTAGCCGATGTCGGGCGTCGCCTTGACGATGGACTCGCCGTCCAGGACCAGCTCGATCCGCAACACGCCGTGCGTCGAGGGGTGCTGCGGCCCCATCGAGATCGTCATCTGCGTGTCGAGCGGTCGGTCGATGACGTCGAACTGCGGCGGAATGTTGGTCGTCGGAGCGCTCATCTTTCGATTTCGGATTGCGGATTGCGGAATGTGGATTAAAGAACCGTGACGGCGTTAACGCTTTCAAATCCGCAATCCGAAATCCGCATTCCGCATTCGGTCAAGTCAGGCTGTAGGGCTCGTAGCCGCGGAGCGGGAAGTCTTTGCGCAGGGCGTGACCCTGCCAGTCGTCGGGCAGCAGGATGCGCCGCAGGTCCGGGTGTCCCTCGAAGCGCACGCCGAAGAGATCGAACGTCTCGCGCTCGTGCCAGTTCGCCGTGCGCCAGACGTTCGTCACGGTCGGCACTCTCGCGTCGTCCTCCGCGAGCAGGACTTTGAGACGCAGGCGGTGGTGCTTCGTCGTCGAGAAGAGCTGGTAGTTGACTTCGAAGCGCGGGTCTTCCTCCTGACCCCGATCCACGCCGCAGATGTCGGAGAGCAGGTTGAACTCAAGACCCTCGGTCGTCTTGAAGAACGCGCAAGCCCCGACGATCGCCCCGCGCGGCAAGACGATCGTCGTCTCGCCGAAAGCCTCGACGACCCCGGTCACCCATTCCGGGTGCGCCTGCCTGAGCGCGGCGACGAGCGGCGACTCCTGACTCGCCGCGGGTACAGCCGCCTGCTCCGCGATCTGCTGTTCGCGCTGGATGTCTTGACTCATTGTCCGTCGTCCGTTGTCCGTCGTCCGTCGTCCGTCGTCCGTCACCCGTTGTTTTTCTCATTCACGGTCAGTTGGTCGTCAAACTTATGCAAAGGACAACTGACCATTGACTACGGACAGTTTTCTACGACGACCTCCGCCGCTCGTGGCGCGAGGGGACGGTGTAGGGGCGCGTGTAGTCTGCTTGCGAGGGCTTGTCAGCCGCCGCCTCGTTCGTCGCGGAGACGCCGGAGGCGGGGAGCGTCCCCGGCGGCACGGCTTCGCGCGCGTCTTCGAGTCTGACGTCCCGTCGGTCGCGCAGGGATTCGCCCATCACCTTGTCCTGAAGCATCATCACGGCGTGGATGAGCATTTCGGGGCGCGGCGGGCAGCCCGGGATGTAAACGTCGACGGGCACGATCTTGTCCACGCCCTGCACGATGGCGTAGTTGTCGAAGACGCCGCCCGACGTGGCACACGCGCCCATCGAGATGACCCACTTCGGCTCCGGCATCTGATCGTAGATGCGTCGGAGCACGGGAGCCATCTTGCGCGAGACACGACCCGAGACGATCATCACGTCAGCCTGGCGCGGGCTCGCGCGGAAGACTTCCGATCCGAAGCGCGCCAGATCGTTTCGAGAGCTGGTCGCGTTCATCATCTCGATGGCGCAGCAGGCGAGCCCGAAGGTGGCGGGCCAGAGGGAAGACTTGCGCGCCCAGTTGACGAGCGAGTCGAGCCGCGTCGTGATGATGTCCGGCAGCGCCTCCGCAATCGTGTTCTCGATGCCCATAAAAAATTCCTCGCAGCTCAGGCGGCGCGGCTCAGGCTGCCGCGGTTCAGCTCAGCCGCGCGCCCTTCCTTGATCGCGAGCGCGCGCGCCTCCGCCTCAGCCTCTCGACGGGCGCGCTCGCTCCAGTCGAAGAGCCCCTTCTTGACGACGTAGACGTAGCCCACCAGGAGGAGCGCGATGAAGACCATCATCTCGCCGAAGATGACGTTGCGCATCTGAGCCGACTGCGCGGCGAGCTGTTTGAAGACCACCGCCCACGGCATCATGAAGATCAGCTCGATGTCGAAGAGGATGAAGATCATCGCGATCAGGTAGAACTTGACCGAGAAGCGCTCGCGCGCCGAGCCCACCGGGTCTTTGCCGCACTCGTAGGGCATCGTCTTCGTGCGCGTCGCCTTGTGCTGACCGACGAGCTGCGAGAGCGTGATCTGCGACACGGCGAAGCCGCCCGCGACGACGAGCATCAGCAGGATCGGCAGGTAGTCCCTCAGTTGGAAGTCGCGCACGCCGCCCTCCCTCTCGGACGCGCCTCGAGAAGCGCGTCGGCTGATCAGTTTCGAGCTTGAGAATGTTTGTACAAAGTCATGGTAAGTCAGAGCGTGGGTCGTGTCAAGCAACCTCCTCGGCGGGCGCAAAGTCATAATTACTAAGGAGATTGACCCTGTCGGAACGGCTATGCTAGTGTCAATTCCGGCATTACCCGCGGGCAACAGCCGCCCGCTCCTCCGCGCGGTTTTGATCATTCCAAGATGCAATCGTGATCACAGGCTTCAACACCGACATCGAGCACGAGGGGACGGTCTACCACGTCCAGACGGAAGACAAGGGGCTGGAGACGCCTTTCATCCTCTCGCTCGTCTACGTCGGCGGGGCGATCCTCGCGAGCAAGCGCTCGCCCTACACCGATCTCGTCGCGAGCGGGTTCGATCAGGCGATCCTCAGCGAGCGCCTACAAAGGCAGCACAAGCTGATCTGCGCCGCCGTCTCCGCCGGGCGCATCGACGATCTCAAGCGCATGAGCCAGGGGGACGCGGGAGCGCAGGCCGCCCCGGCGAAAAAAGTGGCGCCGCGCGGCAAGGGACCTCAGCGCCCCCCGGCGGACGGTCCCGCCGAGAGACGGAAGATGCCGCCGTGGCCCAACGCGCCGGCGCCGCCCGCGCCGCCCGCCGCCGCGCCACCAGCCGCGGCTGCCGCGCCGCCCGCCGCGCCGCCACTCGACGCACGCGCTCAAAACAACGGCGGCGACGCGACTCCGACTTTCGATGCCATCCCCGTCGAGAGTGAAGACGAGCTGCACCTGACCCTGATGGAGGAGAAGGATTTTCGCGCGGGCGACATCGTCACGCTGCGCCTGATGGTCACGCGCGGGGCTTTCGGCGACCGCGTGACTGTTCCGGACGCGAGCGTCACGGTTAAAGTTCTCGGCACGGAGTTTCGCCCACTCATCCTCTCTTCGAGGACCGACGCGGACGGCGTCGCGATGATCCACGTCTGGCTGCCGCGCTTCACGAAGGGCAGGGCGGCGATACTGCTACGCGCGATCTCCGACGGCTGCGCGGCTGAGCTGCGCCGCGTCATCCACCACAGTTGAGTCGCCCCGCGTGAAGATCAACGTCAACGGCGAGGAGCGGGAGATCGAGGAAGGCGCGAGCGTCGCCGACCTCCTCCGCCTGCTCGCGCACGCGCCCGAGCGGGTCGCGGTCGAGCTGAACCGCGAGGTCGTGCGCCGCGCCCTGTGGGCTGAGACGGCGCTCGGCGAGGGCGACAGGGTCGAGATCGTCCACTTCGTCGGCGGCGGGGCGGTTCCGACCTCTACGGTTTCTTGAACCCGCGCCGCTCCTGAAGCGTATAATCGAGCGGATCGACACCAGCCTCGGCGCGACCGGACGCGAAGGGAAGGACGCCGTCAGACAGCGGGTGTTCGGTTTCAACAGTGAGCCCAGTCTTCTTAATCACACTCCTCCTGATCGCCGCCATCGCTTACACGATCTACCGCAAGGAGCGGCGTCACGGCGCGACAACAGAGCGAGAACTTTACGCGGCGCGCCCGCGCAGCCTCTTCCCCGAAAGCGGCGAGATCGGCAGCGACCCGGCGAACCCGCGCGCACTCGCTGAGGCTGCGGGGGCGGACGCTCGATCGGCGTTGGTCGAACGCGCGAGTCGCGGCGATCTGGGCGCGCTCGACGAAGCGTTCCAGCTCGGCGGGGCAGG
>JAIVJC010000139.1 GCA_020200235.1 Acidobacteriota bacterium | reverse complement strand
GGACTTCCGAGTCGGTAAAGCGCGGCACGGCATGTGGCGAACGCCGCCAGTGAGCTTGGTGCGGATGAGCTTTCAAGTAGTCGTCAACAAAACAATAGATTTCTGTCATCTGATGCTCTATGCTTTGTGTCATAGGTCGTCGTCCTTTGGTGGTAGGTTCGGTGTCGCAACTTGAATTCTACACACCGCAGAAGGATTGACGACCTTTCTTTTTCAACTCATGACTCGGATTAAGTTAGACCTGGATTTTCCCATCATACTCATCTGCTCATCGGATAGGAGTAACATCATTCCCAGAAACCGTATCGTCCGAGGCTGGTAGCATGAAGCCTTGGAGGACGAGGTGATTGAGAACAATATCGGCATTCTCCTCTGCAGAACAGGCGATAGTTTCGAGGCGGATTTCAGGGCTTAAAGGCGGTTCGTAGGGGTCGTCGACGCCGGTAAAATTCTTGATCTTCCCTTCGCGCGCCTGCCGGTACATCCCCTTCGCGTCGCGCGCCTCGCAGACTTCAAGCGGCGTGTCAACGAAGATTTCGATAAAGTTCTCCGCCCCGACCATCGCGCGGCACTCGTTGCGCGTGGCGCGGTAGGGGCTGACGGCCGCGCAAATCACCGCGCCGCCGTGGCGAACGATCTCGGAGGCGACGAAGCTAATGCGCCGCACGTTCGTGTCCCGATCTTCCTTGCTGAACCCGAGCCCCTTTGAGAGGTGTGTGCGAACCACGTCGCCGTCGAGCAGCGTCGCCCGCCGACCCCGTTCAAGAAGGCGGATGGCGACGATCTCGGCAGTCGTTGATTTGCCCGCGCCCGAGAGGCCGGTGAACCAGAGGCAGAAGCCCTGCAGGTGAAGCGGCGGGTGAGCCCGAGCCAGGACGGCGGCTACCTCCGGGCGTGTGAACCAACCCGGCAAAGGCTGACCGCGGCGCAGGTAGTCTTCGCGCACTTCAGTCCCGGAGAGCGCGACCGCGCGCGCACCGGCGGGGACGCGACCGCGCTCCTCGTAGCGGTCTTCATCCGCAAGGTAGACCATCTCCCCGAACGGCAAGGCGCGCACGCCCGTCTCGGACTCGTGACGCGCGACCAGTTCCTGCGCGGCGGTCGTTTCGTAGAAAGGGCGGCCGTGGGAATCAAAGCCCGGGCTCGCGTGATCGCGGCCGACGATGAGGTGGTTGGCGCCGTAGTTGCGGCGGATGACGGCGTGCCAGAGCGCCTCGCGCGGCCCGGCCATGCGCATCGCCAGCGGCAGGAGTGCGAGCACGGTCCGGCGCGGATCGTAGTAGCGCTCCGCCAGGATGCGGTAGGAGCGGACGCGCGTGAAGTGGTCGATGTCGCCCGGCTTCGTGAGGCCGACCGCCGGGTGGAGCAACAGCGTGCCGTCAACCGAGCGGGCGGCGCGCGCCGTCAACTCCTCGTGCGCGCGGTGGAGCGGGTTGCGCGTCTGAAAGGCGACGACGTGAGCTCTTCCCAGCGCTTCCAGACGACCGCGCACCCCGGAGGGCGTTAGTCGCAGCGACTTGAAATCCTGGTGCTGCGGCAGCGCGAGGACGCGCAGGTGACCCGAGGCGCACAGCCCGCCCCACGTATTCATCTCAGCGACGAGCGGGTGGCGCGGATCGGTCGTGCCGCAGACGGAGCGTTCTTCTTCACAGCTCCGCTCGAATATCTCTTCGACGCGCATCAGGGCCAGGAGATTGTTCTGCTCGTCCGTGAGCGCGATCTCCCGGTCGAGACGCACGCCCGCGTCGGGCGCGATGTTGAGCGTGACGGGCACGGGGAAGACGGTCCCGTCGGCGAGTCGCATCTCTCCGAGGACGCGCTCGTAATCGCGCCGGCCCATGAACCGCCCGAGCGGCGAGAAGCCGCCCGTGGCGAGCAGTTCCAAGTCGCAGAGTGTGCGCGGAGTCAACTGTAGCCGCGTCAGCCCCCCCGCGCGGGCACGCAACTCCTCGCACTCCTCCACCGGAGCTAATAGATTGATCAGCTTCCCGCCGTAAGGGGGGATTAAGATGTTCTCACACGTCGTACCCATTGACTGTTTGTCTCGACTGTTTGTAATGGTGACACCGTTGAACTTAAATTACAGGAGTCTCGTGCCTCGGGTGCATGCCATTGTTAAGCGACGGAGACGGAGCGTTATTTTTTACTGTCGCCGCCCCCGAAACTCACCCGGATACCGGTGGTGAGTAGCAGATCGTTCTTTTTTACCCCCGGCAGCGGGTTGCTCTGAAAGCGGTCGCTGACGGTCACCTGCAAACCTAACTGCCGCGTCAATCTCGTGACGCCCGTCAGGTCAAACGCGAAACGGTATTCCCCGAATTCGCTGAGGTTGGGGTAGAGCACCGACCTCTGCGCTAGGGTAGTGCTCTCCGAGAGTTTGTAAGACAGCTCCTCACCGACGAGTGCCTCCGCCGAATTTCGCGTCAGGCCGGTCGAGAATTTCTCCCGGTTGTAGGAGCCGCCCGCGAATATATCCAAGCGCGTCCTCTCGGTCTTTCGCGCGTGGTAGCCGAGCCCGCCGCCGAAGACGAGACGCAGGTCGAGCTGCTGGAACTTGTCGCGCTCAAGATCGGTGAGGGCGAAGCCGAAGAGCCGATCGCTGATATTACGGTCGTAGCGGGCACCGCCGCGGATCGCTTCCGCCGTCGTGACCGAGACGCCGGTCGTGCTGTTGCGTGCGAAAAGCGATGCGGCGTGGAAGCTCAATCTATCTCTCTGTGTGGTGCGCGCCATCTGTGACCCGAGACTCATGATGAGCGTGTCGGCGTTGCCGCGCGTCGCGCTCAGCCCGGCGTCTGCGGAGCCGCTCCAGACTGCTCGGCGCTGCCTGTCCAGCGCGGCTTCATAGGCTGCCTGTTCCTCTTTTGATCGGATGAGTCGGATGGAGTCTTTCGTGAGGGCAATTTTCCCGGCGTCGCTAGTCTGAACCTCGAAGACGCCTTCGGCGGCTGTGACGGTGCCGACGAGCACTCGTCCATCTTTCGACGTGACGTAAAGGGGGTGATTAGTGGCTACCCTTTCTACGGCGTCCCACCGGATCCTCACCTCGCCCGCGAACTCGGACTTTATGATCAGGTTTTCGCCGTCGTACTTGACGACCGTCCCGGTCAACCGGTCGCCATTTTTCAGACCGACCTGGTCGGCCAACACCTCGGAGCAGAGCACGCCACCGAGCATGACAACCCACACAGCCATTTTACGCATCGTGTCCCTCCCCGTTTTAAGTTGTGGTTAGCTAGAAGCCGCAGCATGCCTCCCAATCGATAGGGTGAAAGAAACAGCAGCAGGAATTTACGTGAAGGCGTTTTCCTAATAGCAACTCCTATCGAGAAGATGCCTCACGCCCGGCATCACCCGCGCCCTGATGCGATTGATTATAACAAGACGGCCAATAAGGGGTCGGGTGCATGCCGTTGTCAGGCGGCGTCTTCATGCCCCCTCTGCGCCTAACCAGAACCTCATTCGATCAAACTCCCAATTCCGGATTAGACTGGAAAACGCTTGCCGGCAGCCGCCTGTGGGTGCCGGGAAGTTTGAGACAGCGTTTGAGAACGAAATCGAACAGCAACGGGTTGAAGCGATAAATCTCCCGCAAAGAGGCACGCTCCTCCGCGTCGATGTAGCCCGCCCGCAGCAGCGGCCTTGTCCGGACTAACAGGTTGATCGCGGGCAAAGGATAGTCGCTGCCGTTGACGAGACGGCCATGTAGATCCCCCCTCCCGATGACGGTCGAAAGCGGCTCGCCGATGCGGTTGAACTGCGTCATCGCGGAGATGTCGCCGAAGACCAGTCCATCGTAACGTTTGTCCTCGACGAGGCGCATGAACAGTCGGAAGTTGTGGGCGCGCTTTTTCGCGGGATCGTCCAGGTCTTCGTTGTAGCCCAGGCCCGCGCAGTGCGCGACGATCGTCTTGACGCCGTGATCGAGGGCCCTGCGCAGGAGGAGCGGGTTGCCCAGTCGCTGATCCTCCTCCGCCTCGACGGCCTTCTCCTCACCGCCGTGGCTGAGCAGCACCAGGCCGAGTTCCTTCATCTTACGGTAAAACGGATCACACCCCGCGTCGGACGGGTCAATGCCCATCGCGTTCGGCAGCCACTTGACCATGCGGCCGCCGCGCCCCGCCCACTTCTCCAATTCGTTAACTGCGTCCGGGCGGTAAGGGTGCACGGAGATGACAGGCTCGAACAAGTCAGGGTGCTGCGCCGCCAGGGCGAAGACGTATTCGTTGGGGACGTAAAATTCCGTCTTCGCCAGGTTCGCAGTCCCGTCGCGGTGGTAGTTCTTGTCGAACGCCAGCAGGCGGTGCTTGCCGTGAGCCTCCATGTGCCGCACGAGGCTGACGAGCCGCGCGGCAAACTCCAGGTCTGCGCGCTCCACGTCCTCCACCCCCGCGGCGCTGAGGTAGACGGCAAACTTGAGGCGGTGGAGCGGGTGCTTCCAGGTGCGCATCTTCGGGTTGACGAGGTTGTCTGTGCCGCCCGCCCCGACGCCGGCAACGTGAGTATGGTAATCAACGAGGCGCGCCGGGTCTACATCGGCAAAAGCCGCTTTGACGAGATCGGAAGCCTTAGAACTCAGACGGTCTTTCAGCTCTTCGGGCCGGTGCGTGAAAGCCCCGCCGGCGTGCTTTAACAGGCACATGATTCAACCCCTGAATGGTCTCGCTCTGATGAAGCACGGCGGCTCGGAATGCCTCACGCCCGGCCTCACCCGCCGCGCACACCACCTCGAAACCATCCAAGTTCCTGATGAGAGCCACGCCATTCACGGTCGGTGCCTGGGGTTGTTATGCGGCGTGTCAGACACCGCCGAGCTTCACCTGCTCAACGACATATTCTCGCTTCTCGCAATCATAGCGAAAATAAACCTTGCTCCAATCAGACAGCGCATAAAATAACCTGCCCTTTATATAACCAATCCAATAAACATTAAAGGTGATTTCTAAACGCTCCCCCTCATTAACCATAGGGTAAGCAACGAGAATGGCGAACTCTTTTCGCAGCCTTTTATACCTGTCAATCAACTCCTGCGCATCGAGATACTCGACGCGATACTCCCCGAGTTGGGAAGGCAGCCCTTCGGTTATGTTGCGATTCTTCTCCACGATCATATTGTGATAATCGATGCGTATCCGGTTCCCCATAGCGGCATCATCAATATGGCTCCACTCCTTATCCATCTTACCCAGACTGGCGAACAACGCCCTGTCATACAGATTGTGCTCGACGACAGGTATCTTCCTCTCCTGAGAAAAAGCGGAAGTAGTTAGCAGCAGTAGGAATCCTAAGGAGAATAGCCGATTGATGGCGTTCACGGAAAGCTCCTTAACTTTTTTCATTCCCGCACGGCCTTCCCGTGTTCGGGCGCGGCGAGCCGCAGGATGAGTGCGGCGACCGAGCCGAGAATAATCCCGGTCGTCGCCGTCACCCAATCGTGCCAGACGAAGTATTTGAGGTAAACGACTTCGACCATCACCAAGCCCGCCGTGACCTGAGACACGCGCGACCGGGAACTGAGTAGCGCGTAAGCCAAAAACAGGGCGTGGCCGGAGACGTAAGGGACGTTGCCGAAGACGCGCCACATCGCCGTCCCGACTACCAGAAGGTCCACTACTGACAGTACGCGCGGGGAGTGCCGCAACCTTCCGGCGCGGTCTAGGAGGAAGGCGACGAGCGGGGCGACGACGGGGACGACGTACAGGTATTGATTCGGCAGCGAACTGGCGGGGAAGCGAAGCGTCGCCGCCTTCCATGCGTAGCCGTCTGACTATCAACTCGCCGTCCGCGACCGCTATAACCAATGTCGTCGCCCTGCCCCGTTAGTGAGCGGTCGACGACGAGGATGTCGTCGGGGTGAATCCCGGCGCCCGTCATCGAGTCGCCCGCGACGCGGACGAGGAAGGTCGCCGCCGGGTGCTTGATGAGGTGCTTGTTCAGGTCGAGCCGACCTTCGATGTAGTCGTCAGGCAGCGAGCCTTGAGCGCCCCCCGGCGGATCGGGGCGCGGCGCGTCGGTCGGCTTGGCGAGTCGGAGTTTAGTAGGCTCTTTTCGCCCGGTCATGGGCATTGTATCCTGGTTGAAATGGGGTCGCGTCTCCCATCCGGACACGCGACATGATAGGGGCTGCGGCGGGCGTGTCGAGTATCTGATTTCCAGATAACGCCCGCCGCGTGCGGTCTAAGCCGTCTCCCTCCGCCTCTGCGCTTCGAGCGCGGCGCGGATGACGGCGGCCGTCTCGGTGACGGCGCGTTCATTAACCGCTTCGCCAAGAGCCTCCTGAATGGGAGCGTGCCGGCAGCCCCGGGAATATGAGAAACATCGGCTTGATTGAGCCTGTATTTAGCGATGATGTCTGAAGCAGAGCGGGCGGGGAAAGTAGTGGAGTTGGGGAAGGTCAGGAGGCGTGTGCTCGTCGTAGACGACGAAGCGGACATACGCCTCATGCTGAGCCTCTTTTTCTGCAACGCGGGGCACGACGTGGTGACGAAGCCGTCCGCGGCTGAGGCGCTCCGCGCGGCGCAGGACGAGCGGTTCGACGTGGTCGTCTCCGACATCGGCATGCCCTCGATGGACGGCTACGAGTTGGCGAGGGCGTTGCGCGAGGTGCCCGGGTACGAGGCCGTGCCGCTCATCGCCGTCAGCGGCTTCGTCGAATACTCGGACCGCGAGTTCGCGCTGAGGGCGGGCTTTAACGAGCGCATGAGCAAACCGATTAACCTTCCCGCCCTCCTCGAACTCGTCACGCGGTTGGGGGGCGAGGGCTGACGGGCGGGGCTCGGAATCACGTCTCGGAACCTACCCGGGCGTGAAATAGGGGGCTAGAGGCTCACTTCGTAGCGCCAGCCCTTATGATCGTCGCCGTTCGCATACACTCTAAGCCCTAACGCTTCGAAGGCGATCCTTTGCTCTTCGTTGGGTAACTGCTCGAGCGCCTCGCGCGCGGCGGCGGAGAGTAAGCGGCGCAACAAAACGTTCTTCGGAAAGAGCGGGAGGGGCGTGGGCAACATGTCTGTGATCCCCGTGCCCCTCCCGCTATAGCGACTCGCTCTACTCAGTAGCCTATCTCGTCGCCAGCCGGATACGCATCGAGGAACGCTTCGACGACGCGCGGGTCGAACTGCTTGCCGCTCTCGGCGCGCAGCTCGGCGACGGCGTCGGCGTGCGTGCGCGGCTGGTTGTAGGAGCGTTTGGTGATCA
Source organism: Acidobacteriota bacterium (assembly GCA_020200235.1). Classification (GTDB taxonomy): domain Bacteria; phylum Acidobacteriota; class Blastocatellia; order Pyrinomonadales; family Pyrinomonadaceae; genus JAIVGV01. The sequence continues at coordinate 9,528 of JAIVJC010000139.1, read as the reverse complement.
TGGCGTCGTAGGTGTCTGCGACCTGGACGATGCGCGCCATGAGGGGGATGTCGGTGCCGCCGAGGCGGTGCGGGTAGCCGCGCCCGTCCCAGCGCTCGTGGTGGTGCTCGGTGCGGATGCGGAGCTCCGCCGGGAGGTTGAAGTAGGAGGCGAGGAGCGCGCCGAAGGTCGGGTGCAGATCGAGCAGGATGTGCTCGAAGCGCGACGGCTTGCGCGGGCTGCTCAAGACCGACTCGGGGACGAGAATCTTCCCGATGTCGTGCATCATCGCCGTCGCCGAGAGCTGTTGGAGGCGCGGAGCGTCGAAGCCGAAGGCGCGCCCCGTCACGCGCGAGACGCGCGCCACGCGGACGCAGTGATCGTAGGTCGAAGGGCGCGTGCGCTTCAGGCGGCGGACGAGCGCCTGCGCCCCCTCCGACTTGTGCCTCTGCCCCGCCGACTTCAGCCGCGCGCACGCGTGCTGCAAGTAGTTCGCCCAACTGGCGTCGAGTAGCTTGACGGTCGCCCCCCCGTTCGCGTCCAACGATAGCTCATTACGCATTAAAGTGAATCTCCTCCGTTAGTCAACCCGCTTTCAGAGAATCGCGCCGCCGCACCGCGCGAGAGCTTTCCGTCTTTTCGGTCTATCGTTGGGGGTGGGTACTGACGCCGGCAACTATTGCACAAGGCGTGCCATGTTTCCCACGTGCAACGCCCGCCAATTGCGCGCACGACGCCCGGACTCGCGTCTCCTTCGGGCACGCGAGCCTAAGCTTAACGGGAGAGAAATTTGGAGAGAGAGACCTCAGAACCGATCTGAGGCTCGCAGCATACTACAGTTTTGCCGTGTTGTTAATAGCGCAAAATCACCGCGCGCCCCGGCATACGAAAACGTATCGGCGTATGCGTCAAAGGCGACACGGCGCGCGCGAAGTTTCGCCCGTGCTACACTTCGCGCGCGGCGCGGGTGGTGCGCGCCGCAGCACACTGCGATGAAGGACTCTACGGCAGACAGAGAGCACGGCGAAGAGATCGAGGCGGCGCTTCTAGACGCCGAACTGTTCCTCAAATACAACTCGCCGCAGCGTGCGGCGGCGCGCCTCTCGGAGGCGATCTTGAGAGAGCCGCGCTCCGTCCGCCTGCGCGAGAGCCTGCGCGGGATCGCGGCGGCGAACGAGCAGAAGGAAGAAGCCGCGCGCCAGTGCCTCGCGCTCGCCAGCCTCTACATCGAGCGCGAGGACTTCGACGCGGCGCAGGAGCGTCTGCTCGAAGCCCGCCGTCTCGACCCGCGACTCTCCGTCGCGAAGGGGCTCGAAGCCATCCGCCGCGCGCGCCGCCCGGACCTCGCGCCCGCCCCGACGGCGTCCGCGCCGCACGCCCCGCGCCGCACGACCTTCGCCGGAGACCTCTCCGCCGTCAGCATCTTCGACGCCGTGCAGGTCATCGAGAACGCGCGGCTCACCGGCTCGCTCAACATCGAGGGCGGCAGAGGCGACGCCTGCAAGGTTCTCTTCAACGACGGGCGCATCGTCGGAGCGGAAGCGGGAACGCAGACGGCGAACGACGCGCTGCGCCGCGTGCTGGAGCGAACCGACGGCGCGTTCGAGTTCGAGCGCGCGGCGCAAGAGTTCCCCGTCACCATCCAGGCGCACAGCAACACGAACCTGCTACTCGACACGCTGCGCGAGCTGGACGAGGAGAGTCAAAAGTAAAGAGCTGCCTGCCGCGCAATCGGCGGAGCTTCGCCGGGGAGGAAAGATTCGCAGCCCACGAAGTGGGCGGTAGAATTTAGCCCACGGCATGAGCCGTAGGATCGGAGTCCACCATAATTTTGAGAGCCCCTGATAAGGGGCGAACGAAGTTCGCCCCGGAATCACGAATCCTTGTTGGGCGGCTTGGAGAGTTGAACAAGATGAAGCGACTAGTGCCCACAATTATCATCTTAGTCGCGTTTGGCTTCTCTGCTTGCGGATTGTTTAAGCCGAAGATGGGTAATATTGTTGAAACGTGGCAAGCTGAAAATCAAAATCTCAAGCTGAGAATTGTAATGCGTCAGGAAAGGTGTTTTGCAGTTTGCGGCGCTTATTACACCTTTCTATCTGCTCCCGTTGGTTCTGACAGTTGGCGGGAAATCTTCACCGCCCACCATGACGACCCTAATCCCATCCCGCGTGAAAACTTGCGGTTCGTTAATCCTCAAATTGGATATGTTTTCTTTGGGAGTAAGTACGCCGTAACTACGGATGCGGGAAAAAGCTGGATGGTGTGGGATGCTTGGGATGCTAATAAGAGTATGCAGTTTGAAAAGTATAAGCTGTATCCGGCTGTCGTAGATGTCAGCGTTGAATCAGATGGTCGCGGCAGGATGCGCCTATATTCAATTACTGATAAGGCTACGAACAAGCCTGAGTTGCAAACCGCCGATTATGGTAGAAGTTGGCAGTTGAAGTAGGTATGTGGTTGAGCTGCCCCATAACTGCAACCCGATATGCCGCCCGCCCGCGCGTGCTTGTGTAGTGAGCGGCGGCGTCTAAACATCCTTCCCAGCTTCAGTCGAGCAGCAAACGCGCCTGCAAGGCCTCGACGCGGTCGAGCGCGGCGAGCAGGCGGAGGAACTGGCGGTAGTTCTTGCTGCGCGTCTCGATGCGAGCGCGCTCGGACATGGAGAGATCGTTGAGCAGGATGAAGTCGAGGAAGTCGTAGTAGTCTGCCGCCGCCTGGTGCGGGAACTCGCGTGCGTAGGTGGTGCGCTCGTTGTCTGTGGAGGTGAACCCGGCGAGCGCGTCGAAGAGGTTGTCGGTCGTCAGGTGCGAGGCTTCGCGCGCGAGATGGATGGGCAGGCGCAGCTCGAAGAAGCGCAAGCCCTCGGGCGTCGTGACGGTGCGCAAGTTTTTCGCGCCCTCGCCGTCGAAGGGCGAGTCCTTGTCGACGAGGATGCGCAGGAGCCGCGGCTGATCCTCCTCGCCGATGGTGTCGAGCGCGAGCTGCACGCGGTCGGCGAGGAATTTTTCGAACTGAGCCTCGATGGGGTAGTTGATGCGCCCCTGGCAGCCGACCGACTCGCCCTCGCCCGCCGTCTCTGCGGGCAGGTGCGCGGGGCACGCCGTGCAGACGCGCGTCTCGTCGCGCATCCGCTCGACCTCGTCGCCCGAGCGCTCGACGAAGCGCAGCTTCTCCGCGCTCGGCGCGCTCGTCTCGCCGGTCGTCAGCCGCGTGTGCAGACTGCTCAGGCGACCCCACGCGCGCAGGTGCTCCTCGCTGTAGCGCGCGCGCAGGGGGCAGGGGTACTCGACGGTGAATTCTAACGACACAAAATCTCCGGCTCGGTAAGAGAGCGCGCCGCGCCGTCGTCCGGGGAAACGAACTGCGTCGCGCGGCGCTATAATAACAGACCGGAGACCGCCGCCGCTCGTCCGCGCGCGCGACCCCGCGGGCGCGCTTTTCGCCGGGTTTTCGACACGGTACACCAGCATATGCCTGCTGCCATCGACCCGCCGGGACCGGGACGCGCCACGGCGCGCTCGCGCCTGCTCGGCTACCTCGCCTTCCGCCGCGATCCGCTCAACTTCCTGACGCGGCTCGCGCGCGAGCACGGCGACATCGTCTACTTCAACGTCGGCTCGCAGCGCGCCTACCTGCTCAACCACCCCGACCTCGTCCGCGACGTGCTCGTCAACCACCAGGATCACTTCCACAAGGGGCGCGCGCTGCAACGCTCGAAGCGGCTGCTTGGCGAGGGGCTGCTGACGAGCGAGGGCGAACACCACCGGCGGCAGCGGCGACTCGTGCAGCCCTCCTTCCACAAGAGGCGGATCGAGTCTTACGGCGACGTGATGGTCGCCTACACGGCGCGGCACACTTCGCGTTGGCGGGACGGCGCGGACGTGGACATCGCGCGCGAGATGATGCACCTCACGCTCGCCATCGTCGGCAAGACGCTCTTCAACGCCGACGTCGAGGAAGACGCCGACGACATCGCGGGCGCGCTCACCGAGATCATGGAGCTGTTCAACATGCTCCTGCTGCCGTACTCGGAATATCTCGAACGGCTGCCGCTGCCGCAGACGCGCCGCTTCGAGCGCGCCCGCGCGAAGCTCGACTCGATCATCTACCGCATCGTCGAGGAGCGTCGGCGCGATAGCCGGGACGCGGGCGACCTGCTCTCGATGCTGCTCGCGGCGCGCGACGAAGAAGGTGATCGGTCGGGCATGACCGACCGGCAGATTCGCGACGAGGTGATGACGCTCATCCTCGCCGGTCACGAGACGACCGCTAACGCGCTCTCGTGGACGTGGTATCAGCTCGCGCAACACCCGGAAGTCGAAAGACAACTTCACGCCGAACTTGATGAAGTGCTCGATCAAGGCCGCAGACTCCCGACCGTCGAAGACATCCCGCGGCTGCGCTACACGGAGATGATCCTGACAGAGTCGATGCGGCTCTACCCGCCCGCGTGGGTCCTCGGTCGCCTCGCGATCAAGGATTACGAGGTGCGCGGCTACGTCGTCCCCGCGGGCTCGCTCGTCCTCCTCAGCCAGTACGTCCTGCACCGCGACGCGCGCTTCTTCGCGGAGCCCGAGCTATTCGATCCCGCGCGCTGGGCGCCGGCGGCGCGGGAGACGCGACCCGCTTACAGCTACTTCCCGTTCGGCGGCGGCGCGCGCCGCTGCGTCGGCGAGGGCTTCGCGTGGATGGAGGGCGTGCTGCTCGTCGCCGCAATCGCGAGCCGCTGGCGCATGAGGCTCGACGCAGAACACCGCGTCGAGACCTACCCGCGCATCACTCTGCGCCCCCGGCGCGGCGTCCGCGTCACGCTGGAGAGCCGCACCGAAAGGCAATAAAAATGCGTCGACTCAATTCGCCGCCCGCGCCGCCGGTCGTCGCGAGTACCTTCGCCGACTTCTGACCGGGATGGTTGTTCGTCGTGCGCGCGTCTGGCGTCGCGTTTGCTTGGTGTGTCGTGTCGTGGGATCGATCCGTCCCGATTACAGCCAGCGCGAGGTGTCAGAAAGATGAGCGAGCGTGATGCGTCCCTTCCGGTAAGCCCGCCCGGCGCGCGGACAAGCGCCGACCCCGACCGGACGCTGACTACTCCGAGCTTCGACCGGAACTCGATACACGAGGCGCGCCCGGCTGTACCGTTAGCGTCGGCGGGCGCGCCCCCGCGCGCGGGCGGGACGCGCTCCTTGACGCTCGTGGCGCTCGCCGTCCTCGCCGGGTTGATCGGCGGCATCGTCGGCATCTTCGCCATCAACCTCTACCAGAAGCGCGCCGCCGAACAGCCCGCCCCGGCGCAGGCGTCGCAAAAGAGCGAGACCGCGACGGCGAACGGCGCGCCCGCGAACGCCAGTTCGTCGTCGAACTCCGACGCCGCGACGGGCGCGCCGAAAGAGTCTCCAACCGGGACGGAACAGGGTGCGACGCGCGGCGCAGACGGGGACGCCGAGCGGGAGCTGCGCGCCGCGCTCGGCGAGTGGATCGACGCGACGAACGCGCGCGACATCGACCGGCAGATGAATTTCTACGACGCGCGGCTCGACGCCTTCTACCTGGCGCGCTCCGCCTCGCGCGAAGCCGTGCGCGAAGAGAAGGCGCGCGTCTTCTCGCGCGCGGCGACCATCGTCGTGCGCGCCGACGAGCCGCAGATCGACTTGAGCCCCGACGGGCAGACCGCCGTGATGCGCTTCCGCAAGCAGTTCAACATCGAGGGCGGCGGGGGCGACAAGCGCGGCGCGGTCATGCAGGAGCTGCGCTGGCGCCGCACGCCCGCGGGCTGGAAGATCACGAGCGAGCGCGACCTGCGCGTCGTCAACTGAGCCCGCCGCCACTCGCCGCGCGCAGTTTTTTGCCTTCCGTTTTACCAAGCTGTTAAGCTGGCGCCCTCTATTTATTCGGCGCGCGCGCTCCGAGCCTGCGCCGCACGTTTCGTCAACCTGTGAGGTCGCGCGATGAAAGTCACGCAGGAGTTCGTGGAGAGGATGATCTGCCCGGCGTGCCGCGCGAAGGTGCGGCTCAAGGAGGACGGGAGCGCGATCAAGTGCGTCGGCTGCCGCCGCGTCTACCCCATCGAGGGCGAGATCATCGTGATGCTCCCGGAGAAGGCGACCATCGAGGATGAAGACGCTGCCCCAAGCACCGCCTGAGACGCGCGCCGACGCCGCCCCGCCAGACGCGTGGGCAGCGGCGCGGGGGCTCGGCGGCGACGAAGAGCCGCGCCCGCTCGCGCCCGCGCGCTGGGACTGGTCGGGCGTCAACCGCGTCCTCGTCGTGCGCCTGCGCTCCATCGGCGACACCGTCCTCGCCACGCCCTCGCTCGTCGCGCTGCGCCGCTTCCTCCCCGCCGCCCGGATCGATCTCCTGCTCGAAGACTGGGTCGCGCCGCTCGTCGCGGGGCTCGACCTCGTCGACAACGTCGTCACGGTCGAGCGCGGCAGCACGCGTGCTCGCCTCGCCATCGCGCGCGAGCTTCGCGCCGCGCGCTACGACGTGGCGTACAACCTCCACGGCGGCACGACCGCCGCGCTCCTGACGCGGGCGACGGGCGCGCGCCACCGCGTCGGCTACGCCACATACCCTTACGCGCGTCTGCACAACCACGCCGCGCCCCCCTCGTCCGAACTCTGGCGCAGGGAGAAGACTCACTCCGCCGAGCAGCAGCTCGCGCTCCTCGGGTGGACGGGCGTGCCCGTCTCGGACAGACCGCGCGCGCGCCTCGTCGTCAACAGTGAAACGGACGCGCGCGTCGCCGCGCGACTCCGCGACTCCGGTCTCGATGCGTCCCGCCCCTTCGCGCTCTTCCACCCCGCCGCCGCCTTCGACTCGAAGACGTGGGACGCCGGGCGATTCGCGCGCGTCGCCGAACACCTCGCCGCGCGCGGCATGGGCACGGTCGCCGTGGTCGCGCCGCACGAGTCGGAGGTAGCACGCGCGCTCAAACGTCATTCGCAGGCGCCGGTCATCGCCTTCGACGATCTCGCGCTCGGGGAACTGGTCGCGCTCGCCGCGCGCGCCGCGCTCTTCGTCGGCAACGATAGCGGCATCGCGCACATCTGCGCGGCGGTCTCCACCCCCTCGGTCGTCGTCTTCGGCTCGTCGAACGTCGCGCACTGGCGACCGTGGACCGACGCGCCGTCGGAAATAGTCCGCGAGGAGATGGCGTGCGCGCCGTGCGCGGGCTACACGTGCGCCGAGTTCAAGGAGGCGCAGTGCATCCGGCGCGTCCCCGTCGAGCGCGTCACGGCGGCGGTCGAGCGCGTACTGCGTGAGGGCGCGGGGCGCGCGTGAGGTCAGGGCTTTGCGCTACTCGTTTCCGCGCAGCTTCAGAGACGCCGACGTGGGGGCTCTGCCGCCGGAGCTGATCGCGCAGGTCAGGCTCTCGATCCTGCTCGGCTACGGGTTCGCGTTCTCCGCAATCGGCGTCGGCGGGTTGGGCTCGCTTGCGGCTTTCGCCATCGGCTTAGCGGCGCGGCGGAGGATCAAGCGTTCGGGCGGGAGGCTCGCCGGTCTGTGGCTCGCGTGGTGGTGCATCCTGACGGGCGCGCTCGGCGCGCTAGTCCTGCCGCTCGCGCTCCTGATGATACTTTCTAAATTGAGCAGCGGGGGATGAGATGAGCTACGAGCCGGTCAACTTCGCGGAGAAGCTCGCGAAATTCTCGGAGCATTTTTCGCCGCGGGTCGTCGCGCGGATGAACGACTACGAGTTCAGGCTCGCGAAGATCGAGGGCGACTTCGTCTGGCACAGCCACGCGGAGACCGACGAGGTGTTCGTCGTCATCGAGGGCGAGATGCGGATCGACTTTCGCGACGGCTCGGTCGCGTTAAAAGCGGGCGAGATGTTCGTCGTCCCGCGCGGCGTCGAGCACAAGCCTTACGCCGCGCGCGAGTGCGCGATCATGCTCGTCGAGCCGGCGGGCACGATCAACACGGGCGGGGCGGGCGGCGAGCTGACGGCTGAGAACGACGTGTGGGTGTGAAGCGCGGTCTCGACGAAAGAGATCGCGGGGAGGGAAGCGACATGGCAGCAGGTGCGGCGGTGGTGGCGGCGATTGCGAACGCGACGAAGGCGAGCGGCGTCGTCGTGCGCGTGAGCACGGGGAATTTTCTCGCGATCCTGGAGCGCATCGAAGCGCCACTCGTCGTCCACGCGAGCGGCGGCGTCTTCTCGACGAGTTACCAGTACCTCACGAGTTACAAGGGGCTCGCCTTCTATGTGAAATCGCGCGAGCCCATTCCACTCCCGACGACGACGGAGCTGGTGCGGGCAAAGAGCATCTGGATGCCGGGTTAAACTCTCACGCCGGGCTCGGGCGCGCGTCGCGCGTCGAAAGTAGAAACTTTCGAGCCCGCCCCACCATCCTACCTCGCGAACTCTACGGTGCTGCCGCACCCGCGGTCGGCGCGCGCGGCTTCATCCCTTTCATACTTTCATACGGACGAGCGTCGAACATGAACAGAACCTCGCACGGCTTACCCGCGGCTCTCGCGCTCGCCTGCGCGCTCACTTTCAACCCCGCCGCCCGCGCCGCTCCGCCGCCGCCGCCGCAGCAGCAGCGCGTGACGCTCGCGCTGACGAACGCGACCGTCATTGACGGCGAGGGCGGTAGGGCGCGCGCTCGCATGACCGTCCTCGTCGCGGGCGATCGGATAGTCAAAGTCGCGGAGTCCGCGAAGGCGAAAATCCCGCAGGGCGCGCGCGTCGTCGATCTCACGGGTCGCTACCTCATCCCCGGTCTCGTCGATTCGCACTACCACTTCATGCTCGGCATGCGCGACGCCTCGGTCGAGACCGTGCGCCGACGCTTCGCGCTCCTCGGCGGCGTCACGACCGTGCGCGACATGGCGGGCGACGCCGTCGCGCTCGGCGAACTCGCCAGGGTCGCGAACGCCGACGGCGCTTCGCAGTCGCCGCGCGTCTACTTCGCGGCGCTGTTAGGCGGAGCCACTCTGCTCGAAAGCGACAACCGCGTCACGCCGATCTCGCACGGGCGCAAAAACGGCGAAGCCCCTTGGGCGCGCTCCGTCCGCCTCGACTCGGACATCCCGAAGATCATCTCCGAGGCGAAAGCTTCGGGCGTCACCGCGATCAAAATCTACGCAGACCTCCCGGCGGAAGCGGTCGCGCGCCTCGCCAGGGAAGCGCACCGGCAGGGCTTGAAGGTCTGGAGCCACCTCGCCGTCTTCCCGGCGAAGCCCTCGGAGGTCGTCTCGGCGGGCGTGGACGTGGTCTCGCACGCCGTCGATCTCGTCTGGGAGCGCGAGAAGACTTACGCGCGCATCGGCGACGTGCGCTACGGCGGCGTGGACTGGAAGAGTGTTTCGGTGGACGACCCCGCGTTCACGCGCGTCCTCAAACTCATGCGCGCGCGCGGCACGATGCTCGACGCGACCGTGCTCGTCGCGCACGACCGCATCGTCGGCAGGCAACTCAGGCGACTCGTCGCCGAGCGCACCATCAAGGAGCCCGAACTGCTTGACCAATGGCTCTTCGCGGTCGTGCGCCGCGCCCGCGAGATGGGCATCCCCGTCACGGCCGGGACCGACATCCCCGAG
>JAIVJC010000090.1 GCA_020200235.1 Acidobacteriota bacterium | reverse complement strand
CTTCTCCTCCGGGGTCGCGGCTCGCAGCACCTCGATCCTCACTTCGTAGCGCCCGCTCGCCGCCCTCTGTTCCAGCGAGCGCACTTCCAGACGGAAAACTCCCGAATCTTTCGCGACCCACTTCAGCGGCTCCGCCCCCTGCGTGCCGTTGGGACTGTCAACTTCCTGAAGCCTTTTGCCGTCCGGCGCGAAGAGCGCGACGACCACGTCGACGCCCCTCTGCTCGACGATGATGTGCAAGAACTGTCCCGCCTCGACCGTGACGGCGTAAGCGTGCGCCCCTCCGCCAGCCAGCTCCCTCTCCACCGGCTTCCCGACTTCGAGTGCGTTCGGCGCGCCCTCGCCCCGTGTCGCGGCTTGTGCGACAAGGAGCGCGCGTGCGGCGGAGTCTCCGACGCGATTGGGCAAAGCTGCCGCAACCTTGGCGCCGGCGTGTGACAGGCAAGAGATGAGCAAGTAGGTGGCGAGCGTCGTTCGAGTTTTTTGGTGTCGCATGATGATTGACCAAAGACTTTTGGGTGTCGGGTGGCGTGCCCGGAGCCGCGCGTCGCGCGCGGAGCGTAAGAGTCCCCTTCCACTCTGAGTGGCGAAAGGGCGGAAAGCCTTTCACGGCATCCCTGCCCGACCCGCGCAGGCTCGGACGCACGCCTCCAACCCGGCGCGAACCCGGTGCGCGCGAATCCGCAGCGCGTTGAGCGGGATGCCGAGCCCCGCCGCAATCTCTTTCCTGCGCTTGATGCGCGACGCGCGGTCGTGCTCGTAGTAATCCGCGATGAGCGCGCGGCTCTCCGGCGCCAGTTTTTGCAGGCAGGCGCGCAGGCATTCGCGTAGAGTCCGGCGCGCGTTGTCGTCCTCTTCCTCCGCGCCGGGCTCTGTGGTTTCGGATGTCGGAAGTTGGTCGAGGGCGGCGCGCGTGCGCAGGCGTTGCTTGAAGACTTCTTTGAGGAGGAGACGGGCGACGCCGAGCAGGTAGGCGTTCAGGCTCTCGATCTTTTCGCCCTCACTGATCTTGCGCGCGACGCGGTTGATCGTCTCGTCGGCATGCTCTTCCGGCGCATGGCTGCCGTGCCACGCGAAGAACTTCACGAGCTTGCGGCGCGCGATCTCATACTTCTCGCCCGCGCGCTCGCGATCCCCGTCGAGGCTGGCGAGGAAACGCTCGAATGTGTCCTGGGTTAGGAGCCAGCGGCTCTCGCGCGAGGGTGACTCGTCCACTGTTTTGCCTCACCAGCTACCCGGCTCGGACTGACTGCGGGTCGGCATCTTAACCCAACCGACGCCGCCCGCAAACTTTTTTCGCGCGCCTCCGTCTCGCCAACGGCGCCCGGCGTCCCTGTGGTCTTCGTCGCGTTTTATGGTTAAACTCGCGTCGATATTCCAGCCTAACGCATCGCCAGAGCCGCCGCGCACGTCCGTCGATGACGAACTACTCGCCCGTCCACGTCGCCCTGCTCTTCGCGGTCGCCTTCGCCGCCGGCGTCATCAATTCGGTCGCGGGCGGCGGCACGCTCCTCACGTTCCCGCTGCTGCTCGCGCTCGGTCTCGATCCGAAGATCGCGAACGCGACGAGCACGGTCGCGCTGTGGCCCGCGCTCGCCGGCGGGCTCTTCGGCTACCGTAGAGAGATGGCGGGGACGCGCGACCTGCTCTGCCCCTTCCTCATACTGTCTGCGACGATCCTCTTCATGTTGCAGGAGCCGATCAACCGGTGGGTGAGAATCGGCGAGTTGAAGCCCGACGAGGCGCGTCGTCGGCGCTGGTGGGCGGGCGCGATCTTCTTCCAGTTCTGCTCGGCGATCTACGGCGGCTACTTCGGGGCGGGCAACGGCATCCTGATGCTCGCCGCGATGGGGCTCATGGGAATGACGGACATTCACCGCGCCAACGGCCTGAAGAATTTTCTCGGGCTGATGCTGAACTTCGTCGCGATCCTTCTATTCGCGGCGTACGGGATGGTGCACTGGGGCGTAGCGCTCGTGATGGCGGTGGGCGCGGTCGGGGGCGGCTACTTCGGCGCGAGCGCGGCGCGCTACCTCGGTCGCGCGGTCGTGCGACGCGCCGTCGTCGCCATCGGCTTCATCATCGGCGCGTATATGCTGTGGCGCACTTTCGCAGGCTGATCACGACGGATTTCGAAGCGGGCGTGTTGCTCTTGTCGGCAACGTGGCGGACGGGCACGAGGACGTTCGCTTCGGGGAAGTAGGTCGCGGCGCAGCGGCGCGGGATCGAATAAGGGACGACACGAAAACTTTTTCCGATCCGCTCCTCGCCCTCGAAGTGGCTGACGAGATCGACGAGTTGACCTTCGACGAGACCCGCCTCCCTCACGTCTTCGCGGTTGAGGAAGACGACGCGGCGCGAGCCTCTCACGCCCCGGTAGCGATCGTCGAGCCCGTAGATCGTCGTGTTGAACTGATCGTGGCTGCGCATGGTCATCATCAGGAACTGCCCCTCGGCGAGTTCGAGCCGCGTCAGCTCGTGGACGGTGAACTCCGCCCTGCCCGACGCCGTCATGAATTTTCTCTCTCTCGCCCCGTTCGGCAGGTAGAAGCCGCCCGGCTCTCTCACGCGCCGGTTATAATCCTCGAAGCCGGGGACGACGCGCTCGATTGCGTCGCGCACGAGATCGTAGTCGCCTTCGAACGCCTCCCAGTCCACGGTCGTCCTCCCGCGCAAGACGGCGCGCGCCAGACGCGCGACGATCGCCGCCTCGCTCAGCAGTTGATTCGACGCCGGTTCTAAATTCCCGCGCGACGACTGCACGACCCCCATCGAGTTTTCGCAGCTGACGAACTGCTCGCCCGCCCCCCGCGCGTCGCGCTCGGTGCGACCGAGGCACGGCAGGATCAACGCCTGCTCGCCGGCGACGAGGTGCGCGCGGTTGAGCTTCGTCGAGACGTGACAGGTGAGCCGCGTCCGGCGCAGAGCCTCGGCGGTAAATTCAGTATCGGGCGTCGCGGAGAGGAAATTTCCGCCCATCGCGAAGAAGACACGGGCGCGGCGGTCGTGCATCGCGCGGATCGCGGCGACGGTGTCGAAGCCGTGCTCGCGCGGCGGCTCGAAGTCGAAAGCGCGCGCGAGGTCGTCGAGGAACTTCTCGGTGGGCCGCTCCCAGACGCCGACCGTGCGGTCGCCCTGCACGTTCGAGTGGCCGCGCACGGGGCACGCGCCCGCGCCCGCCTTGCCCATCTGCCCGCGCATGAGCAGCAGGTTGACGATCTCCTGAATGTTCGCGACCGCGTTCTTGTGCTGCGTGAGCCCCATCGCCCAGCAGAAGATCGTGCGCTCCGACTCGACGAAGAGACGCGCGGCTTGCGCGATCTGCTCGCGCGCGACGCCGCCCTCCATGATGACGTCGTCCCAACTCGTCTCGCGGACGGAGGCGGCGTAAGCGTCGAAGCCGTGCGTGAACTCTCTGATGAAGTCATGGTCGAGAACTTCGCCGGGTCGTCGCGCCTCCTCTTCGAGAACTTCCTTCGCGATGCCCTTGAGCAGGGCAACGTCGCCGTTGACGCGAACCTGAAGGAAGAGATCGGAGAGCTGCGTGCCGCGCCCGAGGAGGCTGAAGACTTCCTGCGGGTGCTTGAAGCGTTGCAAGCCCGTCTCCGGCAGCGGGTTGATGTGGACTATTTTGCAACCTCGCCGCTTCGCCTCCAGCAAGGTGGTGAGCATGCGCGGGTGGTTCGTCCCCGGATTCTGACCGACGATGAAGATCGCAGAGGCTGACGCGAAGTCGTCGAGCGTGACCGTGCCCTTGCCGACGCCGATGGTCGCGGTGAGCGCCGCGCCGGAAGACTCGTGGCACATGTTCGAGCAGTCGGGCAGGTTGTTCGTGCCGAACTGCCGGACGAAGAGTTGGTAGAGGAACGCAGCCTCGTTCGACGTGCGACCCGAAGTGTAAAAGACGGCTTCGTTCGGCGACGCGAGCGCGTTCAGCTCCGAGGCGACGAGCGCGAACGCCTCGTCCCACCCGATCTCTTCGTAACGGTCGCCGCCGCGCCGGAGCACCACCGGGTGAGTGAGTCGCCCCTGCTGGTTGAGCCAGAGGTCTGACTGTTCAGCTAGCTCCGCGACGCTCCACTCGCGGAAGAACTCCGGCGTGACGCGCTTCGTCGTCGCCTCGTCGGCGACGTGGCGCGCGCCGTTCTCGCAAAACTCCGCGCGCGCGCGCTCGCCGTCGGGCTCGGGCCAGGCGCAGCCAGGGCAGTCGAAACCATTCTTCTGGTTGACCGAGAGCAGCGTCTTCAAACTCCGCCGCACGCCCATCTCGCGCAGGGAATATTTCAGGCCGCTCCAGGCGGCGGGGACGCCAGCCGCCACCCGCGGCGGTCGCGTAATCTCGCCCGCTTCGACTTCGACGGGCGGCTGCGCGCCGGTCGTGGCTCGCGCGGCGTCATCATGATCGCCGCCGGCGGCTGAGCTGGGCTCGTCGGTGCGGTAGTGGCTCGCCTGCTCGCTCGAAGCCTCGTCGCTTCGCCGCGAAGCGCCGCCGCCGTCCGTGGGCTGAACCTTCTGAGCCATCTTTTTAGCCCGCGCCTACACTTCGTCGCGATGATACTCGAATGCTTCGCGCGGAAAAAGTTCGAGCCCCCGCGCGAGCGCGTTTTCCAGTTTGCCGAGGAAGACTTCGCGGCTGACGACCTTCGCGCCGAGCGCCTTCATGTGCGGCGTCATCACCTGGATGTCGATCCAGTCGAGACCGCGCGCGTTGAGGTGCGAGAAGAGATGGAGCAGCGCGAGCTTCGACGCGTTGGGTCTGAGGAAGAACATGCTCTCGCCCGCGAACGCGCCGCCCACATCCACGCCGTAGACGCCGCCGATCAATTCATCGCCCTCCCACGCCTCGACGCTGTGCGCGTGACCGAGACGGTGGAGCGCGCAGTAAGCATCGAGCACCCCCGGCGTGATCCACGTCCCCGCCTCTTCGGGTCGTTCGACGAGCGCGCAGTTGAGCACGACCTGCGGGAAGGCGGCGTCAAAAGTTAATCGGTAAGGCGACCGGCTCCGGAGGCGCGCGAGGCGTCGCGGGACGTGCAGATCGCGCCATTCCAGGATCGCGCGCTCGCGCGGGCTGAACCAGGGGAGCGGGCAGCCTTCGACGGGCCACGGAAAAATTCCACGCCGGTACGCGGCGAGGAGGTTCGAGGGTTCGAGGTTGCCGCCGACGGCGACGATGTCGCCGTAGTTCGCCGCGCGCGGATCGGGGAAGTGCATCACGCTCGCCGAACGCTTGAAGAACGCCGCGGGGTGCTGATCTCTTTCGGCGAGTGGCATGGGCTCAGTTTGAGAAGCCAGTATCTGATTGAGATAGGACATTCACCGCAGAGGCGCAGAGAGCCGCAGAGTTAACGCAGAGTAAAACCCTCACTCCTGCGCGTCCCTCTGCGATGTCTCTGCGCCTCCGCGGTAAATCTTCCTTGACGAACTAGGGACGCGGATAGTTAAGCAGTAGCTCTTCGTCTTTCGCTTCTACTAAGACTTCCCCGCCCCGCGCGAGCGATTCGCCGAACAACAGTTCTTCGGCGAGCGGCTCTTTGATCTTCTGCTGGATGAGGCGCGCCATCGGGCGCGCGCCCATCGCGCGGTCGTAGCCGCGCCGGGCGAGCCACGCGCGGGCGTCTTCCGTCAGACGGACGGCGACGTTCTTCTCGGCGAGCTGCGCGTTGACCTCCCTGACGAGCTTATCGACGACCAGCTCCGTCACCTCGAAGCTGAGCGGGTCGAAGGCGATCCAGGCGTCGAGTCGGTTGCGAAACTCCGGACTGAAAGTCCTCTCGATCGCGCCGCGCCCCTTGCCGCGCCCCGTGTCGTTCGTCTGGAAGCCCATGCCGCCCGCGGAGAGCTCGTGCGCGCCCGCGTTGGTCGTCATGATGAGGACGACGTTGCGGAAGTCAGCCTTCTTGCCGTTGTTGTCGGTGAGCGTGGCGTGATCCATCACCTGCAAGAGGATGTTGAAGAGGTTCGGGTGCGCCTTCTCGATCTCGTCGAGGACGAGGACGGCGTAAGGCGTCTTGTTGACGGCGTCAGTTAAGAGACCGCCCTGATCGAAGCCGACGTAGCCGGGCGGCGCGCCGATGAGGCGCGAGACCGTGTGCGCTTCGGCGTACTCGCTCATGTCGAAGCGCAGGAACTCGACGCCCATCGCCGCGGCGAGCTGCTTCGCCAGCTCGGTCTTGCCCACGCCCGTCGGACCCGAGAACAGGAAAGAGCCCACGGGCTTCTCCGCCTGTCCGAGACCGGAGCGCGAGAGCTTGATCGCCTTCGTGATCTGAGCGATGGCTTCGTCCTGCCCGAAGATGACTGCCTTCAACTGCCGATGCAGATCGCGCAGTCGATCTCGTTCCGAGCCCGCGACCGTTTTCGGCGGAATCTTCGCCATGCGCGAGATGACGAGCTCGATCTCGTGCGCGCCGACGGCTTCGGGTCTCTCGTCAGAAGGCAACAGTTTCAGCGCCGCGCCCGCCTCGTCGATCACGTCCACGGCTTTGTCCGGCAGGAAGCGGTCGTGCAGATACTTCCCCGCCAGCTCGGCGGCGAGCTGCAACGCCTCGGGCGTGTAGCGGACGCCGTGGTGCTCCTCGTAG
>JAIVJC010000089.1 GCA_020200235.1 Acidobacteriota bacterium | reverse complement strand
GAGGCGGCGCGCACCGCGCCGGAGATGAGCTTGATGTGCGCGGGCGTCGTGCCGCAGCAGCCGCCGATGAACCTGACGCCCGACTGGATGAGGCGCTTCGCGTACTTCGCCATGTACTCGGGCGAGCACATGTAGAACTGCCGACCCTGCACGTCGCGCGGCAGACCGGCGTTGGGCTGCGCGGAAAGCCTCTTCTTCGTCACGCCGCGCATCTTCTCGATGGCGCTCAGAACGAGCGCGGGACCCACCCCGCAGTTGAGCCCGATCACGTCCGCGCCCCACTCGTCCAAGCGCGCGGTGAAGACTTCCGGCGTCGTGCCGAAGAGGGTGTTGCCGTCCATCTGCACGGTCATCTGCGCGACGACCGGCAGATCGCACAGCTCGCGCACGGCGCGCAGAGCCTCGCGCATCTCGGAGATGTCGGAGAAGGTTTCGAGGACGAAGAGATCGACGCCGCCATCGAGGAGCGCGCCCGCCTGCGCCTTGAACATCTCCTTCGCCTCGTCGAACGAGGTCGGGCCGTACGGCTCGATGCGGAGCCCCAGCGGCCCGATCGCGCCCGCGACGTAAGCCCCCCCGCCGGCAGCCTCGCGCGCGATCCGCGCGGCGGCGAGGTTGATCTCTCTCATGCTGCCTTCGAGCCCGTACTGCTGGAGCTTGTGGTGCGTCGCGCCGAAGGTGTTCGTCTCGATCACCTCCGCCCCGGCGCGGATGTACTCCTCGTGCACCTCGCGCACGAGGTCGGGGCTCGTCAGGTTCAGCTCGTCGTAGGAGCGGTTGATGTAGATGCCCTTCGTGTAGAGCATCGTGCCCACCGCACCGTCGAAGACGGTGACGTGGTCGCTCTCGAGCAGGTCTCGGAAGTTGTCCATAAAGCTGTCCGTGGTCAGTTGTCCGTGGTCAGTTGTTCTTCTCTCTCCATGAGAGCCTTTCATCTGGGGCAGAGTGTTCGCTGTTCACAGAGCAACGGACAACTGACCACGGACAACGGACAAAAGAAAATCCCGCGCCAAACAACGCGGGACTTCAAAGGGTATCGAAGTTGTGCGGGCGCTGAAGCGCCGAGCTGTTTAGCCGTTTATTTTACGTGGCCGCAAGTCGCCTTAACTCACCACGTCTTTTCACACGGGCTTATACGCCCGCAGCCGCGCGCCTGTCAAGCGAGTGGCGGGCAAGACGCGCGGGACGGGCTCGAGGTTATCTGGCAACTTCGGGCGCTCGTCCGCGCACCATACGGGGCAAATGCTGCCGCACGGTCGGGGAACTTTTTTCCCCGAGGCAGTTGATATTTGAGGGGATTCGTGACATAAACACAGCCGATCCCCTACCTTAGACGCGAGCTAACATAGATATAAGGAGCGAGAGCTATGGCTACTGTTGCCGCCACCGCCACGGGCGAAGATGTTTTGGGGCACGCCGTTGACAGGCACCCGAAGGGTCTCTACGTGCTCTTCGCCACCGAGATGTGGGAGCGCTTCAGCTTCTACACGATGCTGGCGATGTTCACGCTGTACCTGAGGGACGGGACAGAGGGGTTCGGCTGGACGGCGGCTCAGGCGACCAGCCTCTACGCCAACTACCTGATGTTCGTCTACGCGAGCCCGCTCATCGGCGGCTGGATCGCCGACCGCTTCACGGGCTACCGCAGGGCGGTCATGATCGGCGGACTCTTCTTCATCGCCGGTCACCTCCTGCTCTCCTTCAGTTCGATCGTGGCCGTCTACGCCGCGCTCACCTGCCTGGTCATCGGCAACGGGTTCTTCAAGCCGAACGTCTCGACGATGGTCGGTAACCTCTACCCGGAGGGGAGCCACCTCAAGGATCGCGCCTACAACATCTTCTACATGGGCATCAACGTCGGCGCGTTCCTCGCCCCGCTCGTCGCCGGCTGGGTGCGCGCCAAGTGGGGCTTCCACCCGGCGTTCGCGGTGGCCGCGGGCGGCATGGTCATCTCGGTCTGGATTCTGTTCCAGTTCAAGAAGCACATCGAGGAGCCCGCCAAAAAGAGGAACGCGGCGGCCGCCGCCTCGCCGACGGCCGCAACCCGCTCGGGCGACACCGCCGCCGACACCGCCGCCACCGCGTCGGACGCGCCGCCGCACGGCGTCAGCCACCAGGACGAGGCGGCCGGCCGGCAGGCGACGATGGACGCCGTGCCGGAGTGGAAGCGCGTCGTCGCGCTCGTCGTCATCTTCGCCGTCGTCATCGTCTTCTGGATGGTCTTCCACCAGAACGCCTCGACGCTGACCTACTTCGCCGACGCCAACACCGACTGGACGGCCATCTTCTCGCCCGAGACGGCGAAAGAGTCGGGCGGCATCATTTCGAACTCGATCAACCCGTTCTGGGTCATCACGCTGACGTTCCCGCTCGTCTTCTTCTGGGGCTGGCTCGACAAGCGCGGGCTCGAGCCCTCGACGCCGACGAAGATGGCCATCGGCATGACCCTCACGGCGCTCTCGTTCTTCGTCCTCTACTTCGCGGCGAAGACGGGCGAGGCGACGGCGCTCGGCGGCGACCCTTACGCCTTCCGTGTGTCGCCGATGTGGCTCGTGCTCTCCTACTTCGTCGTCACGCTCGGCGAGCTGATGCTGTCGCCGATGGGGCTCTCGCTCGTCTCGAAGGTCGCGCCGATGCGCATCCGCGGCTTGATGATGGGCGGGTGGTTCGTCGCCACCGCCATCGGCAACAAGCTGACGATGATCGGCGTCTTCTGGGAGCGCTGGCTCCACTCCACGTTCTTCGGGGTGCTCGGCGCGATGGCACTCGTCATGGCTGTCGTCCTGTTCCTCCTGCTGAAGCCGCTCAAGAAGGCAATGCCCGGCGTCTGACGCCCGACCGGCGAAGTGAAGTAGAACGCACGGGGGTGTGCGGGTGATGGAAAATAATTATTCCCTCCCCGCACGCCTCCTCCGCCTGAGCGGAATCTGTTCTTCACACGCGACCAAGTTCACATTCCCTGAGGAGATCGATAACGTGAGACGTAGTCCCTTGCTTCGTGCACTCTTCGTGTTGCTACTCGTCGCGCCCTTCGCTCGCGCGCAGGAGCGGCTGCTCACCATCGACGACATCTACGATCCGGTCAAGCGCGTGGACTTCGCCGGGAACCCGCCGAGCCCCCGCTGGCTCAAGGACGGCGAGCACTACCTGCTCGCCAACCGCGGCGGCGGGCGCGGCGCGGCGGGCGCGGTCGGCCGCACGCCCTCCCAGCTGATGCGCGTCAACGCCCGCACGGGCGAGGCGGCGCCCTTCCTCGACTCGGCGAAGATGCAGGCGGCGCTCGCCGCGCTTCCCGGCATGGGCGCTGACGACGCGCGCCGTCTCGCCAACCAGTCGTCTTACCAACTGAACGCCGCGCAGACTGCCGTCCTGCTCAACCACGCGAAGGACTTGTTCGTCTACGACCTCGGCACGCAGAAATCCGCGCGGCTGACGAACGGACCGGAAGCGGAGGAGAACGAGAACTTCAGCCCCGACGGCCGCATGGTCAGCTTCGTGCGCGCCAATAACCTCTACGTCGTTGACGTGGCGACGCAGAGGGAGCGGCAGCTCACGACCGACGGCTCGCCCAAGATGATCAACGGGAAGCTCGACTGGGTTTACCAGGAGGAGCTCTACGGTCGCGGCAACTTCGACGGCGCGTGGTGGAGCCCCGACTCGACGAAGATCGCCTTCCTGCAACTCGACGAGTCGCCCGTGCCCCTCTTCGCCGTCGTCGATCACATCCCCGTGCACCAGGAGGTCGAGCTGACGCCCTACCCGAAGGCGGGCGATCCGAACCCCATCGTCAGGGTCGGCATCGTCGACGCCGCGGGCGGGGAAGTGCGCTGGGTGGACACGGCGTCGAAGTACAAGCCGGAGGACTTGCTGGTCGTGCGCGTGGCGTGGACGCCCGACGGCAAGCGCGTCGCCTACGAGGCGCAGAACCGCGAGCAGACGTGGCTCGATCTCAACTTCGCCAGCGCGCAGGACGGAAAATCCACGACGCTCTTCCGCGAGACCTCGAAGGCCTGGGTCGAAGTGATCGATCCGCCCGTCTGGCTGAAGGACGGATCGTTCGTCTGGCAGAGCGAGCGCGACGGCTGGCGCCACCTCTATCATTACTCAGCCGACGGCAAGGTCATCCGGCAGATCACGCGGGGGTCGTGGGAGGTGCGCTCGCTCGAAGGCGTCGACGAGAAGACGGGAAACGTCTACTTCACCGCCTCGGAGCGCAACAACATCGCGCCGAGCGTCTACCGCATGAAGCTCGACGGCACCGCCCTCAAGCGGCTGACCGAATCGGAAGGGACGCACGCGGCGGTCTTCAACCCGACCTACACCATGTTCGTCAACCGCTGGACGAACGTGAGCACGCCGACGCAGGTGCGGCTCTTCGACACCGAAGGGAAGCTCGTGCGCGCCATCGACGAGAACCCGCGCGAGGCGCTCAGGCAGTTCAAGCTCGGCAAGGTCGAGTTCTTCCAGGTGCCCACGCGCGACGGCTTCCGGATGGACGCGATGATGATCCGCCCGCCGGACTTCGACCCGTCGAAGAAGTACCCCGTGATGTCTTTCACCTACTCGGGTCCGCACGCGGCGCAGGTTCGCGACGCGTGGGGCGGCGCGGGCTACCTCTGGCACCAGATGCTCGCGCAGAAGGGTTACATCGTCTGGGTCTGCGACAACCGCACGGCGAGCGGCAGGGGAGTGGAGCCGACGTGGCAGGTCTACAGAAACTTCGGCGAGCTGGAGCTGCGCGATCTGGAAGACGGCGTCGCGTGGCTCAAGTCGCAGCCCTACGTCGACGGCGCGCGCATCGGTCTCTGGGGCTGGAGCTTCGGCGGCTTCATGACGACATACGCGCTGACGCACAGCAAGTCTTTCAAGATCGGCATCGCCGGCGGGAGCGTCACCGACTGGCGCGACTACGACTCGATCTACACCGAGCGCTACATGGGGATGCCGCAGAACAACCCCGAGGGCTAC
>JAIVJC010000214.1 GCA_020200235.1 Acidobacteriota bacterium | reverse complement strand
CAAAGGGGCGTCTACAAAACGAGCGACCCCGAATCCGCGAACGGATTCGGGGTCACACGCCCAACTCGGAGGAGCACGATCAGTCTTACTTACTACGGGCGGCGGAGATTCGGATCACTTACACTTCGAGTAGCCGCAATCGCGGCAGGAGTCGCAGCCGGAGGCGTGCTCCAGCTGCCCGCCGCATTCGGGGCACTCGCTGATGAGCGAGAAGTTGCGGTTCTCACTTGCGCCCGCCTTCGACGCTGCTTCCGACGGGGGCGCTTTCACGCTCGGCGTCGCGTAGGCGGCGGCGCGCGCCGAGTCGGGCTGGTTCTGGAGCCGGCGGTAGGTGAGCATGATGCACTCGGCGATAGCCTGTTCGGGGCTCGTGAGCAGCCGCTCGTTGAACCAGACGGAGTGCGTGCCCGTCACCTTGTTGAGACTGCGCGCGACCTCGCGCGCGTCGAAGCCGCCGCGCAGCATCTTCGAGGCGAGCAATCCGACGCCGCCCGAGACGGGACCCGTGGCGAAGACTTCTAGAATCTGCCGCCCGTCGTGGTTGACCGTGGCGTAGAGGTTCTGCCCGTCGAACGGGATCTGCCACGTGAAGCCGCGCAGCTCGCGCGGGCGCTCGACGCGCGCCTCCTCCTGCTCCGCCGCGGACACGGTCGCGGGCGCGACCTCGACGCCCGTCGAAGTCAGCTCGGTCGAATCGACGACCGGCTGCGGCTCCGCGCCCGTCGCGTCGTGCGCGGGGACGGCGGCCTCCATCGTGATCGCCGGATCGCACGCGATCTCTCCCTTCGGCTCCTGCGCCTTCATGTTCGAGAGCACCTGCGAATCGCGCGAGCCGTCGCGGTAGTAGCTGACGGCTTTGCAGCCCAGCTCGCGCGCGAGGCGGTAGAGGTGATCGACCGATTCGAGCGTGTCGTCCTTCGACCCGTTGCAGGTCTTCGACACTCCGTTGTCGACGTGCGCCTGCGCGGCGGCGAGCACGCGCACGTGCTGCTCCGCACTGATCGACATGGCGGAGATGAAGTAGTCGGGCAGCCCCGCCTCGTGCGCGACGACGTGCTCGGCTGCCGCGTCGATGGAGTCCTGATCGGTCTGATCGACTTCCATGCCGAGCACCCGCGCGGCGACCGTGTGGACGTAGGTGCGCTTGCCCAGCGTGTCGTGGCGGACGTAAGCCCAGGAGAAGTTCGGCTCGACGCCGGAGGAGGTTTCGGCGACGAGCGAGATCGTGCCGGTCGGCGCGATCGTCGTCGTCTCGTAGTTGCGCGGGGTGAGCATGTCGGCGGGGATGCCGATCTCATCGCGCAGGAACTGGTCGTAAGCCTCCTTGTTCGGCTCGTACTCGGGGAAGACGCCGCGCTCCGCGCCGAGCTGGCACGACTCCGTCCAAGCCTCGCGGCGGACGAAGCCCATCAGCTCCTCCATGAAGTCGATCGACTCCTGCGAGCCGTAGGCGATCTTGTGCATGAGGCACAGGTCGGCGAAGCCCATGATTCCGAGCCCCACGGGGCGCGTGCGCTTCACCACGTTGTCGATTTCGGGCAGGGGCCACGCGCACACGTCGATCACGTTGTCGAGGAAGCGCGTCGACCAGCGGACGGTCTCGCTCAGGCGATCCCAGTCGACGCGCGTCTCCGCGTCGAAGAACTTCGCCACGTCCACCGAGCCGAGGTTGCACGAGTTGTTGAAGTGCAGGGCTTGCTCGGCGCACGGGTTCGTCGCGTAGATCGGGCCCATCGACTTCATCATGTGGTTGCGGCGGTTGACCTCGTCGATGAAGATGACGCCCGGCTCGGCGTAGCGGTGCGCCGAGGCCCACGGCTGGTTGTCGAAGCTCAGCTGGTACCACTCGCCCCCGTCCACCGCGTCGAAGAACTTGTCGGTGACGGTGACGGAGATGTTGAAGTTAGTCAGCGAGTGCTGATCGTTTTTGGCGTGGATGAAGCGGAGCAGGTCCGGGTGATCGACGCGCATGATGCCCATGTTTGCGCCGCGGCGCACGCCGCCCTGCTTCACCGTGTCGGTCGTCGTGTTGAAGATGTTCATGAACGACACGGGACCCGAGGCGACGCCGTGCGTCGAGCGCACGAGCCCGCCCGTGGGGCGCAGCTTCTCGAAGGTGAAGCCCGTGCCGCCGCCCGACTGGTGGATGATCGCGGCGTCGGTCGCCGTCTTCATGATCCCGGCGATGGAGTCGGGCACGTCGAGGACGAAGCAGGCGGCGAGCTGCCCCGCCGGCTTCCCGGCGTTGACGAGGCACGGCGTGTTGGGTACGAACTCGCGGCGCAGCATGATGCCCGACATCGCGTCGTAGAACTCGTCGCGCTTCGTCGGCTCGGTCTCCGCGAGCGAGACGTGACCGACGACGCGGCGCACCACGTCCGCCCACTCCTCGATGGGGTTGCCCTTCGCGTCCTTCAGCGAGTAGCGCTTGCTGACGACCTTGCGCGCGTTGAGACCCAACTCGACGACTCCCGGACGTGCCTTCGCGGGCTTGGCGGCAAGCAGACTGCCCTGCGAAGAATTCGGCTCCACCACTGTGCTCATCTCTCTCTACCTTTCTTGCGCCGGGCGCGGCGTCTGGAACGCGCTGAGTTTTTTGAGGACACCCCGGCGCGCGCGTCGCACACGACGCGCCCGTTTGCCGGTTATGACTTTGGATATTTGGCTGGCTCTGCTCGGGCGAAAGAGCCCCCGCGCCGGAGCTTGCCGCCGGTCGGCGACCGCTCCCGGTTCGCAATTTCTCCCGCCCCCTCGAAGCGGAGCGGAGTATACATAGCACACCACCGGCTGTCAATACCCTGAACGCAATATATTGTATCATGCTTTCTCTACAGTCCCATAGGGTGGGCACACTGAGGATTTACGTTAACACAACCGGCGACCGGCTAAAGGCATCATAACAGGCTCATTTAAACGCCGTTTCACACGCCGCGGGCGGACGACGAACGGGCGCGGCGGGCGCCGAAAGATCGGCGCAGAAAATATTTTTTTCCGACCGGGCCGGGAATATTCCGGATCGCGATTCGAGGGGGCGGACGAGTTGTCTGAACGACAGGTGAACACGGGCGCAGACAGGCTGGTGCGCGCGACGGCTACCGACGGCGGCATCCGCTGCATGGCGGCGGTGACGACGAACCTCGTGGCGGAGGCGGCGCGGCGGCACGAGACCTCGCCCACGGTGGCGGCGGCGCTCGGTCGCACGCTCACGGGCGCGCTGCTCCTGGGCTCCGGCCTCAAGGAGCTGGATCGGCTGACGGTGCAGATCGTCTGCGACGGCGCGGTCGGCGGGATCACCGCCGAGGCGAACGCGCTGGGAGGGGTGCGCGGCTACGCGCGAGTGCCCGAGGCGGACGTGCCGCTGAACGAGGACGGGAAGTTCGACGTGAGAGGCGTGGTCGGCGGCGGGATGTTTTACGTCACGCACGAGTCGGGCTACGACATCGGTCTGTACAAGGAGCCCTACCGCGGCTCCGTGCCCATCGTGTCGGGTGAGATCGCCGAGGACTTCGCCTACTACCTCGCGAAGTCGGAGCAGATTCCCTCGGCGGTGCAGCTCGGCGTGCTGGTGCGGGCGCGCGACGAGGGCGGCGAGTGGTTCGTCGAGGCGGCTGGCGGTCTCATGATTCAGGTCATGCCCGGCGCGGACGACAGGACCGTGGCGGCGATTGAGGACGCGATCAGGCGGACTCCGCACGTGACGACTCTCGTGCGCGCGGGCGCGCAGCCCGTCGATCTCTTGCGCACGGCTCTGGGCGGCATCGAGTTCGAGGTGTTGGAGGAGCGGGAGGTGGGCTTCGCGTGCTCGTGCTCGTACGAGCGCGCGGTCTCGATGATCTCTTCGATTGAGCGGGGCGAGCTCGAGCTGATCCTGCGCGAGGACAAGGGCGCGGCGATGACCTGCCACTTCTGCAACGAGACCTACCGGCTCGACGAAGCCGCGCTGGAAAACATTCTCGTCGGGAGCGGCACCTGAAAATCTTAAAGCCCCGAAGGGGCGTGATGTGACAGCTTGGGGCAACGCCCCAGGAATTTATCACCGAACTAAACGTTAAGCCCCGGAGGGGCGGAATAAGATTACACGCGAGAATCTTATTCCGCCCCTCCGGGGCTCAAGACTATTTACGCTCCTGGTCTTGGGGCGTCGCCCCAAGCTATTCAATTCCGCCCCTTCGGGGCTTAATAGTCGCGCCTGAAAAAGTGAGGCGCGGAACGTTTTCAGCAACGTTCCGCGCCTTCGCAGTTGAAAGGGCTCACGCCGCGCTCGTCGCTACTTCGACGGGAGCAGATCGAAGTTGCCCGCCTGGCGGTTGTGATCGTCGAGCGCGCCCATCACGTCCGAAGTCTCTTCGAGCATCGCCTTCGTCATGGCGATGGAGTCAGAGAGCTGCTCGAAGTCGAGCGCGGAGACGCGCTCCGGGGTGGGGAGCGTCACGACCTGATCGTTGACGAGACCGAAGAAGTTCTCGATGGACTGCAACTGCCCCTCGACCAGCTTGACGGACTTTTCGAGATCGCCGAAGGCGGCGACCCTCCGCTTCAGAATCTCGACGTTCGCCGACTGGATGCGCCGCGCCCTGTCGTCGGGCGCGTTCTCGACCGCGCGCTCGGCTTGCGTCAGCTGGTTCTGCACCGCCTGCCGGTTGATCGAGCGCAGGTGGTGCTTGCGCCGGCGGTACACGTCGAGCAGATCGACGAAGTCCTCCCAGCGCTGTTCGAGCGTCTGGATGTTCTGCGGCACGTCGCGCGCGCCGGTGAACTTGAGGTAGTTGTCGAAGATCTGCTTCTTGAGCCACTTCAGGTAGAGCACCGCCTCGCGCTCGCGCGGATCGAAGGTCTCGATCAGGCGCTCGCGCTGCTTGCGGCGCATCTCGTAAAGCTGCTTCTTGTTGCGGCGGTCGACGAGCCGTCGGTAGAGGTTGTTGGCGGGCACGGTCGCGAGGTAGAGCCCCTCGGCGATGAGCGCCGCGCCGAGCGGGATGACCGAGCCGGTGTAGGCGGCGGCGACGGCGAAGCCCGCCATGCCCCAGAAGTTGACGGGCTCTTTAACCGCCTCCTGCAAATACTGAAGATCGACCTTTTTAATGTCCGCCATAACCTGCACCGCGCGCGGGCGCTACTCCCGTTCCGACTCGGAGCGCGCCGCCCCTTGTTTCAAAACCCTGACGACCACGAAGACCACACCGACGCTCACTCAGAGATTCCTGATCACGACTGACCGTTGCCCGTCCACGCTCGCCGCGCCCAACTGTATCTTCGCCTCGGCGGCGGCCGCGCGGCGGTCGATCTTGTCGCGCATCTCGTTGAAGGTCGAGGCGTCGTCGCCGAGCTGGAACGACTCCATCGTCTGCGCGAGCTGCTCCTGGAGTTTCGCCTGCTTCGCCTGGTTGATGAGCTGCATCGCCTCGGCGGTGCGGCGCTGCATCTGGATCACGTAGTTGTCGCGCGCTTTGAGGGCCTGCTTGGAGGCGACCTCGGCTGACTGGAGCTGCTGGATGGTGCGCTGGTGGTCGAGCTGCGCCTGCTGGAGCTGACCGATGTAGGCGGTGGCGAGATCGTCGCGCCCCATCTTGATCGAGGCTTTGATCTTCGAGTCGAGATCGACGACCTGCTGCCCCAGCCGCTCCTTGTTCTTCGCGAGCAGGCGCTCGGTCGCCATCACGTTCGCGACCGAGTTGTTCAGCTCCGGCACGCGGTCGCGCATCTCGCGGATCGTCTGCTGAAGGATCAGCTCCGGGTCTTCGGTCTTCTCGATCAGGCCGCCGAACATCGCCTTCATCGAACGCTTGAACCTGCTCCAGCTACTCATCTCTGTTGCCGCTCCTCCGACCCGCCCCGCCACCCCAGCGCGGGCGCGGCGAATTTTCCAACGCGCGCCCGCGGCACAAACATCATACGAGCGCGCGCGGCGCGCGGTTGCATCTTCAACCGGCGAGCCGCGCGCGCAGTATAACAGGACTCTTGACGATTGCGGAATGCGGAATGCGGATTGCGGATTACTACCGGAGCCGGTTGAATGTGGGTTAAAGCTGCACTTCGCGTCTTGATGTTTTCAATCCGCATTCCGCATTCCGCAATCCGAAATCAAAGGAACTTTCCGATGTCTCGCCGGTAGTGCATCCCCTCCCAACTGATCCGGCTCGCCGCGGCGTAGCAGCGCGCGAGGGCTTCGCCGAGCGTCGCGCCGGTCGAGGTCACGCCGAGGACGCGCCCGCCCGCCGTCAGCCACGCGCCGCCGGCGTCGCGCTTCGTCCCGGCGTGGAAGATCTGGACGCGCGGGTCTGCCGAGGCGGCGTCGAGCCCTGCGATGGAGTCGCCCGTCACGGGCTTTTCGGGGTAGCCGCGCGAGGCGAGGACGACGCAGGCTGAGGAGTCGTCCGTCCAGTCGGCGCGCGCTTCGCCGAGACGCCCGCGCGCGACCGAATAGAAGATCGCGCAGAGGTCGCTCCGCAGGCGCACGAGGATCGCCTGCGCTTCGGGGTCGCCGAAGCGGACGTTGTATTCGAGCACGCGCGCGCCGTCGGGGGTGAGCATCAAGCCGACGAAGACGACGCCGCGGAAGTCGAGCCGTTCGGCGTCGAGCCCGGCGAGCGTCGGCTCGACGATCTCGCGGACGCAGCGCGCGTGAGTCTCGGCGTCCAACACGTCGGGTGAGGTGATCGCGCCCATGCCGCCGGTGTTCGCGCCGGCGTCGCCCTCGCCGACGCGCTTGTGGTCGCGCGCGGGCGGCATCAGCAGATAATCTTTCCCGTCAGTCCAGAACAGCAGCGACGCCTCGCGCCCCGTGAGCGCCTCTTCGATGACGACGCGGCGCGCGGCTTCGTCGCCGACCTTTCCCTCTTCCATCAGCTCCGAGATCGCGCCTTCGGCTTCCGCCCGGTCGCGCGCGACGACGACGCCCTTGCCGGCGGCGAGCCCGTCGGCTTTGACGACGACGGGAGCTTCCCCGTCGCCGAACTCGCCGCGGCGCAAAATCTCGCGCGCATCATTCGCGCCTTCGGCGACCCGGTAGCGCGCCGTCGGGATGCCGTGCCGCGCCATGAAGTCTTTGGCGAACGCCTTGCTGGATTCGAGCTGCGCCGCCCTCGCGTTCGGTCCCGCGACGGCGAGACCGCGCGCGGCGAACTCGTCGGCGAGTCCGGCGGCGAGCGACGCTTCGCCGCCGACGACGGTGAGTTCGATGCGCTCGTCCTCGGCGAAGCGCGCGAGCGACTTCACGTCGGTCGCGCCTAAGGCGACGGTGCGCGCGATCTGCGCGATGCCGTCGTTGCCGGGCGTGCAGAAGATGGTGTGCCGCGTGTCGGAAGTTTGCGCGAGCGACCAGCAGAGCGCGTGCTCGCGGCCGCCGGAGCCGACGACGAGTATCTTCATGAGAGTCGTGCCGTCCCTGATTCGACTTCGAGCCTCCCGGCGGCTCGCGCGGCGGATGCTGTCACGCGCGCGCGCGGGGTGTCAAGACGTTGCGGCCGGGGGCGCCGGGGCGGCAAACTAAACCTTGACACCGTTTCGGCATAGTTATACTTTGCTTACCCACAAAGGTCGGCTTTCGCGCCGCGTCGCGCCCCGTCGGATTTCCGCGCCGTCACGGCTCTTCTGGTCTCGGACTTATCCTCGCAGCCGCCGATCTACAAGCGAGCACGCCCAGCCGGACAGTTTAGTCTCACAAAGATTCGGCTCGGAGGGGTCACAACCGTGGGGGGTCACGCCATGTCACAGGTTCCAGCCACAGGCAGAGAGAACGGAGAGTGGGATCACGCCGAGATGGAGTTCCAGGATCGGAATATTCTGTGCGTTGACTGCAACGAGGAGTTCGTCTGGACGGCGGGCGAGCAGGTCTTCTTCCACGACAAGGGGTTGAAGAACGAGCCCAAGCGCTGCAAGCCCTGCAAGCAGGCGAAGAACGAACGGCTCTCGGCCATCGCCGCGGCGCAAGCCGCCGGGGTGCGGCAGCGCATCGAGGTCTCGGTCAGCTGCGCGCAGTGCGGTCAGCAGACGACCGTCCCCTTCTACCCCTCGCAGGGTCGCCCGGTCTTCTGCCGCTCCTGCTTCCTCGCGAGTCGCGGCGCGGCGGAGAACCAGGAAAGCTAACTCCGCGCGACAGAGAAGCCGCCGCTCCACCTCGGCGCGTCCAACCGAACCACTCGCGCGGCGAGCGCCGCGGGGGCTCGCCACTAACAGCAATATGCGAATCCTCACGGTTGTGTTGCTACTGCTACCCGCCGCGGTGGCGCCACAGGATGGCGACAAGTGGCAGCGCGTTTACACCTTCGAAGATTCGATCGTCGAAATGAACACCTCCAGGGTGACGTTCGGCGGCAACGGCATCGGTCGCGTGCGATTCCGCACGGTCTTCTCGAAACCGGAAGCCGTGGGCGAGCTGCCCGGTGTGAAGTACAAGACCCTCCTCGAAACGATAGAGCTCAAGTGCGCCGCCAGGCAGTACAGGATTTACGAGACGACTTTTCTCGATCCCAAGGGCGAGCCCATCCGTTCGCGTGAGGGAGACATTACGGAGAAGTGGAAGGAGGTGAAGTTCGGGAGCACGATGGAAAAACTCTCAGAGCCCGCCTGCAGGCTGATCGCCGAGAAGAGACACGACCCGCGCCCGCCCGACGAGTACCCCAAGAGGACGCTGTCGCGCCGCCCTCCACCTTAACTTCCCTAGACGATCCTTCCCCCTTTCGCGCTTCCACTTTCTTTGAAGAGCAGCGCGCTATTACTTCTCTTAAGCGGCAATCGAATCACCCTCCGACGTGGACGACGGGTCGCTTCTCCGGGTCTTCCTCCGCCTGGCGCAGGACTTCGTGCGTAACGGGCGCGGTGTCGCCCTCGCCGAAGGCGATGTAGCGGAAGAGGTACGCCAAGAGGCGTCGCACGGCTTGACCTCGAAGAAGAGGACGGGCTCTCTGGTCGGGATGTGGTTGTCGTCCCTCTTCTCCAATTCCTTCGCCCGGTACTCGTTGACGTCGCCCGCGTCGCAGCGGTTGGCGACGATGCGGATGTCGCCGCGGTTGCGCCCGACCTCTTCGACGAAGCGCTGCGCCAGCTCGTCCAGCTCGACCCGCTCGACCCTCAGCTCGGTCGTGCGCCAGACGCGCGAGAGGAGCGAGACGACGATGATCGCGCCGATGAAGAACGAGGCGATCTTGATCCCCTCGGGGCGCTCGATGACGTTGACGACGGTCGTGTAGGCGAAGACGAGCGCGATCAGTGCGAACGCAAGTGTCTTACCCTTCTTACCCGCGCGCCAGGTCGAGAGCGTGACGGCGACCGCCGCCGAGGACATCAGGACCAGGACGCCGGTCGCGTAGGCGCCGCCCTGCGCCTCCACGTCGGCCTTGAAGATGAGCGTGACGGCGAAGGCGACCAAGGTGAAGACGAAGACGAGCGGGCGCGTCGCGCCGGCCCAGTTCGGGGCCATGCCGTAGCGCGGAAGGTAGCGCGGCACGATGTTGAGCAGGCCCGCCATCGCCGACGCGCCCGCGAACCAGAGGATCGCGATCGTCGAGAGATCGTAGAGCGTGCCGAAGCCGCTGCCGAAGAACTGGTAGGCGAGGAAGGCGAGCGCGCGCCCGTTCGCCGTCACGGTCTGTGCCCCCTCGACCGGCAGCTCGAACCTCTCCGGCGGGATCAGCGTCGTCGTCACGATGCTGCTCGTGATCAGGAAGACGCTCATGATGAGCGCCGCCGTCAGCAGCAGCTTCCTCGTCCCCTGGATGCGCCCCAAAGGGCTCCCCGTCGTGTCGCCCTTCTCGCCCTTCACGAGCGGCATCACAGCGACGCCGGTCTCGAAGCCGGAGAGGCCGAGCGCGAGTTTCGGGAACAGGAGCAGCGAGACGCCGACGACCATGAACGGGTTGCCGTGGACGCGCGGGTGGCGCAGCAGCGCGTGCGTCCAGTTCGAGAAGGCGTCCGGGCGGCGGAAGAAGAGCTCGTAGAGTCCGTAGCCGACGACGACCGCGTTCAGCAGGAGGTACGCGCCGACGAGCACGACGGCGAGCCCGATCGCCTCCTTGAAGCCCTTGAGGAAGACCGCGCCGAGCATGGTGATGAGGGCGAGCGTGACGAAGACCTGGTGCTGCATCCACGCGGGCGCGTAAGGGTTCTGGACGACGTGCGCCGTGGCGTCGGCCGCCGAGAGTGTGATCGTGATGACGAAGTCGGTCGCGACGAAGCCGAGCAGGACGAGGACGAAGAGCTTGCCCTTCCAGCGCGAGAGGAGTCGTTCGAGCATCGAGATCGAGCCCTCGCCGTTCGGGCTCTCCGCCGCGACGCGGCTGTAGATCGGCAGCGCGCCCAGGAGCGTCAGCAGCACGAGGATCAGCGTCGCGACGGGCGAGAGAGCGCCGGCGGCGATGAAGGCGATGCCGGGCTGGTAGCCGAGCGTCGAGAAGTAGTCGACGCCGGTCAGGCACATCACCTTCCACCAAGGGTGCTGGTGGTGCTGCCCCACGCGCTCGTGCGGTCCTTCGGGCGTCTGCGTCTCGTGCAGACCTTGCAGCATCCACCGCTTGAAGCCGCTCTTCGCGCCGGACGATTTATTCGCCTTCGCCATGCTCACCCCCTCGCAACGGTGCGCACACGACAAAGGGGCGCGGAAGCTACGTGCTTCCGCGCCCCTTGCAGAGTCGCGCGGCGTTGCCCTTCCCGAAAAGCCTGCGAGGTTAGCTGACGGGCTTGAACTGGAAGTGTTCCCCTCACAGCAGACTGGCTGCTGCAAGATGCGCCCCGTGTCCTGCTCTGGAGGCAGGACGTTGGTTCCCCCGCGCCGCCCCTCTCGCGCCCGTGCGGGCTGCGGTGAGCGACTTCGGCAGACAAATTTTCAACGACCGGATGCTACGCCCATCGTTTGGCGAAATCAACACGAGAAAGTCAGCGGCTCACCCGCCGACGTGCACCACTGGTCTCTTCTCCGGGTCTTCCTCCGCTTGGCGCAAGACCTCGTGCGTGACGGGCGCGGTGTCACCTTCTCCGAACGCGATGTAGCGGAAGAGGTACGCCAGGGGGTTCCCTTCGCTCCACCCGAAGTAGACGTGCGGCACCTTCCCCGTCGTGTCTCTCAGGTAGAGCAGGAAGGCCGCGATGGCGTTCGGGACAGCCGCGCTCTCCGTCCTGAGCACCCGGTAGCCCTCCACGTCCACGCCCTGCACCCGCATCGCCTGCGAGAACTCCGAGGCGTCGCACGGCTTGACCTCGAAGAAGAGGACGGGCTCTCTGGTCGGGATGTGGTTGTCGTCCCTCTTCTCCTGATGAAGGCGATGAAGAACGAGGCGATCTTGATCCCCTCCGGTTGCTCGATGACGTTGACGACGGTGGTGTAGATGAAGATCAGCGCGATCAGCATAAACCCCCAACGCTTCCAACTCCCCTCGCGCCACGTCGACAGCGCCACGGCGACAGCGGCGGAGCTCATCAGTGCGAGCACGCCCGTGGCGTAGGCGCCGCCCTGCGCCTCAACGTCCGCGTTGAAGATGAAGGTGACGGCGAAGGCGACCAGGGTGAAGACGAAGACGAGCGGGCGCGTCGCCCCCGCCCAGTTCGGAGCCATCCCGTAGCGCGGCAGGTAGCGGGGCACGATGTTGAGCAGTCCGGCTAGTGCCGAAGAACCGGCGAACCAGAGGATCGCGATGGTGCTGATGTCGTAAAGAGTGCCGAACAGGTCTCCGAGGAAGGTGTGCGCCAGGTAAGCCAGCGCGCGACCGCTCGCCGCGCCGGCTTCGGTCGTCTCCGTCTCGGGGCGGAACTCGTCGGGCGGGATCAGGGTGGTCGTCACGATGCTGCTCGTGATCAGCAGGACGCTCATGATGAGCGCGGCGGTGGCGAGCAGTTTTCGCGTGTTGCGGATGCGCCCCTCGGGCTTTTTGGGATCATCCCCGCGGTCGCCCTGCACGAGGGGCATGACCACCACGCCCGTCTCGAACCCCGACAAGCCGAGCGCCAGCTTCGGGAAGATGATGAGCGCGGAGCCGAGCATCAGGAGCGGGTTACGGTAAGTGCCGAACAGCACGTTCTTCCAGTCGATGAGGAGCTGTGGTCGCACCGCGAGATGGTAGAAGCCCGTCGCGATGACGATGACATTAAGCAGGATGTACAGGACGACGATGACGACGGCGATCCCGACCGCCTCCTTGAAGCCCTTGAGGAAGACCGCGCCGAGCATCGCGATGAGCACGAGCGTCACCGCAACGCGATGGCTCATCAGGGAGTGGGGCACGTAGGGGTTCTCGATGATGTGCGCCGTGGCGTCCGCCGCCGAGAGCGTGATCGTGATGATGAAACTGGTCGCCGCGAAACCGAGCAGGCAGAGCACGAAGAGCTTCCCCTTCCAGCGCGACAGAAGGTTCTCCAGCATCGAGATCGAGCCGTCGCCGTTCGGGCTCTCCGCCGCGACGCGGTTGTACATCGGCAGCGCGCCGAACAACGTCAGCAGCACGAGGATGAGCGTGGCTATCGGCGAGAGAGCGCCGGCGGCGATGAAGGCGATGCCGGGCTGGTAGCCGAGCGTCGAGAAGTAGTCGACGCCGGTCAGGCACATCACCTTCCACCACGGGTGCTGGTGGTGATGCCCCTCGCGCTCGTGCGGCCCCTCGGGCGTCTGTGTCTCCTCGTACAGACCTTTCAGCATCCAGCGCCTGAAGGGGCTGATCCGTTTCTTGGGCGCGGCGACCGATGTGACCATCTTGAGACTCCCCGAGACGAGGGGGCACGCGTCGTGCCCGACCTCAAGAAATCATAAGAGCTTTTGCAGGGACGAACTTTACCACTTAACCGCGGGCGGCAGCGCCCAAATCTTCGCCCGCGTACCTTCCCGGTACGCGCGGTCGACACAGCCGCACACTTTCCGTTCGAGATTAGATTGCTCAATACAACACTTCTCGCTAAAGGTCAAAGCCCGTGCCAAAAAACCGTGACAGGTAAACCGTGGCGGGTGACAGGAAAAGTCTAGAGTCTGGAGTCATGAGTCGGGAGTCGAAGATGATTGCAGATTGAGTTGACTCCCGACTCCCGACTCCCGACTCATGACTCCAGACTGTCTTACCTGTCACCCGTCACTTGTCACTTGTCACTTGTCACACCTCTCAAGCTCTGTTAGATTCTGGAATCTCCGAGCCTTTGGCAGTGTTTCGAGGGTTGGAGTTCTATCCAGAAGGTCGCGCCCAACAACTTCCAGACGTTTTTTCCCCAACGTAACTCACCGAGCGTCTCGACGGCAGGCGCACGCGCGAGCCCCGAACAACTTTGTCGATGAAAACGCGTTCACCTCACGAAGTCGATCCCGCGAAGCCCGCGGGCGGCGATCAGATCGTCAGCCTCGACGAGGCGCGGCGCCACGCGCGCCCGCGCTCGGAGTCGGACACCGCCTCGCTGCTCGCCGAGCTGGAGTCGGCGCGCGAGATGCTCGACTGCGGCCGCACGGGCGAGGCGGAGGCGCGCCTGCGCCAGATCGTGCGCGCCACGCGCTACGACGACACGCTGCTCGCGCGCGCACGCTGCCTGCTCTCCGCCGCCCTCGAGATGCAGGGCCACTACCGCGACTCGCTGAACGCCGTCCTCGTCTACGAGTCGCCGAAGGTCTGCGCCGCGCTCGACGCCGAGACGGCGACGCTCGTGCGCGTGCAGCTCGGGCTCGCCTACAACTACGAGGGCGATCACCCGAAAGCCATCGCGCTTTTGAACGCCGCGCTGCGCGAAGCCGAGGAGTCGAATTCGAGCGCGCAGCTCGGCGCGCTCTACATGGCGCTGGCGCGCGTCTACCGGCACATCAACGAGTACCCGTTCGCGCGCGATCACGCCGGGCGGGCGCTCGAACACTACCGCGGCACGGGCGACTGGCGCGGCATGGCTGAAGCCTACTTCGCCATCGGTCTCGCGCAAACCTACGAGGGCAACTACGAGCCCGGGCTCGAGAATTTCGGGCAGTCGCTCAAACTCGTCGGCGATCACCCCGCCACCTACCTGCTCGGCAAGATTTACGCCAACATGGCGGGCGCGTGCTGGTTCCTCAAGCGCCCGCACGAGGGGATCGGCTACCTCGAAAAAGCGATCAGCTACTACGAGCGCACCGAGCACAAGGCGAACGCCGCGCTCGGCTACAACAACCTCGGCATCAACCTGATGCTCGTCGGCGACTGGGCGCGCGCGCAGGAAGTGTTGGATCACGCGCTCGCGCTCGCCACCGAGATCGACGAGCGCGGCGCGCAGGTGCCGATGATCCTCGACTCGCTCTCGGAGCTGCAGCTCCTGCGCGGGAACCACGCGGAGGCTTTCCGCAACCTGACGCGCGCCGTCGAGGTCGCCACCGAGCACGGCAACAAGTGGTACGCGGGTCAGGCGCTGAGAACGCGCGCGCGCTGCCGCCTCGCGATGGGTGAACCCGACCGCGCGCTCTCGGACGCGGGCGACGCGCTGCTCCTCGCCGAACGCATCGGCGACCGGCAGGCGGTCTGCGACTCGCGCCTCCTGCTCGCCGAAGTTTCCCTGCGCCGCGGCGACGCCGAGGGGGCGGAAGCCGAGCTGCAAAAAGTTGCCGAGCAGACGACCGACTCGGCGGCAGACCTCGCCGTCGCGGGCGAGTCGCAGCGCCTGCACGGGCTGTGCGCGCTCGCGCAGGGCGACACCACGCTCGCCGCGCACCACTTCGGTCGCAGCATCTCGATCTTCTCGATCCTCGGCGACCGCTACCGCACCGCGCTCGCCACCTACGGCTTGGGCGAGGCGCACCGCACGGCGCAACCCGAGCGCGCCGCCGAACATTTCTCGCGCGCGCTGCGCGCCTTCCGCGAGCTGGGCGCGCCGCCCGACGTGGAGCGCGCCGAGCAGGCTCTCGCCGCGCTGGAGATCGGCGACGCTCCGACGGCGGAGCGGCAGGAGGCGACCGCGCTCGCGCAACTGCTGACCCTGCGCTTAGCCGAGGCGACCGCCTCGCGCGAGTTGTTGTTGAGGGAGTTGGCGGCGGTCGTCGAGCAGGAGACTGACGCGAGCCGCGTCGTCGTCGCGGAACAGGACGACGAAGGCGCGATCAAGGTCGCGGCGTCGCACGGCGGAGACGCGGACGAGAACGCGCTCCTCGCCGCCGAGCTGCTCGCGGCGAAGACGGAGCGCGAGCGCGATGTCGCGGCGGACGCGCGCGGCGGGTCGGTCGTCGTGCTGCACCCGACGAACGCCGCGCCCGCCATCCTCTACGTCGAGCCGCGCGAGGCGGCGGCGCTGCACGGCGGCGTGCCGCTCGACTCGCTCCTGAGGGTCGTCGAGCTGGGGATGAACGTCTGCGCCCTGCGCGCGCGCGTCAACTCGGGGCGCACGGCGCGCGAGACGAACGACCTGGCGGGCGCGAGCCTCATGCCCGGCTTCATCCATTCGAGCCCGGCGATGGCGAGCCTCGTCGAAGAGGTGCACAAGATTCGCTCTTCCGACGTGACCGTCCTCATCACCGGCGAATCCGGCACGGGCAAAGAATTGGTCGCGCGCGCCATCCACTCCCTGTCGTCGCGCCGCGCGAAGGTCTTCATCCCCTTCAACTGCACGGCGGTGCCGAAAGAGTTGAGTGACGCCTACCTCTTCGGCTACCGCAAAGGATCGTTCACGGGCGCGACCAA
Organism: Acidobacteriota bacterium; assembly: GCA_020200235.1. Lineage (GTDB taxonomy): Bacteria > Acidobacteriota > Blastocatellia > Pyrinomonadales > Pyrinomonadaceae > JAIVGV01. The sequence goes on along the minus strand of JAIVJC010000214.1, from coordinate 1,604 downwards.
CGATTCGCAAGGCGTCATCCGCACGGCGGCGGGCGGCACGCTCTTCCTCGACGAGATCGGCGACCTCCCGCTCGACGTGCAGCCGAAGCTCCTGCGCTTCCTCCAAGAGGGAGAGATTCAGCCGCTCGGCGAGCAGCGCCCGGTGAAGGTCGACGTGAGGGTGATCGCGGCGACGAACACGGACCTGGAGAAGATGGTGGCGGACGGGCGCTTCCGTGAGGACCTGTACTACCGCCTCAACGTCATCCGCCTGCGGGTGCCGCCGCTTCGCGAGCGGCGTTCGGAAGTCCCGGCGATCGTCAACTACTACGTCAACCACTACTCGGCGAAGTTCGGGCGCAAGGACGTGCAGATCACGCCGCAGACGGTCGACCTCCTGATGGTCTGCGACTGGCCCGGCAACGTCCGACAGCTCTGCAACGAGATTCAGCGCGTCGTCGCGCGCGCCGAAGACTCGACCGTCATCACGCCCGATCACCTCCTCCGGCAACATCTCACGCGCCGCGCGCGAGCTCGGTCTCACGCGCCGCGGTCTCTACCTCAAGCTCGAACGCTACTCCCTCAAAGTCGCCAGCGCCTGAGGCGCGGCGCACGCTGCGGCGCGCGTCACCGGCTCCCTTTCGTCGCGTGCTTACTTCCCTTCTTTGACCGGCGCGTGCGTCGAGTGTCTGACCAGCTCGATGGCGTGGAGGCAGTCTTGTTTGTGTCGGTAGCCCTCGCCGGAGTCGGCGATGATGCGTTCGTTCGCCGCGCGCAGGTTCCAACGCCACTCGCCCGCCGAGTCTTTCCGCACCCAGAAAGTTATCTCGTCGTACTCGCCCGCGAGCATCTCGCCGAGCTCCGCCAGCTTCTCCTCGAAGTGCCGCGCGTCGTGCTCCGCCTTCATCAGGTCTTCTTCGATCAGCGCGTGGTCGGTGCCGCACCTGGCGCACGTCTCGCCCAACTCTGTGACGTAAGACTTCAGCGAGCGCGCCTTCTCCTCGTACTCCTGCCTCAGTGCGTTGAGCGATTCGCGGTCGGGTCTCATCGGGGCTCCTCCTTCGGTGTGGAAAGTAGTGAGAATGGACAAAGGGCGCCAGCACGTCTTGCGTCTGCCGCCCCCCTGCGCGCGATTCACGTCGCCCGCGCGGCTCTCCGCCGCGAGGACGCCGCGCACTATACCACCACTCGGACGGCGCGCGGGCATCAGCCTTCATTTCGTGTTTCATTATTACAGCTACAATCAAGAACGCTTCATGGACAACTACCACAAGCGATCCAACGTGGAAACGACATTCCACATGATTAAATCTAAGTTCGGGGATGCCGTGCGGAGTAAGTTGGAGCGGGCGCAGATCAATGAAGTGTTATGCAAGGTTCTCTGCCACAACATCTGTTGTTTGATTCAGTCGATGTTTGAGTTGGGATTGAAGCCGAAGTTTTGGGCGCAAGCGGCGTGAGTTGCCTAACCTTGAATACGAGGAACTGATTAAAGAAGAGGCGGCATAGTCCCGCCCTTAAAAATATTGCGTTTTCGACATGGGGCGCAACAGTTGACCGGTTTGATTCCACGGCCGAACCCCTCTAATTGGGTGCTGCTTCCCCAAGCCGTCCGTAACCCAAAA
>JAIVJC010000018.1 GCA_020200235.1 Acidobacteriota bacterium | reverse complement strand
CTCGCTGGACAGCTCGCGGGCAGGCTCGCGCCCGAAAAACGGTCAAGGCAAAACTACTGCGACAGGAGATAAGGAAGATGAAGAAACTTGCAGCCCTACTAGTCGGCACGGCTCTCGCCGCGCTCACCGCCGCCTGCGATCCGGGCACGAACGGCAACGGCAACATGGCGAACACGAACCACTCGAACGTGAACGCCAACCTGAACGCCAACGCGGCGAACATGAACGCCGCCGCGAGCCGCAACTACAACGCGCGGATCACGAAGGAGGAGTACGAGCGCGACAAGGAGCGCTACGGCCGCGAGGCGAAGGAGAAGGGCGAGACCGTCGGGCAGGGGCTCACCGACGGCTGGCTCTGGGTGAAGGCGAAGGGCGCGCTCGCGGGCGTCGACGATCTCCGCGACTCGACCATCAACGTCGACGTGGACGACTCGATCGTGACCTTGCGCGGCTCGGTCGCCACCAAGGAGCAGAAGGCGAAAGCCGAGGCGACGGCGAAGGGGCTCGACGGCGTCAAGAGCGTCAAGAACATGCTCACGGTCGGCGCGGCTGGCGCCGCGGGGAACGCGAACGCCGCGCACAACGGCAACCACAAGTAAGGATCAAGCGGGCGAAAGATCAAGCGGGCGACAAGGGGGAGCGGCGCGCGAGTCCGTCCGGACTCGCGCGCCGCATTTTTTTAATTCGCCGGGTAAAACTTTTCGTTGCAGGCGGGGGCGGGAAACCTTACAATGCCGCCTCGCGTAAAAAAACGAGCCACCCGGCGAACAGGTTTGAGCAGTCAGGACGCGCGCTTCTGCCTCCGCGGAGGAGTCCGTCTCAGCCGGGACACTACTTCCATCTTTTCGTCAGTTCACAATCTGCGCCCTGATGCGTTGAGACGACACGGAACGCACGTGCCCGGTCACCTATGCCGGTCATCTACGCCGCCGTCGCCGCCGCACCGGAAGGTCTGTAGGACATGACTATGCGAACCACACGTCAGCGGCTCCGCGCCGCCGTCAGCGCCTCCTTCGCCCTCTCGCTCGCGCTCTCGCCGCTCGGCGGAAGCGCGCGCGCGCAGAACCCGAACCCGCAGCGCCCGAGCGCGATAGACACCTACGCGATCACGAACGCGCGCATCGTCCCCGTCTCCGGGGCGGAAATCGCGCGCGGCACGGTCGTCGTCCGCGAGGGTCTGATCGCGGCGGTCGGCGCCAACGTCACGCCGCCCTCGGACGCGCGCGTCATCGACGGCGCGGGGCTCACCGTCTACCCCGGCTTGATCGACGCCAACTCGACGCTCGGCTTGCCCGCGGTCGCCGGCGCGCAGCGCGTGGGCGGCGGCACCATCATCACGACGACGACGCAGAACGCGCCGCAAATCGCCGCGCTCAACTCGACGCAGCCCGCCGGCCTGCAGCCCGAGGTAAGAGCCGACGAGTTCTTGAGACCGGGCGGCGATCAGATCGAGAACGAACGCAGCGCCGGGATCACCGCCGCGCTGACCGCGCCGCGCGAGGGCGTCTTCGCCGGACAGTCCGCCCTCATCAACCTCGCGGGCGACACGCCGCAGCAGATGATCGTGCGCTCGCCCGTCGCGCTGCACGTCGGCTTCACGCCGCTTCGCACCGGGGGCTACCCGGGATCGCTCCTCGGCGTCTTCGCCGCGTTCCGACAGATGATGCTCGACGCGCAGCGCTACCGCGAGGTCAACGCCATCTACGAGCGCAGCCCGCGCGGGATGCGCCGGCCCGATCAGGACAGATCGCTCGCCGCGCTCCAGCCCGCGCTCGCGCGCGAGATGCCGGTCGTCTTCGCCGCCGACAGCCAGAGAGAGATCGAGCGCGCGCTCGATCTCGCCGAAGAGTTCAAGCTGCGCGCGATGATCTCCGGCGGTCTCGAAGCGTGGAAGGTCGCCGACCGGCTCGCCGCGGCGAAAGTCCCCGTGCTCCTCTCGCTCAACTTCCCGCGCCGCACGACCGCGCCCTCGCCCGACGCCGATCCCGATCCGATCCGGATACTTCGTCAGAGAGTTGACGCGCCGAAGAACGCGGGCAGGCTCGCCGCGGCGGGCGTGCGCTTCGCCTTCCAGTCGGGCGGCTTGACGAACCTCTCGGACTTTCTGGTGAACGCCGCGCGCGCGGTCGAAGGCGGGCTCGCGCGAGACGAGGCGCTGCGCGCGATGACTCTTCGACCGGCGGAACTGTTCGGCGTCGAGAACCAGCTCGGCACGATCGAGGTGGGGAAGGTCGCGAACCTGACGGTCGTGCGCGGCGACATCTTCGCGCGCGACCGCAGGATCGCGCACGTCTTCATCGACGGTCGCCCCGTCGATCTGCGCCCCGCCGCGGCTGCCGCGGGCGGCGCGAGCGGCGCGGGGGTTTCCGGTCCGTGGTCTCTGCGCGTCACGCTACAGGGTCAGCCCGAGAAGACCGCGACGCTCATGCTCAGGCAGGAGGGCGAGCGGCTGAACGGCAGCTTGCAGGGCGACCTCGGCACGGCGCAGATCGCGAACGCTTCGCTGAGCCCCGCGGGCGAGCTGAAGTTCACCGCGCCCGTCACGCTCGCCGCGCAGACGACCGAGGCGACCTTCACCGGCACGATCACGGGCAACGAGATGCGCGGCTCTGTGACGACGGTCGGCGGCGGCAGCGGCAGCTTCACGGGAGCGCGTCCCGAGGGCTTCACGCCTCCGGGCGGCGGTCGCCCTCACGCTCAGGCAGGAGGCGAACCGGCTGTCGGGCACGCTCCAGAGCGCGCTCGGCTCCGCCGAAATCGCCAACGGCTCCAGCGGCGCGGAAGGCTTCCGCTTCACCGTCGTCCTCAACATTCAGGGTCAGTCGATGGAGATCACCTTCACCGGCACCGCCACGGGCAACACGATGAGCGGCAGCGCGACCAGCGCGCAGGGCGCGGCGACGTTTACGGGCACGCGACCGGGATCGAACCAGTGACAAGTGAACCGTGACAAGTGACAGGTAAGAAAAGGCTGTTAGCTATTAGCCATGAGCCAACAGCTCTGACGTCACCGTTCACGGCTTTTAACGGAGTAGAAACGATGAGAAAAATATTCGCACTCTTAGTCGCGCTGACGACGCTCGCCGGGTCGCTCGCGGGCGCGTCGGCGCAGACGCAGCCGCAACAGCAGCAGCAGCGGCGCGGCAACCAGCGGCGCACCCAGCCGACCAAGCCGGAGTCGGGCACGCCTTCGGCGGCAGACTCGGCGTCGGTGGTCGGCGCGGCGGGCGACGTTTTGATCCGCAACGCCACGATCCTGACCGCCTCGCACGGGACGCTCACGGGCTCCGACATCCTGATCCGCAAGGGGAAGATCGCGGCGGTCGGCGCGAACCTCCGCGCGGGCTCGGACGTGCGCGTCATCGACGCGACCAGCCCCGCGCCGCTACCCGCAGACGCGCATGGGGCAGGAGGAGGTCTTGCGCGACGCCTTCACCAGAGCGCGCAACTACAAGCGCGACTGGGACGAGTACCGCGCCGCGCAGTCGAGGGGCGAGCGCAACGCCGTCCCGCCGCGCCGCGACCTCCAGCTCGAACCCCTGGTCGAAGTCCTCGAGGGCAAGCGCTTCGTCCACGCCCACAGCTACCGCGGCGACGAGATACTGATGCTGCTGAGCGTCGCCGAGGAGTTCGGCTTCCGCGTCAAGACCTTGCAGCACGTCCTCGAAGGCTACAAGGTCGCGCCGGAGATCGCGCGCCACGGCGCGGGCGCGTCGAGCTTCGCCGACAGCTGGGCGTACAAGCTCGAAGCCTACGACTCCATCCCGTACAGCAGCGCGATCATGACGAGGGCGGGAGTGGTCGTCTCCATCAACTCCGACTCCTCCGAGCGGGCGCGCCGCCTGAACATCGACGCGGCGAAGATGATGAAGTACGGCGGGCTCACCGAGCAGGAGGCGCTGCGCCTCATCACGCTCAACCCGGCGATCCAGCTCGGCATCGACGCGCGCACCGGCTCGATCGACGTGGGCAAGGACGCCGACATCGCCATCTGGAACGGGCACCCGTTCAGCGTCTACTCGCGCGTCGATCAGACCTACATCGACCAACCGGCGACCCGGCAGCCACGACGACGACGAAGACATCGACGGAGGTAACGACAACCGATGAAGCACCCAACCCGCGTGAAAGTCTTCGCCCGCGCGATCAGCCTCAGTCGCGATTTCACTTCGCGCGCCGCGCTGCTCTGCGTCGCGTTCGCGCTCACGGTCGTCGCCGCCTCGGCGCAGCAGGCTTCGAGCAATATGGGTCCGGCTTTTCTGTCGGGCACGCCCGGCACTTACGCCATCCGCGGCGCGCACGTCTATCCCGTCTCCGCGCCCGACATCGAGAACGGCACGGTGGTGATCGCGAACGGGAAGATCGCGGCGGTCGGCGCAAGCGTCTCCGTCCCTTCGGGCGCGCGCGTCATCGACGGGCGCGGGCTTTCGGTTTACCCCGGCATGATCGATCTCGGCACCTCGATGGGTCTCATCGAGATCACGGAGCAGGGCGCTACGGGGTGGGTGGACACGCAGGAGGTCGGCGAGCTGAACCCGAACGCGCGTGCCTTCTACGGCATCAACCCGCACAGCGCGCACGTCGCCGTCACGCGCGTCAACGGCGTGACGACCGTCTTGAGCTCCCCGCAGGGCGGGCTCGTCTCCGGTCAGGCGGCGCTCGTCAACCTGCTCGGCGCGACCGCGCCGGAGATGGCTGTCGAGCGCACGGCGGCTCTCGTCGTCAACTACCCGCGCTCTGGCGGCGGCTTCGGCGGCGGCTTCTTCGTCGTCCAGCAGCAGCCGGGCGCCGCGGCGGACGCGGCGACGCAGCGCGACCGTCAGGTCGAGCAGATTCGTAAACTCCTGCGCGACGCCGAGGCTTACGGCCGCGCGCTGGACGCGGCGAACGCCGACGCCCGGCTGCCGCGCCCCGACCGCGACGTGGTGCTCGAATCGCTCGTGCCGTACGTGCGCGGCCTGCGCCCCGTCGTCTTCCGCGCCGACCGCGAGGCGGACATCCGCGCGGCGATTCGCTTCGCCGAGGAGATGAAGCTCAAGCCCGTCATCCTCGGCGCGAACGACGCGTGGAAGATGGCGGCGTTTTTGAAAGAGCACAACGTCCCCGTCGTCATCGCCGGCGTGCTCGATCTGCCGAACCGCGAGGACGACGCTTACGATCTGATGTACGAGAACGCCTCGAAGCTCCAGGCGGCGGGCGTGCAGTTCGCCATCTCGACGGGCGACACGGCGGCGAACGTGCGCGACCTGCCCTACCATGCCGGGATGGCGTCGGCGTTCGGCCTGCCGAGGGACGCCGCGCTCCGCGCGGTGACGCTCACGCCAGCGCAGATCATCGGGGCTGGCTCTCAGCTCGGCTCGCTCGACGTGGGCAAGATCGCGAACGTCGTCGTCACCGACGGCGACCTCCTGGAAGCGCGCACCAACATCCGCCACCTCTTCATCAACGGGCGCGACGTGCCGCTCGTCAGCAAGCACACGGAGTTGTACAACCAGTTCAAGGACAGGAAGTAGACGAACGCGACGAAGAGGCGAAGCGCGGCGCGCGGTTGCTTTCTCGACCGCGCGCCGCGCTTCTCTGCCCCGCCGGCTCCCCGCCCGGCCGCCCCGCGCGGAGCGGCGAAAATTTGCGCGGCGCGGCGAAATTTCGTTTGACGATCCGCGCTGATCGGTGTAGCTTGCGGCGTCGTTTCATCCCCCGATCGAGGTGCAAACAAGCATGGCAGCGAAGAAGACAGGCGGGATCGCCAAGGTGACTCTCGACGCGGCGACCGCCGACAAGCTGGCGTCGTCGTTGCGGCGGGGTCTCGCCGGCTCAGCCGCGTATGCCGTCTACGGCGTGGAAGGCAAGCGCCCGAAAGCCGGCGCGGTCGAACTCGACCCGCGGCGCGTGGCTAGTTTCGTCAAGCACGTCCACGACAGGCTCTGCGCCGCCGGATCGATCTCCGAGCAGGAGAGAGACAAGATGGCACCGAAGGCGAAGGGCGGCGCGCGCAAAGCTTCGGGCGGCGCGAAGAGGGGCGCAAAGAAGAGCAGGTGAGGCGCGGGTCGGATCGAGCCGTTCGCCTGAGTTCGAGTCTGCGGGCGGTCGCGCCGGAGGTGACTCTGGCGCGCGCCCGCGCGCTCGCCCCGCGGCTCGGCATCTCCCGCGTCACGGACATCACGCGCCTCGACCGCGTCGGCGTCCCCGTCTTCGCCAGCATCCGCCCGACGGCGCAGCGCGGCTCGCTCTGCGTCAACGCGGGGAAGGGCGTCCGCGCCGTCGAGGCGCAGGTCGGCGCCTACATGGAGGCGATCGAGTTCGCCTTCGCCGAGTACAACCGCGCGGGACTCAAGGTGCTTCGCGTCCCGGCGCGCGACGTTTACGAAGGGGCGTCGCGCCCCGACTCCCTCCTCGACTTCTGCCCGCTGCAAGACGCGGAGATACCGCTCGACGAGCCCCTCCCGTGCGTCGAAGCGGCGGACGTTCGCACCGGCGAGCGGCTGCTCGTCCCCGCCGAGCTGATCTTTCTGCCCTTCCCCGCCGAACTGGGCGCGACCGAGTATTTCGGATCGAACTCTTCCGGCCTGTGCTCCGGCAACTCCGTCCTCGAAGCCACCGTGCACGGCGTCTGCGAAGTCATCGAGCGCGACGTGATCTCTTTCCTCTCGGTCGACGATCACTCGTCGCTCGTCGAGCCCGGCTCGCTCCCGCCGCTCGGCGGGATGGCGGAGAAGCTCTCGGCGGCGGGGCTCGAACTCTACGTCCGCCACGTGCCGAACGTCTTCCGCGTCCCCTTCCTGATGGCGCACGTCTGCGAGCCCGACGCCGCGAACCCGGTGTTCGTCAACGGCGGATTCGGCTGCCACCCGTCGAGTCGGATCGCGCTCGCGCGCGCCGTCTGCGAGGCGCTGCAAAGCCGACTCTCCTACATCCACGGCGGGCGCGACGACCTGATCGACCGCTACCGACGCTTCGACGGCTGGTCGTGGCACGAGCGCGCGGACTACGCCGCCGAGATGCGCGCGCGGATCGCGCGAAGCGATTCGACGATCCGCTTCGACGAGATTCACGACTACGAGCGAGACGCCGAGAGCCTCGGGGCGGCGCTCGAGCTGCTGCTCTCTCTGCTCGCCCGGTGCGGCTTCGCGCGCGTCCTGCGCGTGGCTTACACGAAGCCGCGCGATCCGCTCCAGGTGGTTCGCGTCATCATCCCCCGCCTCGAAAACTTCAACGAGATCGCGCCGCGCGTCGGGCTGCGTCTGAGGGACTATGTCCGAGACCGTCTCTGACTGCTTCCTCTTCGCCGGGCCGAGCCTCCACTGCGCGACCGCCGGCGGCGTCTCGACCGGGGGCGCGCGCGTGCTCCCGCCCGTGCGCCGCGGCGACGTGGAGCGCCTCGTCGCCGCGCGGACGACGCCCGGCACGATCGTTATCGCCGACGGTCTCTTCGAGCAATGCCTCTCGGTCTCTCACGCGGAGATTCGCGAGGCGCTCTTGCGCGGCTGGCGCGTGTGGGGTCTCTCTTCGATGGGGGCGATCCGCGCCTACGAGATGCGCCACATGGGCGCGCGCGGCTACGGGCGGGTCTATCAACTCTTCTTCGAGCACGAGGACTTCCGCGACGACGAGGTGGCGCTCACGCACGAGCCACAGCCGCCCTTCCGACCTCTGACGGAGCCGCTCGTACACCTGCGCCGCTGGCTCGCCGAGCTGGTCGGGATGAACATTCTCAGCAGGCGGCACGAGCGGGAGGTCTGCGCCGAGCTGATGTCGCTCTGGTTCGGCGAGCGCACGCTCGCGTGCGCTCGCGCGCTCGTCGTCGCGCGCGCGCCCGAACACGCCGCGGCGGTCGATCTCACCATCGCCGACTTCGCGCGCTTCCACGTCAAGTGTCAGGACCTGATCGAGTTCCTCGGCGGCAGGGCGTGGGAGTCGGGCGAGTTGCAGGTCGGAACCGCCTGCCGCAAGCGGGCGGGAGATGAGATTGCGGAATGCGGATTTCGGATTGCGGATTAGGATGCGAGTCAGAAGGAGAGAGCCTGAGTGTTCTTTCAATCCGCATTCCGCATTCCGCAATCTAACAATCAGTAGACCCGCCCGCTTGCGGCAGGCGGTTCCGACCCAAAGGGCGCTCTCTACTCGGGCAGCCCGACGCGCCGCATGAGGTCTCTGACTTCCGCGCGATCGCGCATCGCGTCGAAGGCGAAGTCGGTCTTGAGGTTGTTGACGAGTTCGATGTCGCGCTCCTCGTAGGCGCGGCGCAGCCACTCGAGCGCCGCGCCCTCTTCACCCAGGCGCGCGTAGGCGCTCGCGATGGAGTAAGGCGAGACGCGCGAGCCCGCCATCTCTTCCTTCAGCAGTTCGAGCCGAGCCCGCCAGTAGCCCTGCGCGCCCGACGCGGCGTAAGCCCCCCGGAGCGCGTCGGCGCGGCGCGCAGCCGCCTCGGGGTCCGACCCGGCGAGCACGTCGGCGAGTCGCTGCTCCTCGATCGCGCTCTCGAACTCGCCCCGCTGCAGGTGGAGGTGCGCGAGGTTGCGGTGCGCGCGCGAGAAGTTCTTGTCCATGTCGACGGTCTTCTTCAACTGCTCCGCCGCCTCGTCGAACCGCCGCGCCTTGTAGAGTATCGAGCCCACCATGGCGTTGATGATGAGCGAGAGCGGATCGAGTTCTTTCGCGCGGCGGATTTCGGCGAGCGCCTCGGCGTGCCGCCCCGCGTGCGACAGGTATTCGGCGTACCACTGGTGCGCGGTCGGGTAGTTCGGGTTCAGCTCGATGGCGCGCCGGAACTCCTGCTCGGCTCCGGCGAGGCCCCACTCGTCGTCGCCGATGGCGGCGCGCGAGGTGTGCGCCTCGGCGAGGGTGCCGTCCAGTTCGAGCGCGCGCAGAACGGCCGCCTTCGCCTTCGCGCGCAGCTCCGCCGGCGGGAGGGTGCTGTACTCGGCGAGGACGGTGTAGGAGTCAGCCAGCCCGGCATAGGCGAGCGCGTAAGCGGGGTCGGCGTCAATCGCCTGCCGGAAGTATTCGATGCCCTTTTTGATCTCTTCCGCCGTGCGCTTGTTCCAGTGGTAGCGCCCCTTCATGTAGAGCTGGTAAGCCTCCGTGTTCTCCGTGTGCCGCTTGGCGAGCCGCTTCTTCTCCCTCGGCGAGAGCTTCAGACGCAGCTTGTCGGAAATCTCGCGCGCGATCTCTTCCTCGATGGCGAAGATGTCCGTCAGCCGCCGGTTGTACTGCTCGCCCCACAGTTGCGATCCGTCAGCCACGTCGACCAGCTCCGCCCTGATGACAAGGTTCTCGCCGCGCTGGAGCACGCGCCCGACGAGGACGGCGCGCACGTTCATCTCGCGCCCCGCGTCCTGCGGATCGACCTCGCGCCCCCTGTAGCGGAAGGCGGTCGCGCGCGCCATCACGCGCAGGCGCGGCAGTTGCGAGAGGTTGTTGATGAGGCTCTCGGTGATGCCGTCCGACAGGTACTCCATATCGGGATCGCCGCCGACGTTCGCGAGCGGCAGCACCGCCAGAGAGTCGATCACTTTCGACGAGCGCGACTTGCGCGATGGGCGCGACGCGGGCGACGCCGCGCCGCCGCCGCGCGCCTCGCTCACACCGCCGCCCGCGACCTGCGACCGCTCGGCGCGCGCGCCCGCCGTCGCGCCGCCGGGCGGCGGCGACTGCTCGAGGTCGCGCCGGAGGTTCTTGAGATCGGTCGCGACCTCGCGGATCAGTTGGTACCTGTCCTCCGGGTCTTTCTCCAGACACTTGCGGACGATGCGCTGGAGCTCCGCCGGCGCGTGCCGGCTCGGCTCGCCGAGCGGCGGCGGAGCCTCGTAGATGATCTTGCAGAATCTTGACGTAGCCGTCGTGCGTGACCATCACGTTGTCGGGCTTCAGATCGCGGTGGACGATCCCCGCGGCGTGCGCCTTGACCAGCCCCTCGGCTGCCTGCGTGAAGTATTCGAGGAGCTTCGCGAGCTCTCCCCTCTCGCGCTGGATTTTCTCGCGCAAGCTGACGCCGTCGACGAACTCCATGGCGATGAAGTTCGTCCCCCCCGACTCGCCGATCTCGTAGACGTGCGCGATGTTCGGGTGGTTGAGCGCGGCGGCGGCTTTCGCCTCCCGCGTGAAGCGGCGCATGCGTTCCTGATCCGAAGCCACGCCGGCGGGCAGCACCTTCAGCGCGACCATCCGATCGAGCTGCACGTCCTCGGCGAGGTACACCTCGCCCATCCCGCCCTCGCCGAGCTTCGAGCGGATCGCGTAGCGACCCAGGCGCGTGTCTGTGCTGATGTTCATCGGCTGGGGTCGCCGTCTCGACGCCGTCCCGTCATCGACGCGCGCGGCGCGCCGCCTATTTGCGCGCCGCGGAGCTTTGCACGAACGCCGCCACGTCGCGCTTGAGCTGCGCGAGCGAGCGGCGCTCGATGTACATCATGTGGCCCGCCTCGTAGTAGCGGAGGGTGACGTTGCCGCGCAAACTGGGATCGAGCGCCATGTGGTCGAGCGTGTACTGCGCGGCGAAGTAGGGCGTGGCGAGATCGTAGTAGCCGCAGCCGACGAACAGCTTCATGTAGGGGTTCTTCGCGAACGCGCTCTGGAGGGCGACGGACGTGTCGGCGTAGGAGTTGTCGGAGCCGAAGTCCCAGCGGCCGATGCCGCCGCCGAGGATGAAGTATTCGAGGTCTGAGCGGAAGCCCAACTCGCGGCGCACGTAGTCGTTGAAGGTCGCCGTGTAGGGCGGGCGGATCGCCGCCATCGAGGGGTCGAAGTCGGGCGTCTCGGAGATGTCGGACGAGTCCAGGCCCTTGAAGCGACCGTCGAGGCGACCCACGGTGCGCCGCTCCGCGCGCAGCAGCTCCTTGTTGAAGTGTTGAATCTCGACGCGCAGGTCGCTCCGCTCGACGTACTCTTTGCTGAGACCCGTGTAGCGCGCGAGCTTGCCCGCAACGTCCTGACGCTCCGCCGGGCTGAGCCTGTTGCCCTTGGCGAGCGCGGTCGTGTAGTCGGTCGCCGCCCAGCGCTCGGCCTCGTCGAGCGCGCGCCGCAGGCTCTCGCGCTGCAAGTCGGGCGGGAGCTTCTTGTGGTACCAGGCGATGGCCGTGTAGGTCGGGAGGAAGAGGACGTAAGGGAGATCGTTGCCGCGCGCGAAACGCGCGGTCTGGAAGTTCATGATCGTCGAGATCAGGAGGATCCCGTTGAAGGCGATGCCGCGGTCGATCAGGTAACCGGAGAGACCAGAGGCGCGCGTCGTGCCGTAACTCTCGCCGACGAGGAAGAGCGGCGAAGTCCAGCGCTCGTTCTTCGTCAGGTACAGGCGGATGAAGTCGCCGACCGACTGGATGTCGCCCTGGAGCCCGAAGTAGCGCTGACCGAGTTCGGGTCGCGCGGCGCGGCTGTAGCCCGTGCCGACCGGGTCGATGAAGACGAGGTCGGTCGCGTCGAGCCACGTCTGATCGTTATCGACCAGGCGGAACGGCGGCGCGGGCATCTCGCCGCCCTCCAGCATCTCGACGCGGCGCGGACCCAGGGCGCCGAGGTGGAGCCACACCGAAGACGATCCGGGCCCGCCGTTGAAGGAGAACATCAGCGGGCGCTGCGACTTGTCGGCGACGCCGTCGAGCGTGTAGGCGATGAAGAAGACGCGCGCCTCGGTCTCGCCGGTCGCGGCGTTGCGGAGCGGCATCATGCCGGTCGTCGTGGTGTATTCGAGCGTGCGCCCGCCGACCGCGACGGCGTGGTGGGTGACGACGGGCGCGCCGTCCGTCATCGCGGGGTCGGCGGGCTGGGGCGGCGTCTGCCGCGGCGTGTTGCCTTGCGCGTTGCCTTGCGCGTTGCCTTGCGCGCCCTGCGCCGCGCCCTGCGGGTTTTGCGTCTGCGACGCGGGCGCGTCGGGGCGCTGCTGTTGCTGCTGCCCGCCGCCGCGCCGACCGCCCTGCGGCGCTTCCTGCGCGGCGAGCGGCGTTAAGCAGATCGACGTGAGCACCGCGGCGACGAAAAAGTTTCTAAGCCGCGGGTTGGTGGGCGATAGGCTCGGCATGATTGAGAGTCCCTTCTCGGAGATTCTGTTTGAAGCCGTGTGGGCGTGGAAATTGAGCGGGGGAAGATTCACCACAGAGGCACAGAGGACACAGAGGACACACAGAGAATGATAAATTCTCCGTGCCCCCTCCGTGTTCTCTGTGCCTCTGTGGCGAACGGTCGTTACGTTAGGCGCACCCCCGTAGTGGTTGCGCTTACTTCGGCTGCTGCCCGGCCATCTGGCGGCTGGGACCGCCCAGCTCCTTGAGCAGTTCGCCGACGGCGGCTTCGAGCTGACGGTCGCGACCCGCGAGGTTGTCCTCCGGCGTGTTCTCGACGTTGATGTCGGGCTGCACGCCGTAGTTCTCGAGGTTCGTCTGCGTCTTGTCGTAGAGGTAGACGCCGACGCCCGGCGTGCGCACGGTCGAGCCGTCGATCAGCGAGTAGCTGCCCGTGCCGATGACCGCGCCCATCGTGCGCGTGCCGATCACCTTGCCCAAGCCGAGCGCGCGGAAGCCCGCCGGGAACATCTCGGCGTTCGACGCCGAGCGCCAGTTCTGCAGCACGACCTTGGGACCGAAGAAGCCCGCGAATGGTCGCGTCGTCGCCTCCGTCCCGCGCGGCTGCCAGACCTGGTACTGCTTCTGGACGAGGAGCGCCAGCAGCTCCTGCTCGATGTTGCCGCCGCCGTTCCAGCGCTGATCGATGACGAGCGCCTCCTTGTTGTGGTACTCGCGCAGCTCCTTCTCGAAGCGGCGCAAGGAGGGCGGGCTCATCGCCTGGATGTGGACGTAGCCGACGCGACCGCCGGAGAGCTTGTCGACCGCCGCGCGGCGATCCTTGACCCAGCGCTCGTAGCGGAGCTGCGAGTAGTTGCCCATCGACGTGGGCTCGATGCGCGTGCGCCACGCGCCCGCCTCCGTCGGCTTGTCGTTGAACGTGACGGCGACCTTGCGGTTCAGGCGGTAGTTCAGGAGCGACCAGTACTCGTCGCCCGCCTTGACGGGCTTGCCGTCAATCGCCATCAGGTAGTCGCCCGTCTTGACCTTCACCCAGTCCTTGTCCGCGGGACCGTCCTCGTAGACGTGCGTCACGCGGTAGCGGCCCGCCGAGGCGTCGGGCTCGAGCTCGATGCCGAGGTGTGCGGTCGAGACCGCGCCCGGCTCGCGCCCGCCGCCCGGGGGCGGCGCCGCGCCCGTGTGCGAGGCGTTCAGCTCGCCGATCATCTCGTTGATGACGTTCAAGAGCTCCTGTCGGTCGCCGACGTACTCGACGAGCGGGCGGTACTTGGCGCGCATCGCGTCCCAGTCCATCCCGTGCATCTTCGGATCGTAGAAGCGGTACTTCATCGTGCGCCACGCGTCGTCGAACATCTCCGCCCACTCGGCGGGTCGATCGATCCTCACCTTCGCGGTGAAGTTGACGCGGCGGCGCGGCGCGCCGGCTCCAGCGCCCGAAGGGGCGGCGGCGGCGGAAGCCGAGGCGGGCGCGCCCGGGGGCGGCGCGGGCGGGAGCGCGACGGAGTAGACGTAGTCGCCCTCCTGGAAGAAGAGCGTGCGGCTGTCGCGCGAGACCGAGAGGTTCGAGATGCCGCCGAAGCCGCCGAAGCCGCCGCCGCCCTGCGCGTCGCCGCCGCCCGGAGGCGTGCCGGAGGTGATGCGCGTCAGACGCTTGCCATCCTCGCCGACGGCGTAGATGACGGGCACGTTGAAGAGTCCGGCGGGCTCGCTCGTGACGAAGACGAGCGTGCGGCCGTCGGGCGTGATGTTGCCGCCCGTGACGGGGAAAGGCATCCGCGTCAACTGCTTCGTGCGGCGCTTGAGCCCCGCCCAGTCGATGTTGACGGGCTTCGGGGGAGTGCGCTGAGCGCCGCCGGCGCGTCGCGCGTTCGCCGCCTCCATCATCGCCGCCATGTCGCCGCCCGCGGGTGCGGCGGCAGCCTGCGCGGCTTCAGCCTCGGCGCGCTCCTCCGGGTCGTCCGGATCGCGTTCGAGCTTTTCGAGCGCGACGGAGAAGAGGTTCACCGTGGGCAGACCCGCCGCCTGACTGTTCGAAGTGCTCTCGATGCGCGCGAAGAAGAGCTTCTTGCCGTCGGGGGCGAAGATGGGCGACGTCTCGCTGAAGGAGTCGAACGTGACTTTGTGCTCGTCGCCGCCCGCCGAAGAGTTGAGGAAGATGTCGGTCGTGCGCGTCACGTCCGGCTTCGAGTAGGCGAGCCACTTGCCGTCGGGCGACCACTGCGGCGTGCCGATGTTGCCGTAGCGCGAGGAGGTGATCTCTTTCGCCTGCTTGCTCGCGACCGTGACGACGCGCAAGCGGTCGTCGGAAGACGTGTAGGCGATCTGCGTCGAGTCGGGCGACCAGGAGTAGCCGAACTTGAGCGCGTCCAAGTCGGTGAGCTTCTGCGGCTCGCCCGCGCCGTCCACCGCGACGATGTAGATCTCCTCGCGGCCGCTGCGGTCGGAGACGAACGCGATCCACTTGCCGTCGGGCGAGTACTCGACGTTGCGGTCGCGGAAGGGGCTGTCGGTGATCTGTCGGAGGTCGCCCTCGTCGACCGGCGCGGTGAAGATTTCGCCGTGGACGGAGACGACGATGCGGCGCGAGTTGGGCGCGAGCGCGTAGTCGTCGACCATCGAGTTGAAGTCGCGCACCTCGCCGAGAGACTCCTGCGTCTCGGCGCCGATGTCGAAGCGCAGGGGCGTCACGCGCTTGCTGCTGAGGTCGAGCTTCGAGACGCCGAAGTTGTGCTCGAAGACGATCGTCCTGCCGTCCGCGCTGATCGACGGGAAGCGCACGTCGCCCTCTTTGAACGAGGTCACGCGGTCGGCTTTACCGCCCGACTCGGAGACGCGCCAGATGTTCGTGAGCCCGTTGCCCTCGCGGTCGCTGACGAAGTAGATGAAGCCGTCGCGCGCCCACATGGGCCACGAGTCGAGCCCCTCGAACTCCGTGAGGTTCGTGAACTTCTTCGACGCGGCGTCCATCACCATCACGTCCGACTGCATCGCGCCCCGGTAATACTTGCGCCAGTAGCTCTGCGCCTTCTGGTTGTAGGCGAGGCGGCGCCCGTCGGGCGAGTAAGACCCCTGCACGCCCATGTCCACGCCCGCGCTCGTCGGCATCCCGCCGTTCGTCGAGACGGTGTAGAGTTTCGGCATGAAGTCCTCGCCGCGGTTCGACGAGAAGAGGACGGCGCTGCCGTCCGGCGTCCAGTTCAAGACCGTGTCGTCAGCCGAGTGCGAGGTCAACTGCTTGACCGTGCCGCCCGACGACGGGATGAGGTACACGTCGAGGTTGCCGTTCCGGTCCGACGAGAAGGCGATCCACTTGCCGTCGGGCGAAAAGCGCGGGTACACGTCGCGCGCCTTGTGGACGGTCAGGCGCTGGACGTTCGAGCCGTCCTCGCCCGCGACCCACACGTCGCCGAGGTAGCTGAACGTGACGCGCCCGCCGTTGTAGTTCGGGTAGCGGATGAGCCTCGCCTCGCGCGCGGAAGCGTCGGCGGCGGACGAGAGCAAGAGCGTTGCGAGCAGGAGCAAGGGGTATATTTTTTTCATGGTGACTTCCGGAAGAGTTTTCGGGCGATGCCTCTCGCCGCCTCGGGGCGAAGCGGCGGGCATGCCCCTGATGTTTTGAAAAGAGAGATCGCGCGGGCGCGACCACGACGAGCGACAAGGTTTGCGCGCGTATTGTAATGGAGAATGCGCCCCCGCGCCAGAGCCGGCGCGGAGGCGCGGGCGCGCGGGCGGTGGACCCGTCCGCGAATAGCCCGGATGCGAACCGCGTGCAGAAAGTAAACGCCGCAGGGGCGCGTTTAGTTACACGCGCCCCCCGCCGCGCGCGATTAATTTTCAGGCAGGCTCGACCGTCTCACGCGGCTCACGCGCGCCCGACTCACTCAATCGCGCACGATCAACCTCTCGGGCGGCAACACCGCACGCATCCCGCGGTGCTGCCAGCAGCGACCCGCGCCGCGCACGCGACGCTGGCAGGGCGTGCCCTTCTTCGTGCGCGCGCCGCAGATCGAGACGATCTCGTTCGGATCGGTGGGGGCTTCGAGCGCGCCCGCGCCGAGGTCGCGGCGCGCGGCGTCAGCCTCGCCCGCGCCGCCAGACGCCGCAACGCCGGTCTGCGCGTCCCGGCTTTTAGCCATCAGGAGCGCGGGCAGCGGCAGCGTGCCGCGCTCGATGGTGAGCGGCGGGGGCGCGGGGCGCATCAGGCGACCGAAGGCTATTCCTGCGCAGACGAGCGCGCAGGCGGCGAGGAGCGGCGCGAGCCAGCCGCGCCGGAAACGCTTTTCGCAGGCGGGGCAGAACCGGCGGCTCGTCCACGCCCTCCAACGCCCGCGCAGCACGCGCTCGCCGCACTCGGCGCAGAAGTTCGGCTTGTACAACGTGAGGAGTCTCCTTCGCTCGTGTGAGGTCGCGCCGCGTGCCGCGCGCGCGCCGACGGAGAAGAGACGAACAGCGTCCGCGGACGACTGACCGAGAGGTCGTTGCCGATCCGTCGTCTTAGGAACGCGCGCCATTATAAGCCCGCCCGACGAACCGAAGGCAATCCTTTCGACCGCCCCGCGCGAGCAAAAATTCTCCCCGCGTGCGTTGTTTCACGCGCTGGCTCGCGTTGCACGCGCGGGACAAGCGTGCTATCATCTTCGTCGCTCCCGAACGATTGCGAAGGATCGCCCTTCGTCAGTTGTCAGTTGTCAGTTGCTCGTTTATCGAGCGTTGAATTGTTTCCAGCGCCGGCCGCTGGGGCGGTCGGGAAAAATCTGACAACTGACCACGGACGAAGGGCAACCGACAAAGGACGACGGACAAACCGATGCGTCTGAAACTCTACTGCAACCGCTTCGGGCACTTTAAGGACGCGCTGGTCTGCTCGGTCAACTGCGCCTACCGCACGCGCTGCAAAGACTTCGCGCTCTTCTACGGCGAGCGCCGCGACGAGGTGGACGCGCTCGTCTCGGACTACTACGAGGCGCGGCGCGAGCCGCCGCCGCAGCCGGTCGCGCCGCAGAAACCCTCGCGCTCGCTCCCCGTCGTCCCCGCGACCGTCCGCAAGGTCGCGCGGGCGGTGGACATGCGCGAACTCATACGCTTGGAGGTGAAGAGAGAGATGGCGGAAGCCGCATACCTTTGGATCGACAGGGACGGTCGGGCGGAGTTGCTCGAGCAGGAAGAGATCATCAAGCGCGCCTCGCGGGGCTTGAAGCCGCAGACGATCTACCGCGTCGCGCAGGAGATGGAGCTGCGCTTCCAGCTCGTGCCGCGCAAGCACATCGAGCGGGCGCGCGCCGCCGCCAACGTCGAGCAGGAGCGAGCCGCCGCGCGCCGCGCCGCACGACGCGCGCCCGCCAAGACCCCGACGCCCGCCGCGGAAGAGCCCGCCCCGCCGCACGCGGCCAGCGCCGCGCCCGTCAGACGCGCGCGACGCCGCCGCGCCGTCAAGACCCTCGGCGAGCGCGCGTAAGAGATCGATCACGCGCGCAAACAGGAAGTTCACCACGGAGGACACGGAGGGACACGGAGGAATGATTCAAAGTCTTCCTCCGTGTCCCTCCGTGTCCTCCGTGGTTTGTCGTATTTACTCCTGAGACTCAGGACGCCCCTCCGGCTTCAGCGAGCAACGCCCCGCCCCGCGCGGGCACCAAACCATTCGATCCACGGAAGCGACGCGCCTCCGGGCGCGCGCTTGCAATACTTTCGCGCCGCACGCATACTTTCGGCTTTCGTCCCGTGCGGCAATTTTCAGCGATGCCTTCATCTTCCTTCTACAAAACTTCCGCGCGCCGCTGTCTCGCCGTCGCGCTCGCGCTCTTCGCCTGCGGCGCGGTCGCGCGCGCGCAACAGCCGACGCCGACCCCGCCCGAAGAGGTCATCACGGTCGAGTCGAACCTGATTCGGTTGAACGTCGGCGTGGTCGACCGCCAGGGCCGCGCCGTCACCTCGCTCAACCAGAACGACTTCGCCGTCTACGAGGACGGCGTGCGGCAGACCATCCGCAGCTTCGAGCCGACGCAGTCGCCCTTCAGCCTCGTCCTGATGCTCGACCTGTCGGGCTCGACCCTGAGCTTCCGCACGCAGCTCAGGATGGCGGCGCTGCGCTTCATCGACTCGCTCGGGCCGCAGGATCGCGTCTCCATCGTCGCCTTCTGGGCGCAGCGGCGCGTCAAAGAGCCGCGGGTCGTCAACCACGTCGAGACGCTCGCCGACTTCACGAGCGACCGCAAGAAGATTTTCTTCACGCTCCAGGAGAGCATCCCGAACGGCAGCGGCGACACGAACCTCTACGAGGCTCTGCGCTCGTCGCTCGACGCGCTCTCGCGCGAGGGCAAGCGGCGCAAGGCGATCGTCGTCCTGACGGACGGCGTCGACACCATGCTCAGCAGCGAGGATCGCGCGGCGACCATCAACGCCAAGACGGGCGAGGAGGCGGTCGCCTCGATCAAGCCCGACGCGAGCGCGAAACTTAACGAAGTGCTCAACGCCGCCGACCGCCAGGGCGTGACCGTGTACCCGCTCGCGCTCCCCTCGGGCGATCTCAAGCGGCTCCTGGAGTACAACCGACAGATGCGCGGCCGCGAGCCGCGCGATCCGGCGTTCGACGATCCGACGCCGCAGCAGGTCGCCGTCTACACAGCCGCGCGTGCGCGGCTCGAGCGGCTCGCCGCGCGCACGGGCGGGCGGCTCTACGTCATCAACCGGCTGGAGGATCTGGCGCGGCAGTACGCCGAGGTCGCCGCCGAGATGCGCACGCTCTACAGCATCTCCTACCAGTCGGCGAACGCGACGGCGCGCGACGGCAAGTGGCGCGAAATCCGCATCGAAGTCGCCCGCCCGGAAGTGGTCGCGCGCACCCGCCCCGGCTACTTCGCGCGCTGACCTCAAGCGAATTTCACCCTGTAAAGGCGCGCCTTTCACGACTTGCCGCTCGCTTGACACTCAAGAGAGCCGCCCGTATATTCAGACCCCTGCAACGGAAGCGCACCCGTAGCTCAGTTGGATAGAGCGTTGGTCTACGGAACCAAAGGTCGAACGTTCGAGTCGTTCCGGGTGCATAAGACATTCAGTTACGGCGTTGACATGGTCGCTCTCGCGGGCGACCATTTTTCTTTTCGTCGACGATTGCCGAAAGTCTGACGTTAGACTGCGATGCTCTTCCGCTGACGACGACTGCGATTAACCGACCGCGGCTCTTTCGTCCGCCCGCCCTTGAAATCTCAACGCGAATAAACGATAACAACTCCGAACCCTCGCGCGTATTACGAGCCTCTCTAACGTTCGGGGCGCGACTCACTGAGATGGCGGCTCTGGAAAGGTTCATCGGCGAAGTTTTGGACGGCAAGTACCGTCTGGAGCGGCTGCTCGGTCGCGGCGGCATGGGCGCGGTCTACCTCGCCACGCACCTCGGCACAGAACGTCCCGTCGCTCTCAAACTCATCGCGCCGCAGTTCATGCGCAACGACGAGTTCGTCGAGCGCTTCAAGCGCGAGGCGCGCGCGGCGGGGCGTCTGCGCCACCCGAACGTCGTCGACGTGACGGACTTCGGCTTCGCGCAGGTCGGCGCCGAGCGCGTCGCGTATCTGGTGATGGAGTACCTCGACGGCTGCACGCTCGGCGACGTGCTCGCCGAAGAGAAGCGACTGCCGCTCGAATGGACGGTCGACATCCTCGAACAGGTCTGCTCGGCTGTGGACGAGGCGCACCAGCAGGGGATCGTCCACCGCGACCTCAAGCCCGACAACATCTGGCTCGAGCCCAACCGCCTCGGCGGCTACCGCGTCAAGGTGCTCGACTTCGGCATCGCCAAGCTCGCCGAGGCTGACGCCGTGGAGTCGTTCGCCGGGGCGTCGGCGGAGGGCGGCGACCCGGCGCAGTCGGCGATCGACGCCGTGCAGGCTTCCATCGCGCGCGTCGCGTCTTCGCTGCAAACGTCGCAGGCTAACCCGACCGGCGGCGCGACGCCGCCGCCGCAGCCGCGCGCCGGCGACGCCAACGCGGAAGTCGCGACGCAAATCTACGCGCCCTCCGTCGGCGCCGCGCGCGGCGATGACGCCTCGGGCGCGGCAGCCCCGCAGCCTGCCGCGGACTATGCCGTCGACGATCAGCAGACGCGCATCCTCGACGCGCCGCCCGCCGCCGCGCGCGACGAGCGCGCCGCGCACGCGACCGCCGCCGCCGCCGCGCCGCGCTCGACGCAGTTCTCAGACGAAGCCGACGGCACGCGCCTCTTCGACGCGCCGCGCGACCGGGCGACCTCGGACGAGCGCGCCTCCTCCTCCTCGGCGTCGTCTCAATCGTCGCGCACCGCCCACGCGACCTCGGCGCTGACGCGCGTCGGCTCGATCATGGGGACGCCGCTCTACATGTCGCCCGAGCAGTGCCGCGGCGAACGCCTCGACGCGCGCGCCGACATCTACTCGCTCGGCGTCATCGCCTACCAGATGCTCGCGGGCGAGACGCCTTTCACGGGCGACATGGTCTCGGTCATGCGCCAGCACACCAGCGACGAGCCGCCGCCGCTGGGCGAGCGGAACAAAAAGATTCCGAAGCGCGCGGCGCGCGTCGTGATGCGCGCGCTCTCGAAGAACCCGCCCGTCCGGCCGCAGAGCGCGGCGTCTTTCGCCAACTCCCTGCGCGCGGGCACGGAAGGCGCGGGCACGCTCCTGCGCCGCAGCTTCGCGCTCTACAGCGAGCACTTCCCCACGTTCCTGCGCGTCTCGCTGCTCGCCTACCTGCCGGTCATCGCCGTCTCCCTGCTGCTGTTAGTCCTCCAGCTGACGCGCCTCTCCAACGGGGCGTCGAGGGCGGTCGTCATCACCCTCTTCATCGTCCTCGGGCTGTTGATGATGTTCGCGCAGTTCTTCGCGGCGTTCACCATCTCGGGCGTGACCGTGCCCATCGTGCTGCAACTGATGGTCGCGCCCCTCAGGCCCGTCAACACGCGCGTGGGGTTCGCCATCCTGCGGCGCCGCGCGCGCCCGTTCGTCTGGACGAGCCTCGGCGTGAGCTTGCGCTTCCTCGTCGGGCTGGTGCTCTTCATCGTCCCCGGCTTCTTCGTCCTCGTCCGCAACGCGCTCGCCGCGCCCGTGGTGCTGATGGAGGGCTTGCGCGGTCGCGAGGCGAGGCAGAGGTCGCGCGAGTTGGTGCGGCGCGCCCGCCTCACCGTGATCGTCATCTCGCTCCTTCACCTCGCGACGCCGCTCGTCATGTCGGCGATCTTCAGCAAGCTGTTCGGCACGACCATCAAGTTCCGCACGCAGTCCGGGGCGACCGTCCAGATCTCGCAGAACTTCTCGCAGCTGCTCAACATCTTCGTCGCGCCGATCCTCTCGATCACGTCCGCCTTGCTCTACGTCCAGACCCGCCGCGCCGGCGGCGAGACCCTGCGCGACGTGACGGAGCGGTTCGAGGAGGAGGACGCGCCGCGCAGCCGTTGGCAGCAGCGCATGCGCGAGCGTCTGAGCGGCTACACGCCGCAGAGCCGCTCGCGCCTCTCGCGACCCTCGAACCCCTCCGATCCTTCCGCACTCGGCTGAGCCTTGCGACTTCCCGCCCGGCGCGCCGCGTTGTATGCTTGTTGCCCGATGCCGCACCTCCTCCGGCACGCAACGCTTAACCGAACGCCCGACGCGCCGCCCGCCGCCGAAGCGCGATCAATCAATGCCCAGCAGAGCCCTCAAGATCAAACTCCTCGCCGCGCTGGTGCTCGCCTGCCTCGCGCACGGCTCCGCGCGCGCGACCGCGCCGCACGCCGCGACGCCGCGCGCCGGACGCTCAAGCATCAGAGGCGCGGCGCGGCAGAAGAACCCCGCCCGGCCGCCGCGCGTCGAGGGCGAGTTGTTAGTCAGGCTCGACAAGAGTTCATCGCGCGAATCTTTGCGCGCGGCGCACGCGCGACTCGGCGCGCGCGTCGTCGAAGAGTTCCCCGCGCTCGGCTGGGCGCGCGTCGTGCTGCCGAAGGGCGCGGGCGTCGATGAGTCGATCAAGTTTTACGAAGGGACGCCCGGCGTCCTAGCCGCGCAGCCCAACTACGTCTACCGCATCGACAACACGCCGAACGACGCGCGCTACGCGGAGCTGTACGGCATCCAGAAGATCGGCGCGCCCGCCGCGTGGGACTTATCGACGGGGAGTGCGGCGGTCGTCGTCGCCGTCATCGACACGGGCGTGCGCTACACGCACGAGGACCTGGCGCCGAACGTCTGGACGAACCCCGGCGAGATCGCCGCCAACGGCATCGACGACGACGGCGACGGCTTCGTCGACGACGTGCACGGCTGGGACTTCGATCACAACGACGCAGACCCCGACGACGACAACGGCCACGGCACGCACGTCTCCGGCACCATCGGCGCGGTCGGCAACAACTCGCTCGGCGTCGTCGGCGTCAACTGGAACGTGCGCCTGCTGGCGTTGAAGACGCACGACTCGTCGGGCAACTCGACGAGCGCGAAAGTGATCGCCGCGTTCAACTACGTGACGATGCTCAAGGCGCGCGGCGTCAACGTCCGCGTGACGAGCAACAGCTGGGGCGGCGCGCCCGAAGCCCCCGCCTACGATCAGGCGCTCTCCGACGCCGTCGCCGCGGCGGGCGCGGCAAACATCCTGAACGTCTTCGCCGCGGGCAACGCCAACACCGACACCGACGCGCAGCCCTTCTACCCGGCGAGCTACAAAGTTCAGAACGTGGTCTCCGTCGCCGCCTCCGACCAGAATGACAACCGCGCGTCGTTCTCCAACTACGGCGCGACCTCGGTCGATCTCGCCGCCCCGGGCGTGGGCATCCTGAGCACGTCGCGGCAGGACGCGCCGAACAACTACGTCTCTCTGAGCGGCACGTCGATGGCTGCGCCGCACGTCGCCGGGGCAGCCGCGCTGCTCGCCGCCCACCAGCCCTCGCTCTCCGCCGCGTCACTCAAGGCGACGCTGCTCGGCACGGTCGATCAGCTCTCGCAGTGGTCGGGCAAAACGCTCGCGGGCGGTCGCCTCAACGTCGCGCGCGCGCTGCAAACACCGACCGCGTGCTCGTACCAGTTGAGCGCGGACAACATTTCCGTCCCCTCGTCCGGCTACGAGAGCGCGTTCGGCGTGACCGCGCAAGCCAACTGCGACTGGTCTGCCAAGAGCAACGACTCGTGGATCACGATCACAGCCGTCACGCAGCCGAGCGGATCGGGCTTCGTCAACTTCTCCGTCGCGCCGAGCGACGCGCCGCAACGCGCGGGCACGATCACCGTCGCCGGCCTCACTTTCACCGTCACGCAAGTCAGCGGCTGTAGTTTCTCCGTGAGCCCCGCCTCGCTGCCGCAGTTCCCCGCGGCGGGCGGCAACGGCAGCTTCCAGATGACGACGGGCGCGGGCTGCCAGTGGACTGCCGCGAGCGCCGCGGAGTGGATCACGATCACGAACGGGGCGGGCGCGGGCGCGGGCACCGTGACGTTCACGGTCGCGCCGAACGCGACGCAGCAGTCGCGCACCGGGCAGATCATACGCACCGACGATTCTTCCTACGCGATCACGCAGGCGGCAGCTCTTCCGACGAGCGGTCAGGTCATCATCACGGAGTTTCGGATCGACGGCGCGGCGGGCGCGGCGGACGAGTTCTACGAAATCTACAACGCCACCGACAACGCCATGACCGTCGCGGCCGACGACAGCTCCGCCGGGTGGTCGCTCGCCGCGTGGTTCACTTCCGGCGGCGCGACGTTCACGCAAACTCTCTGCACCATCCCGAACGGCGCCGTCATCCCCGCGCGCGGGCATTACCTGTGCGCCAACAACTTCACCGACGCGAACAACGTTCCGCGCGGCTACAGCCTCGCAGACTACGGCGGCGCGGGTCGCGCCGCCCCCGACCGCGCGACGACGGGCGCGGGCTTGAGCGCGGACGGCGTGAACGTCGTGCTCGACGGTCTCGCGCTCTTCCGTTCGAGCCTGAGTTTCACGCTCTCCAATCGTCTCGACGCGGTCGGCACCAACCCGTCGATCTTCGGCTTCACGCCCGCGTCCGAGGGTCAGCCGATCAGCTACCGCGGCGAGTTCAACTCGGCGGCGCAGTACAGCTGGGTGCGAAAAGTCCGCGCGGGACTGCCGCAGGACACTGACGACAGCGCGTCGGACTTCTCTCTCGTCTCGACGAACGCTGCGGTGCTCGGCGGCGTGCAAGCGATCCTCGGAGCGCCCGCGCCCGAAAACTCTTCCTCGCCGCGACAGCGAAACGCTCTCACGCCAGCGTCGCTCATCGATCCGAAGTGTGGTGGTGGCGCGGGCTCCGGCTCGAAGGTCGCCTGCCAGAACGCCGTGCGCGACGTGACGGACACCGGCGCGAACAAAACTCTGGGCACGCTCTCGGTCCGCCGCCGCTTCACCAACAAGACGGGCGCGCCCGTCACCTTCCTGCGCTTCCGCGTCGTGGACATCACGACGCTCGGCTCGCCGCCCGGCATCGGCGCGCGCGCGGACCTGCGCGTCCTCAGCTCCGCGGACGCGACCGCGCGCACGCGCGACGGCAAACAGTTCGCGCTCAGGGGCGCGGCGCTCGAAGAGCCGCCCGCGCAGGCGCTCGGCGGCGGTCTCAACTCTTCGCTCACCCTGGACCTTTCATCGAGCCCGCTCGCGCCCGGCGCGACCATCGACGTGCAGTTCCTCCTCGGCGTCATGCGCGAGGGCAAGTACAGCTTCGCCATCAACGTCGAGTCGCTGCCGTAAAATCGCGGGCGCCCGAAAGTCGTTCTAACTAAACTTCCCGCTCACCCGTATTACGCCCGAGATGAGGACGACCGACACGCAGCGGCGCAAGCTCCCGGCGCACGGCTATGCCGGGCTCGCGATCATTGTCGCCGCGGAGGTTCTGCTCTTCGCCGGGAACGGGATCGTCGGTCGCTGGTTCACCCCGCTCGTCTGGACGGGCTACCTGCTCTTCATCGACGCGCTCGTCTTCCGCCGCAAGGGTCGCTCGCTGCTCGCGACGAACCGCATCGAGTTTCTGATCGTCTGCGTCGTGTCGATCCTCTGCTGGTGGCTCTTCGAGTTTTACAACTCGCCGCGCTTCTGGCTCTCGGACCTCGAACTCTGGTGGCACTACCACAACCTGGAGCCGAACCCTTACCTGCGCCGCGTCGGCTACGACTGGGCTTTCGCCACCATCTTCCCCGCGCTCTTCGAGACGGCGGAGCTGTTCGCCGCGATGCTCGACTCGCGCCGGCGCGCCTCGCCGCGCCGGCAAGACGCGGTCTCCAAACGCCAGCCGCCGAAGTCGCTCCTTTATTTTCTGATCGCGCTGGGCGCGGCGTCGGCGCTCGTGCCGCTCTTCGTCGTCAACGTGTGGCTCGTGCCGCTGGTGTGGCTCGGTCTCGCGCTGCTCTTCGATCCGCTGAACGCGCTGCGCGGGTGGCCGTCGGTGACGGCTGATCTCTTCCGCGGTCACTACGTGCGGCTCCGGGCGCTCGCCCTCGCGGGCGTCGCGTGCGGCGCGTTGTGGGAGTTCTGGAACTACTGGGCTGTGTCGCGCTGGACTTACACGGTCCCCTACCAGCTCTTCGGGTGGAAAGTTTTCGAGATGCCCGTGCTCGGCTACCTCGGCTACCCGCCCTTCGCCGTCGAGTGCTGGGCGATGTACGTCTGCCTGCGCTCGCTCCTCGGCTCGCGCCCCGTCGGGGCGTCGACGAGCGACGCGGACATCGTCATAGACTTGCAGTGATGGTTAATGAACCGGAGGAGACCATGAGACTCTTTATCGCGTCGGCGCTCTCGCTCTGCCTGCTCGCCCTCTCGCACGCGGGCGCGCGCGCGCAAGACGACTTGCAGGAGTCGAAGGGCGCGTTCGTCACCTTCGTCTCGGGGCGCGAGGTCGGCAGGGAGAGCTACACGTTCGCGCCGCAGCCGGACGGCACCCTGCGCTCCGAGGCTGAGACCGCGCCCGCGGGCTCCGAATACAGGCAGAGGATCGTGACCGTCGCCACGCGCACGAAGCCCCTGAGCCTCGCGGCGGAAGTGGGGGGCGCGCGCATCTTCTCCGCCGAGTTCGGCGACGGCACTGTGAAGCTGCACATCACGGGCCAGCCCGACCGCGACGCTCAGACGAAGGCTTCGGTCATCCTCGAAAATCTGCTGTGGCACCAGTTCCACTTCCTCTTCGCGCAGTACGACCGCGCGCGCGGCGGCAAGCAGAGCTTCACCTTCTTCCTGCCGAGCGCGGCGCGCGACTTCGACCTCGTGTTGGAGAAACTCGACTCGCCCGCCTTCGACCTGAAGCGTGGTCGCGTCGAGACCGAGCACTACCGCATGACGATCAGCACGGGTCTCGTCATGGAGTCGTGGGTCGGCGCGGGGCGCGTCCCCGTCCTCTTCTACGCGGGCGCGCAGCAGCTCAAGGGCGTGCGCGTCGGCTACGAAGAGCTGGAGCAGATCGCGCTCGGCGCGGCGACGAAAGCCTCGGAGTACAAGCCGCCCCCCTACGCCGTGCCGTCCGCTTTCACGGAGACGGAGGTGACGGTCGGCGCTGGCACGGAGTGGGCGCTGCCCGGCACGCTCTCGATGCCGGTCGGCAAAGCGCCCTTCCCGGCGGTCGTCCTCGTCCACGGGTCGGGCCCGAACGACCGCGACGAATCGCACCTCGCGAGCAAGCCCTTCCGCGATCTCGCGTGGGGCTTGGCGTCGCAGGGCGTCGCCGTGCTGCGCTACGACAAGCGCACGATCTCACGCACACGCTCGAAGACACGATGGTGCGCCAGTACGAGTACCTGCTCTCGCTCGACGGCAGGCTCGACGACGACGAGAAGAAGTTGATCGAGCGGACGAAGCGCGGGCGTGATCGCGTCAGACAACTGACCGCAGCCGACATCGACTCGACCGAGATGCTGCTGGGCGTCCCCGCCGCTTACTGGCTCGACCTGCGCGGCTACGACCCCGTCGCGCTGGCGGGCAAGCTCAAGATGCCCCTGCTCGTCCTGCAGGGCGAGCGCGACTACAACGTGACGATGGAAGACTTCCGCGACTGGCAAAAGCTCTCCGGCAGGAAGAACGTCACGCTCAAGTCTTACGCCAGGCTCGACCACCACTTCGAGGAGGGCGAGGGCAAGAGCAGCGACGCCGACTACGCCGTGCCGCGCAACATCCCCCGCTACGTCATCGACGACATCGCCGCCTTCGTCAAGCGCCGCTGACGGCGACGCCGCGCGAAACGTTTCGCCGCGGAGAAGCGTTAGTAGTCAGAGGGCGAGGGGAGGGGAGGACTGTCTCCTCGACCTTAAAACACCCGCGCTTATTTTTCGCGACGGCGCGCCCCCGTCTGTGATATAGACTGCCCGCCTGCTTCCTGCGGCGCGCCCGCGCCCGCCCGTTCTCTCTCAACCCCCGGCGCAGTTCTATCCGCCGCCCCTCCCGAAAGGAGCCCTCATGTTCGGATCAACAGTCCTCGAAGTCGCCATCGGCATGGTCTTCGTCTACCTGCTGCTGAGCCTGCTCTGCTCAGCCGTCAACGAATACATCGAAGCCAAGCTCAACTACCGCGCCCAGAATCTGTGGAAGGGCGTCCAACTCCTGCTCAACGGGAAGATCGACGACAGCCGCCCCAAGCCTGTGGGCGCGGGTGACGACGGCGCGGGCGCGGCGGCTCGACCCGGCGGCGGCGGCGAGATCGATCTCGCTTCGGAGCTTTACAACCACGGGCTGGTGCGCGCCCTCTACCGCGACGCCCAGGCGCTCCCCTCCTACATCCCCTCGCGCACCTTCGCGCTCGCGCTCTGGAACATGGCGGGGGCGGGCGCGGGCGGGGACACGACCGATCTCGCTAAGCTCAAAGAGATCGTCGCCGAGAACGTGCCCAACAAACACCTGCGCGAGTCGCTCGTCACGCTCATCGACGAGGCGCGGGGCGACTTCACGCGCGCGCAGAAGAACATCGAGGACTGGTTCGACGGCGCGATGGATCGCGTCTCCGGGTGGTACAAGCGGCGCGTGCAAGTCTTCCTGCTCATCATCGGCGTCGTCGTCGCGCTGCTCATCAACGCCGACACGATCAACATCGGCAAGGCGCTCGTGCAGAACGACGCGCTGCGCGAGTCGCTCGTCGCGCAGGCGGCGAAGGAGCCCGCGCCCGCCCCCGGGACCGGCGACCAGCAAGAGGTCAGAGATCTGTACGCGAGGCTCAGCGGGCTGGGGCTGCCGCTCGGCTGGGTGCAGAACACGCCCGCGAACGCCAACGATCCGCGACGGCTGCCGGGCAGCTTGAGCGAGATCGTGCTCAAGCTCTTCGGCATCACCCTCACCGCGCTCGCCATCTCGCAGGGCGCGCCGTTCTGGTTCGACCTGCTCAACAAGTTCATGGTCATCCGCTCGACCGTCAAGCCGAAGGAGAAGAGCCCCGACGAGGGATCGAAGGACTAGACCTCCTGCGGCGGGGATGGTCATTACGACAAGCCCACGCTAAGAATGTGTCACGAAACCTCCGCGCGCTTCCCCTTAGCGACTCCAGCGACTCCAGCGTGAAACTTATTCTCACGCTGGAGTCGCTGGAGTCGCTAAGGGCAGTGCGTGACGTAGAAGGTGTTGAAACACGCTCCGAGTCCGGGAAATCCACAGGGCGATCGCGCCACACTCCCGGCATTTGAGACTTTAGCCGTGAGCCGCTAAACTCTCTGTTTCGACTGGACGACAAATTTTTCCCCAGAGAGACAATGAGCACTAATCACTCGACCGACTACGAGAACTTCCTTGACCGGCAGGACGAAACCGCGTGGGCGCGCGCCCTCGAAGAGATCGCGCCCGCGATCCACGAGGTGGAGCGCAACGCCACGCGCGTCTGGTTCGCCTTCTTCCCCCTCGCGCTCGCTCGCGCGCTCCAAACTTCGGACGACCCCGAAGGGCTCGCCCGGAAACTTTTGATGCAGGGTAACTACCGCCTCGAAGACCAGATCGACTCCTCGCACAAGTTCCTCTACGGTCACCGCCACTGGCGCGCCGTGAAGGACGCTACGACAGAGCGCGCCGACTCGTTCGCGAACGGCGCGACGACGCTCGCCGACGAAATCCGCGCCGTCGCGCGGCGCGCGGCTGAGGGCGCGAGGGTCGACGAGTCGCTGCTCGTCGGCATCGCCGCGGTCGCGTTGATGACGGTCGCGCAGGTCGGTCTCGCGAAGTTCAGGGCTTCGCCGGGCGAGGTGAAAGTCGGCGGCAGGTTCGCGCGCCAGTCGCCCGCACAAGTTTTGCGCGAGAGGGCGCGCGACGACAGTCAGGGTCTCATGGGATTTCTTCGCACGACCGACAAGCGTTGGACTGTCGTGTGGAACGAGAACGACGAGAGCGCGCGCTTCCAGATGATCGACAGTCAGGAGATCGCCTCCGCCGCACCCAACGACGAGCGCGACTGGTCGCAGATCGATCCGCGCTGCACGGTGGGCGAGGGACCGATCCCCGTGCAGTGTCGATCAGCCTCGTGCGGGACGTGCTGGGTCGGCGTGCTCGGCGGCGCGGAAAAGCTCTCGCCCGTCGCGGAGCGCGAGCGCAAGGTGATGCATTTGATGGGCTACATCGAGACGGACGAGCCCCGTCCGCTCATCCGCCTCTCGTGCCAGGCGCAGGGGCGCGGCGCGGTCTCGGTCGTCGTCCCGCCCTGGAACGGCGTCTTCGGAAAGTTCCTGAGGGCGCAGGCTTCGGGCGGCGACGGCGGACAGGCGGCGGAGTCAGCGGCGACCGCGGGCGAGGGCGCGTAGGGCGTGCGACGGGCACGCGGAGAGTTTTTAACGTGGCGGATTTGAGATCGAACGGATCGGGCGCGGCGCAGCATCAACCGCCCGCGCTGGCGCGCGACTCGCAGGGGCGCATCGAGCCCTCTTCGCTCGCCGACATCATCGAGTGGTTCCTCGCGCGCGATCCGCGCGTGAACGTCGTGCGCCACCCGCGCGTCGAGGAAGTTTTTCAGTGGAAGCAGGGGGCGGCGCGCGCGGCGGGCGAGGAGGTCTTCGAGTTCGCGAACGCGGAAGACAGGCTCGCCGTCGGCGTCATGCAGGCGCTGATGCAGAACCCTTCGGAGCGCGAGCTGCACGACTGGATCGGGCAGCTCCTGAACGCGCTCGACGAGGCGACGAAGACGAACGAGGAGGTGGCGAGCGCCTACGGGCTCTCGGCGGGCGACGAGTCGCGCGTCGAGGAGAGCGCGAAGATTCCGACGGCGCGCGGGCGCGAAGTCTACCTCACCTGCTGCTGGCTCGAGACGCTCTGCACCGCCGAGGTGCGCGTCCTCGGCTGGCTCTACCAGGAGCTTTACGGCAAGCCGTTCCAGCCGTGACGGCGCGCGCCGCGAGAGTCGGGCGCGCGGTTTTGCGCGCCCGACTTTTTCGGAGTTATGATGCGGCTTCCGAAACCGGGGTGGGGCGCCGCCCGATTCGCGGCGCGGGCCCGCGGGGTGATGAGAATTTATGGCAGAGCCAACGAACTACACGAACACTTCGCAGACGGTCGTCGTTGACGCCGACACCTTCGACTTCGAGACGGTCGAGCACGAGAACGGGCGCGCCACGGTCGTGCGCTTCAAAGTCTTGAACCCCGGCATCAGCGCGGGCGACGTGCTGCTCGTCCTCTCCGGCTCTGACATCCACTTCCACGGCATGATCGGCGTCGTCAGCGAAGACGGCTCCGCGATCGCGACCGACCGCCGCGGCTCGCTCCTGCCCGCGACCGTGCAATAAACGATCAAGGTGCGCGCTCCGGGGCGGAGCCACCCGCGCTGATAGGTGCGACTTCGGCTCACGGAAAAAGGTGGCGAGACCCGCCGGCGGGTCTCGCCACCTTCATATTCACGCTAGCGCCCGCCTAGCGCTTCGAGATGGTGTCGCTGCCGGTGTTGGCGACCCACACCACGCTGCCGACGGCCGCCAGCCCGAGCGGGCTCTTGCTCACCGTCGCCGTGTCGAAGACGAGCCCGTCCTTGCCGACCATCGAGACCGTGTTGCTGCCGTTGTTGGCCACCGCGATGCCCCGGTTGCTGATGATGAGGCCCGAGGCCCCGTCGCCCACCTTCGTCGTGCCGACCACCGACCCGTCCCTCGCGCTCAGCCTCGTCAGGGTGCCGCTGTAGAAGTTCGTCACCCAGACGCTGACGCCGTCGGAGGCGACCCCGAACGGGCCGTCGCCGACCGCGTAGGTGCCCAGCACCGCCCCCGCGCTCGACAGCTTCGTCACCGTGTTCTCCTTGTTGTTCGCCACCCAGACGTTCGAGCCGTCGGCGGCGATGCCGACCGGGCGGCGCCCGACCTTGAAGGTGCCGAGGGTGACGCCCAGAGCCGAGAGCTTCGTCACGGTGTTGCCCCGCTCGTTCGTCACCCAGACGTTGCCCTTGCCGTCGATGAGCACGCCGAGCGGGCCGTCGCCGGCGGCGAAGGTGCCCAGCACCCCCCCGTCGAGCGCCAGCTTCGTCACGGTGTCGTCGGCCGTGTTCGCCACCCAGACGGACGCGCCGTCGGAGGCGATGCCGGTCGGGTTCTTGCCGACGGCGAAGGTGCCGAGGATCGAGCCGTCGGCTGCCACCTTCATGACGGTGTTGGAGAACTGGTTCGTCACCCAGATGGAGGTGCCGTCGGAGGCGAGACTGGTCGGCCCGTCGCCGACCGCATAGGACGCCGTCGGATCGACGCCCGCCTCCTGAATGTGGGTGATCTGCCCGGTCTGAGCAAACGAGGCGGCCGGCAGCATCAACATCGCGGCGGCGAAAACCAGCGCGCTCAACCAAACGTTCTTTCTTTGGCTATTCCTTCTCATTTTCCCTCTCCTTTACCGGCCTTCGGCCTCTCCAGCCAGCTGATTGATTCGATCATCCAACTGGGTTTGGACATCCCCGGGCACGATCCCCACAGTTGCAGCGGCTCGTTGCCGTAGCGGACGTTCCCGATGTGGTTCGACTTGACGGCGTCGAGCGCCGGGTCGGGGTCGGTGAAGCCCAGCTTGCGCCGGAGCAGTTCCATGTCCGCGGGGGTGCCGGTCAAAAACGTCCACCCCTTCTTCACGTGGTACGCTTCGGCGTATTCCTTCAAGACCGCGGGCGTGTCGTGCTCCGGCTTCAACGTGAACGAGTAGATGAAGACGTCGCGCCCCAGCCGGCTGCCGAGCAGCTTCTGTAGTTTGACCAGGTTCGCCGTGATGCCCGGGCAGACGCCGTCGCACTTGGCGTACATGAAGTTGATGAGGACGATCTTGTCTTTAATCAAGTCGTCGTAGAACCGAACCTTTTTGCCTTCGTGCGTCGTCAGCAGGAGGTTCGGGAAATGACGCTCCCGTATCCGCTCGCGCGCCGAGGTGTTCTTGACCACCGGCTTCGGCGCGGGCGTCTCGCCGCGCGCCACGAGCGCGCCGGCGAAGGGGGCCGCCCCGAGCAGTGCCATCACGCTTCTTCGACTGATGTTCTTCATATTTTCAGCACATCCTTTCTCCAATTTTTCGTCCCGCTGCCCGCGCCTCTCGCTCGCCTTCCCGGGCGCGAGAGGCGCGGGCGACGAACTACGGATTGGTTTTCAAGTCTCCCGCGTCGTCGATCTCGAGGAGCACCATCATCGCGTGGTCCTCGTGCACGACGTTGTGGCAGTGGATCGGGTAGCGCCCGACGAAGTCGCGGAAGCGGAAGAACACCTCAGCCTGCATGTTGTGCTCAAGCCTCAACACGTCCTTGCGGCCCGCCTGGATGATGCCCGAGGCGGACGGCGCGGCCCCGTTAATCTTGAGCGTCTGGAACTCCTCGAAGTGCATGTGGATGGGGTGCTGCCACCCGCCCGAGTTGTTCTGGAAGATCCACTTCTCGACCGTGTTGCGCTTGATCCTGAAGCGCGTGTCCTCGCAGGCCGCGAACTTACCGTTGACGGCCCACTGCCCGTTGTTGCGCTCGAAGCGGAAGGTGCGCGTCACGATCGGGGTGGCGAGCGTGTCCG
This sequence comes from Acidobacteriota bacterium, assembly GCA_020200235.1. Taxonomy (GTDB): domain Bacteria; phylum Acidobacteriota; class Blastocatellia; order Pyrinomonadales; family Pyrinomonadaceae; genus JAIVGV01. The sequence continues at coordinate 12,880 of JAIVJC010000018.1, read as the reverse complement.
GGAAGTCGTAGAAGTAGACGGGCTGATTCGCCGGGATCAGCGCCGGGTTGACGCTGTTGTCGGCGACGACGGGGCCGTCCACTTTGATCTGCAGGATTTTAGTGCCCTGGCCCGGGCTCAGGACGTTGCCCGTGGGCCCGCGCCCGTCGGACTGCTCCAGCCGGTTCTCGATGTAGAAGGTCTTGCCCTGCAGCCCCGTGAAGTCGACGATCACGTCCACGCGCTCGGCGACGGCGATGCGGCACCCGTTGGGCACCTGCACGGGCTTCTTCAACAAGTTTCCATCAACGCTGATCTGCCAGATGGGCTTACTGGTGTTGTTGGTCGGGTCGAGCAGCGAGAGCTGGTAGAAGCGCGAGGGCCCCATGTTGAGCCAGCGGAAGCGGTAGCGGCGCGGGCTCACGTGGAGCACGGGCTGCACCTTCCCGTTGACCAGCATCTTGTCGCCGAGGATGCCGTCGAGGTTGAAGAGGTCGAAGGCCAGCTGGTCGGTCTGCGCGTCATACACGGCGTCGTTGAACACCATGTTGATGTCGTAGTCGGGGAACGAGGGCAGCTTGAAGCCGGTGTTCTCGTTGCCCGTGTCGTAGGGGGAGTCCTCCGGGTGGAAGAGGTTGTACATGCCGGCCAGCCCCTTGTAGACGAAGCCGCCGTTATCGTTCGGCAAGTCGTTGAACTGGCGCACCAGGATCGGCTCGCCGTAGCGCGCCACGAAGAGCGGGCCGGGGAACAGCCCGTCGAAGCCCCAGAGGGTCGACGGCTGGACGAAGTCGGGGGAGGACTTGGCGAGAAACGCCTTCTCGTGAACCTCGTAGAACTTGCGCGGGGGGAACTGTGCGTAAGCCTGGTGCGCGACCGTGCGGCTCTCGCCGCCCGTCAGGTTCGGCGCGATCTGCGGGTCCGGGCCTGTCAGCGCCGAGGCGTCCGCCACCGGCTGCTTGATGGTCAGGCGGGGCATGTCCTCGATGAAGGCGCGGGTCGGGCGGCTTTGCGGGGTGTCGTAGACGTAGCCGGCGGAGGTCAGCGGGCGCGCGCTCAACCCCACCTTGGGGATGAGCATGCCGGCGCTGGTCAAGAGGCCCATCTTGAGCAGGTCGCGTCGGTTGAGACCTGCGGCAATCAACTCGCGCCTGTTTTTGGCGGCGACGATTGATGCTTTCTCTCTCGTCTTATCTCGCTTCGGGGTGTTCGCCATTACGTTTGCTCCTTCGTCTGGGTTACTGAATCGCTGTTGGACTGTTGCGGGTATCGTTGTAGACCTCTCCCCGGGCCGTCGGGTGCGTAAAGACACACCGAGGGCTTCAGAGTTAATCCCCCTTGAACTCGCCCCTGATGTACCCGGGAGTTGAGCCCCTGCCTGCTTGGCTAACCTCGTCGGAAACTGAACTGCTGATTATTGAAGACGCGAAGGCTGCCGGTGGATATCGATCCCGGCTCGGTTTTTGAAGCTCGAACCGGACGTGACTACAACTGGACTTGCCTGTAGGTTTTCGGGTTTTTTGAGACCTCTGACGCGGCAGCGGAATGTAGGGCGGGCCGGCGCGAGGGGTATTCATCTATCGAGCGACGGCATAATGCACGACGACGTTTACAAAGTCAAGCGCTCCGATGAATGAGAGGTGAGTTAATCACTCGGAAGGGTATTCGTCCGTGCGTTCACACACGTAGGCGAAATCTTAATCCTCGTTCAACATCGAAAACGATCCTCTGCCCGCAGTCCCCATCTTTGTTCGTCACCGGGAATGACCCATCACCGGCGTTCGCCTAAATGGTGCGACGCGGGCGACAAATCTTTCGCGCCCGCGGCGCCCGCCTTCGCCGCCCCTTGACTCCTCTCTTAAATCGCCTCTTCTTAAATCGCCTCCGACCTCAAATCATCCAAACCGATCTCGTCTCGTAGTCTTCCAGGTGCCCCGTCGGGTTCGCGCCGCGGAACTCCTTGTAGCGCGCGAGCAGCCGCTCGTACCTCGCGTCGGACGACTTGATCGCGCGGTGCGGAATCTCCTGCAGGTAGCGCTCGACCTTCCAGACGTTCTTCCCCGAGAAGCGCCAGTCGTAGTTCCCCAGCTCGCGCAAGTCCCCCAAGCCGTAGCCGGTGATGCGCCCCGCGTAATCGACGTAGGTGTCGAAGTAGCTCCACGCGAGCGCGCGCAACGTTCTGAAGACGGGCTTACGACCGTGCAAGCCGAGATCGCGCGACCGCGCGACCGCGCCCCACAGACCGTCCCGTTGGAAGACGAAGACGACGTGATCGAGCTGATCCTGCGATTCGAGGCTCATCAGGAGCGGCGGGTCGCCGTGCTGTTCGAGGACGGCGGCGGCAGAGAGCGCGGCTTCGAGGCAGTGCGCCTCGCCCCGGCTGACGACCCCGCGGAACGTGCGCAGCGTCGCGCCGCACTCCTCGCGGTTGTAGCGCATCGCCGTCAGGTAGCGCTGTACGGCGGCGGGCGTGCGGTGACGCTCGACGATCTTCCACTCGCGCGGCGTGAACGCGCCCCTGTCCGGCTTGGTGCTCATGCTGTGACGAAACTTCTAACAAACGCGCGGCGGCGCGGGCAAGGCGCGACGGGCGCGCTCCGGCGCGGCGACTTGATTCGCGCCCACGGATGATGTATGAATTTTGTTCATCCGAAGATAATCTTTGTTAATGGCGCGGCGCGCTTCGCGCGACCGCAAGACTCAACCAACAGCGACCAAAACAAGTTGGGATTCCTTAGCCGGAAGATCACGCGGGGAGTTTTTTTGTGAGCAATCGAGAGGCAGGACGTGCGACGCAGTTGTCGCCCGCCGCGCAGGAGACCGAGTCGGCGGCGGAGCGGCTGACGACGCAGATCGGGGACGCGCTCTGTGCGGTCGCCAACCAGACGACCGACGACAGCGAGCTGGAGGCGAGCGCCGACCGCATCGAGCGCGCCGCGCGCGACCTCTCCGTCGCCCTGCGCGAGCTGGCGCGCCGGCGGCGCAACAGCGCGGACGAGAGTTAAACGATGAAGTATGAACGCGGAACAATGAAGTAAAAGGCAGGGGCTTTCAGTTCATCGTTCCGCGTTCATCGTTCAGACTTTTCTTGAGGAGAAGGACGATGGCGGCATCAGTTTTGTCGAAAGAGGGTCAGGGGCGGGAGCGCGGTCGGCGCAACAGCGACGTGGGGCTCGAAACTTACGGCATCACGCAGTCGTCGAACGTCTACTGGAACCTGACCGCGCCGGAGCTGTACGAGGAGGCAGTGCGCCGCGGCGAGGGCGTCCTCTCCGACCACGGCGCTTTCCTGGCCGACACGGGCGAGCACACCGGCAGAGCCGCGAAGGATAAAGCCATCGTCCGCGAGCCCTCGTGCGAGGACAAGGTCTTCTGGGGCGAGGTCAACAAAGACTTCTCCCAGGAAGCCTTCAACGCCATCAAGGATCGCATGATGGCTTACGCCGCCGGGCGCGACCTCTTCGTGCAGGACACCTTCGGCGGCGCAGACCCGCGCTACCGCCTGCCCGTGCGCGTCGTCAACGAGCTGGCGTGGCACTCGCTCTTCGCGCGCACGATGCTCATCTCGCCGGAAGAGTCGGCGCGGGAGAAGCACACGCCCGAGTTCACCATCATCAACATCCCGAGCTTCACCGCCGTCCCCGAAAGGGACGGCACGCGCTCGCCCACGTTCATCCTCGTGGACTTCGCTCAGAAGCTGGTCCTGATCGGCGGCACGTCCTACGCGGGCGAGACGAAGAAGAGCGTCTTCTCGATCCTGAACTATCTGCTCCCGCAGCGCGGCGTGCTCTCGATGCACTGCTCGGCGAACGTCGGCGAGGGCGGCGACGTGGCGATCTTCTTCGGCCTCTCGGGCACGGGCAAGACGACTCTTAGCGCAGACCCCGAACGTAAATTAATCGGCGACGACGAGCACGGCTGGTCGGACGACGGCGTCTTCAACTTCGAGGGCGGCTGCTACGCCAAGGTGATCAAGCTCTCGCCCGAAGCCGAACCCGACATCTACCGCACCACGCGGATGTTCGGCACCGTCATGGAGAACGTCGTCTTCGACGCGGTCACGCGCGTGCCCGACTTGGACGACGCCTCCAAGACCGAGAACACGCGCGCCGCCTACCCGCTCACGTCCATCCCGAACATCGTGCCCGAGGGCTACGCGGGACACCCCTCGAACATCATCATGCTCACGGCGGACGCCTTCGGCGTGCTGCCGCCCGTGGCGCGCCTCTCGCCCGAGCAGGCGATGTACCACTTCCTCTCCGGCTACACGGCGAAGGTCGCGGGCACGGAGCGCGGCGTGACGGAGCCGACCGCGACCTTCTCGACCTGCTTCGGCGCGCCGTTCATGGTCTTGCACCCCGGCGTCTACGCGGGACTGCTGGGCAAGAAGATTCAGGAGCACAACGCTGACTGCTGGCTCGTCAACACGGGCTGGTCGGGCGGCGCGTACGGCGAGGGCAAGCGCATGTCGATCAAGCACACGCGCGCCATGATCCGCGCGATACTTAACGGCTCGCTCTCGAAGATCGAGACGCGACCCGATCCGGTCTTCGGCGTCGGCGTGCCCCTCTCCTGCCCCGACGTGCCCGAGGAGGTCTTGCAGCCGCGCAACACGTGGAAGGACAAGGACGCCTACGATCAAAAGGCTCGCCACCTCGCGCAGCTCTTCAACGACAACTTCAAGAAGTACGAGGCGGGCGTCTCCGAACAGGTGCGCACCGTCGCGCCGAAGGCCGGCTGAGCCCGGCTGAAAGGTTCAAGCACAGAGGGGGCGCGACTCGCGAGTCGCGCCCCCTCTGTGCTTGCCACGTCCACGCTGCGAGCCTTCAGCCCTCCATCAACATGTAGACCGTGAGGATGCGGAGCCTCCCGTCTACCCTCACCAGCTCGGCGTGCAGCGCGCCGACGTTGGCGCAGACGACGCGCGTGCCTTCCGGGTAGCCGTAGAACTCCTTATCGAAGACGCGCGCGCTACGAAAGATGTCGATGCTCTTCGGATCGAATTTCTGAAGCTCGGCAGCCTTCGATTCTTCGTCGCCGTCCGCCGCCGCCTCCTCCTCGAACGACACCGGGTACGCCGCCAGGTGTTCGCGCAGCGCTTTGTTCAAGTCGCCGAGCAGTTCCGTGAGGTGGCGCAGCTCCGCCGCGTTCTGAATCAGACGATCCTCGTGCCCGCGCGGCGAGGCACAGCCGCCGGCGCATTCGACACTCGTGGCGCCCTCAGCCTGCGAGTCCACCTCGTCAGACGCGGCGTCGGACTCGCGCGAGCCGAACCACATTTCGCGCAGCAGCGGATCGGTCTTCATGATCCCGACCGCCGCGGGCGGGAGGAATTTTTCCATCCTCGGATCGTACTCGTCGTCACACAGCCCGTCGCCCTTCGCGCCGCCCTCCCCCGCGTCATCTTTCTCTTCCTCCTCGGCGCACCTTTTCGCGGCGGCGGCGTAGAGCGGGAACAAGCCGTGCAGAGAGTTCGTGGTCTCGACGTAGAGGCGGCGCAGGTCTTCGGGGTCGGGCGGCGCGGCTTCGTCCTTCCAGTCTATGAACGTGAAGGGGAATGTCTCCGCGTTCTGCCGCAGGCGCGAGGAGAAGTCGGTCACGAAGTAATCTTTGACGAGCGGGTCGATGTCGTTCGTCTCGACGAACTTCCGGTTGAACTCTTCGAGCAGCACGCGCGCCTCACGTTCTTCGTCCGGCGTGAGCGACAGGTCTGCGCCGCGCGGGGCGGCGGGCGCGCCGGTCGCGCCGGAGAGTGACAGCAAGACTATCAGCAAGCCTGTGGTGAATCTTCGCATGATTTCGTCGCCCCCGCGCGCGCCCCGCCGCCGGAGTTAGAACCTGAAGCCGAAGCCGAGGCTCGCCTGGAAGTTGTGCGTGGTCTGGCGGGGCGTGAAGACCGTCGAGCCGAACAGCGCGGTGGGTCCCGCCGATTTGAAGTGGATGATGGTGTCGCCCGCGTCGAAGCGGACGATCGTGCGCGAGGTCGGGTAGTATTCGACGACCGCGCCGGCGTCGAGCGCGAGCGTGTTCTCAGCCTTCTCGCTACACCCCGCACCGCCGCAGACTGTGTGGTACGGGATCTCGTCGAAGTGCATCACGCCGGGTCTCAGCTTGGCGAAGACGCCGGCCTTCTCCCAACGCCTGCCGACCCTCACGCCCGCGACGAACTGCTCGCGACTGCCCTGGAACACTTCGTTGAAATTCTTTTTGGGGAAGTGGTTGAACTCCGCCTCGACGGCGACGTAGCGGTTCACGTTGTAGCCGAAGCGCAAGCCGTAGCCGACGGTCGTGATGTCGAAGCCCTGCGTGTTGAACGTCCCGATAGTCGTACTCGTGACGGTCGTATCGGTCGGCGCGAGGTGGATCGACGTGAGTTGACCGCCGACCTCGAACTTGTGCTCGTCCGTCTGCGTCTGCGCGAGCGCGCCGCGCTGCCCGGCGAGCAGTACGAAGCCGCACGCGACGAATGCGTAAAGTAATTTCTTCGACATGAAACCAATTCTCCTCATTGCTTCTTAACTTTCCGATCCCTAAAACTTCGCCGCGCTCATTCGGGCAGCGCGCGCTTCTCCTTCATGCGGCGGACGATCTCGTGCGAGATGTCTTCCGCCGCGACGAGCCCGTTGACGGCGACGACCTTGCCCTTCGCGACGACCTTCGCCGAGGCAGGCTCGACGACGCTGAAGATGTAGTTGAGCGCCGTCTTGTTGATCTCGATGACGAGGTCGGCTTTGTCCTTATCCTTCACGATCGCCAGCCGCCACTCGCCGAACTCCGGCAGCTTGTCGAGCTTGTATTCGAGGTACTCGGCGTCCACGTGCCGGTTCGGCGCGACGAAGATGGTGCGCGCACGGCGCAGAATCTCTGTCGGGCTCTCGTCGTCGCGCGCCGCCCGGCGCGAGCGCGCGTGAGAGTCGGAATCCGAATGCCCTCGCGGGTCGCGCGCGGTCTGCGCCGTCGCGCGATGGGGCGCGAGCGCGAAGCCGCAAGCGAAGAGCGCGAGTGCGGCGAGCCGCAGCCTGTGGGTCGAGTTCATGTAAGTCTCACCTCCGGGCGGAATGATCATCGCGGTCGAAAACTGTTACCGCCCTCTTCGCAGTGGCAACGCGCGTGCCGCCGCGCGTTGTGCGCAATCGTTGAGGTTTTCGCGACGCGGGGGGTGCGCGACGCCACGCGCGCCTTTCAGTTGAAAGAAAAACGTGGCGGCTTTCTCGCGGCCCGCCCGACGACTCGCGGCGGCGCGGCAGTTTTTAGCTTGACCGCGGGGCGCGAGACCGCGTAAAGAATCTTCACAAAGGTCTCCACGCGCCGCGCGCAATCGTCCCGATCGGCTCGCAACGTGAATACACACGAGTCCCGAATCGAATGCGGAGTAAAGAGAATTGACTGATCGGTCGACTGCTGCGACCGCGCAGCCCGGCAGCGCGAAGACGCTCGGCACGGTCGTCGAGACGGTGCGGCGCATCATGCGCGCCGACACGGCGAGCGTGGCAGCCTTCTCGCTCGCCGAGCACACGATCACCTGGAAGGCCCTGAGCGGCTTCAGGGGGCGCGAAGGCGAGCGCGAGATCGTGTTGCCGCTCCGGGGCCTGGCGGCGGAGCACGCCGCCAGCGCCGACGAGTTGCTGATCCTCGAAGGCGTCGGGGTAAGCGACGAGCTGCCCGCGAGCGAGTTCCCGCTGCACAGCGCCGAGGGCGTGCGCACCGTAGCGCTCGCGCCCCTGCTCACGCGCGGCGAGAGGCTCGGCGCGCTCCTCGTCGGCTTCCGCTCCGCGCACGAGTTCACGGCCGAGGAGCGGCGCACGCTCGAAGGGCTCGCCGAGATGGCCGCGCTCGCGCTCGACAACGCGCGACTGCTGGAGACGGTCAGCACCGCCAAGAGAATCTGGGAGCAGACCTTCGACGCCATCCCCGACGGCATCATCGTCCACAACGCCGAGATGCGCCTGACGCGCGCCAACGCCGCCGCCGCCGAGATGCTCGGCTGCGAGTCGCCCGCCGAGGCGATAGGGCTCGAATGCGGCGCGGCGTTCGCGCGCCTCTTCGGCGTGCGCGCCGCCGCCTTCCACATGACGAATAGAATGGGCGCGGCTTCGTCGTTCGAGATTCAGGCGGAGGACGGGCGGCGGCACCTCGTCGCCGTCGCGCCGCTCGACGCCGTCGAGGGCGGCGCGGGCTGGAGCGTCATCACGTGGAGTGACGTGACGCAGCTCTCCGAGATGCAGGAGCAGTTGTCGCGCTCGCGCCGCCTCGTCACCGTCGGGCAGCTCGCCGCCGGCGTGGCGCACGAGATCAACAACCCGCTCGCCGCCATCACGATGTGCGCCGAAGCGACGATGCGCAACATCCGCTCCGAGCCCTCGCTCGCGGCGGCGGCACTGGAGCGCAACTGGAATTTCTACCTCGAAGAGATCGTGCGGCAGGCGCTGCGCTGCAAGCTCATCACGCGCGGCCTCCTCGACCTCGCGCGCCAGCGGCGCGCGCGCCGCGAGCCTTGCGATCTGAACGCGCTCGTCACCCACACGGTCAAATTGTTCGAGCACAGCGCCGCCGCGCGCGGAGATGGCGGGCGCGCCGAGTTCGAACTCGAACTGGACGACGCGGTCGGCGAGACGGCGACCGACGAGAGTCTCGTCCGTCAGATCGTCGACAACCTGCTGACGAACGCGCTCGACGCGCTCGGCGCGCGGGGCGGGCGCGTCACGGTCTCGACCGCGGCTCTGGGCGAGCGCGTGCGCGTCGAGGTCGCGGACACGGGCTCAGGCGTCGCGCCCGAGATGCTCGCGCGCATCTTCGATCCGTTCTTCACGACGAAGGAGGCGGGCAAGGGGTCGGGTCTCGGCTTGGCGGTCGCGACCACGCACGCCGAGGCTCTGGGCGGCGCGCTCACCGTCGAGTCGAAGCTCGGCGCGGGCAGCCGCTTCCGCCTGTGGCTGCCGCGCCGCGCGCCGGAGACGAGGGACGAGCCATGAGGGACGAGGGATGAAGAAGATCGGCGTGCTGGTCGTGGACGACGATCCGTTGCTGCGAAAGCTCGTGACGGATCAGTTGTCGCGTTCGGGTTTCGAAGCATCGTCCGCCGCGTCGGGCGAGGAGGCGTTAGCCTCGCTCCAGGCGACGGACTACGACGTGGTACTCCTCGACATCCGCATGGACGGCATGACGGGTCTCGACACGCTGCGCGAGATCAGGAAGACGGACGACGCGCCGGAAGTGATCATGCTCACCGCCGACACCTCGCTCGGCACCGGGCTCGAAGCGATGCGCCTCGGCGCTTACGACTACCTGACGAAGCCCTCGACGCTCGACGAGATGGAAGCCGTCATCCGCAAGGCGGACGAGAAGCGCCGGCTCGTGCGGCAGAACGCGAACCTTCGCGCGGCGGTGCGCCAGCCGCAGGCGGACGACACGGCGGCTCTCGTCTACCGCAGCGAGGCGATGCGCGCGCTCGTGCAGATGGCTGAGCAGGCGGCACGGCTCGACTCGACGGTCGTCATCACGGGCGAGTCGGGCACGGGCAAGGACGTGCTCGCCTCTTTCATCCACGCGCAGAGCGCGCGCGCCTCCGAGCCGATGATCCGCGTCAACTGCGGCGCGCTCCCCGAACAGCTCTTCGAGTCGGAGTTCTTCGGTCACGAGAAGGGGGCCTTCACCGGCGCGACCGTTTTGAAGCGCGGCTTGATCGAAGCCGCCGAGGGCTCGACGCTCTTCCTCGACGAGATCGGCGAGCTGCCCGCGCCGATGCAGGTCAAGCTCCTGCACTTCCTCGAGAACGGTCGCTTCCGCCGCGTCGGCTCGACGCGCGACCGCGCCGCCGACGTGCGCATCATCGCCGCGACTAACCGCCGACTCGCCGAGGACGTGCAGCAGGGTCGCTTCCGCGCCGACCTCTTCTACCGCCTCAACGTCATCTCGCTCCACGTCCCGCCGCTCCGCGAGCGCAGGGAAGACATCCCCGCCCTCATCGACAACTTCCTCCCGCTCTACCGCGAGCGTTTCAAACGCCCGGCGCTCTCGCTCTCCGACGACGCGCGCCGACGCCTCTCCGAGCACGACTGGCGCGGCAACGTCCGCGAGCTGCGCAACACGCTCGAACGCGCCGCCGCGCTCTCGACGAGCGACGTGATCGAAGCCGATCAGATCGTCGGGGAAGGGGGATGGGGGTTAGAGGCTGGCGAGCAGACCCAAGCAGTGTCTTCTGATTCCCAACCCCCAACCCCTAATGCCTATCCCCTTCGTCTCGATGACATCGAGCGTCAACACATCCTGCGCGTCCTCGAAGAGTCGAACGGCAACCGCGAGCGCGCCGCAGCCATCCTCGGCATCTCCTCGCGCACGCTCTACCGCAAGCTGCGTGAGTACGGCGCGGGCGACGACGAATGATCCGGCGCGCTTCAACTATCCGGCACAACCGATCGGCGAGCTGACCTTCGATAGTGAACTGACTTCTCTTCGCTGAGCCCTCACGCTCACATCCTTCACGCACCGTGACAAGTTGGCAGAGCCGCTGACAAAACGTCAGTTGCCATTGTCATCCGCGCGCCGGGGCCACGCCCGCGATAAATCCCGCGACTCCATAAAGGCTAGTCTTTCTCGCAGTTTGCGCGGATGCGATGTCCGTCGTGCGCAGTGGCACGCGGCTTGTTAACTGATATGCGCGACCGTGTTTAGTTTTTGTCGGTCGAACACTCCGGGAAGTCGAGACGACGGAATGGCGCGCGTAATGATCTGCGACGATGATAGAGAAAAGGCTGAGGAGCTGGCGTCCGCGCTGCGTGCCGCAGGGCACGAGGCAGAGGTCTGTCGCCACACGATGGACGTGCTGCGCTCGGCCGCCGACGGTCGCTTCGACGTTATCGCGCTCGGGCTCGACATGGTCGGGTTCGGTCGCGGCGGAGCCGTCGATGTCCTCTCAGAGATCGCGCCGCGCGTCGCGGTCATCGCGCTGCACGAGCGCCCCGCCGAGATCATGCGCGCCGCCGCCCACTCCCGCTTCGCCGCCGTCCTGCCGCGCTCGGTCGGGGCGGCTGATTTCACTTACGCCGTCGCGCGCGCGCTCTCCGAGCACGAAGCGGCGCCGCCGCCGCCGCGCCGCGGCGCTTCGCCCACCCCGCTCCTCGAACCCTCCGTCGGTTAAGACCCTGACGATCAGACACTCGCACAACTCAACCCACCCGAAGCTGAAGGAGATAAGGAAAGATGAACACGTTGAATAAGAGATCGCGCGCCGCTCTGCTCGCCGCCGTCGCGCTCGTCGCGCTCGGCGCGGCTGCCGCCGTCGCGCAGAAGCAGCTCGCCGCGCGCGCCACCGGTCGCCCCGAGATCAAGGTCACGCTCTCCGGCGCGGTCGCGCGCGGGGAGGACTCGGTCGCGCTCGACAAGGCGGGCTCAGTCCACCCCGGCGAAGTCCTCGACTGGAAGATCACCTCGGCGAACGAGGGCGACGGCGCGGCTCGTCAGTACAAGACGGTCGGTCACGTCCCGCAGGGCACGTCGTTCGTCGCCGGCTCAGCCACCGCCGAGTACGGCGCTGAGGTGAGCTACAGCATCGACAACGGCAAGTCGTTCGCGGCGCAGCCTACGGTCGAGGAGAAGCAGGCGGACGGCACCGTGAAGCGCGTGCCCGCGCCCGTCTCGATGTACACGGAGGTGCGCTACGAGTGGGCCGATCCGCTCGCCGCTAGCTCGACGCTCACCGCCAACTACAAGGTGCGCGTCAAGTAACGGGTAACGCCGGAGCCGCTGAAGATGGCTCCCCGCCGCGCGACACGTCTCGACGCTTCGTACCCGTCTGGCGCGCACCCACAGGAACCCCCCGAAATTTTTGAGGATTTTTTGAGGATTGATGAAATGAAGATAAAGACCCTCCTGAAAACTATTCCCCTGCGCCGCGCGGCGTTCGCGCTCCTCGCGACGCTCTGCGCTCTGGCCACGCCCGTGACGGCGCAGAACACCTCCGGCGGAACCGTCATCTCCAACACGGCGACCGCCACCTACACCGACGGGACGAGCAGCTACAGCGCCACGTCGAACACCGTTACCGTCACCGTCGCCAACGTCTCCGGCTTGACCATCACGCCGGACGCGCAGGCCAACTCCGCGGCCGTCCCCGGGGAGACGGGCGTTACTTTCAGCTTCACCGTCACGAACACCGGTAACTTCTCCGATCAGGTGCGCTTCCTCGCCTCCGGCGCGAGCCTCCACGTGAACGATACTTCGCTCGGCACGATCACCGCCGCCGTCATCGACAACGGCGACAACTCAATCGGCGCGGGCGACACCGACATCTGGACGAACGGCGCGGACGTGCTCAAGACGCTCGCGCAGAACGCCTCGGCGAACATCCTCGTCCGCATCAGTATCAACTCGAGCGCGACGGCGGGTCAGACGCTGACCGTCTATCTCGGCGACGCCGCGGCGGGCACGGGCTTCGACAACCAGGCGGCTGATAGCTCTGCCAACGAAGTCCGCACCGTCTCGGCGTCCTCCGTCAACGGCTTGCGCGAGGCGCGCGGCGACATCAGCGTCAACATCCAGAACGACGTGCAACTGCGCGCCGTGCTGACCGCGCCCGCCGGTCCGGTCGCGCTCGGCTCGAACATCAATTACACGATCTCGCTCTGCAACGACGGCGCGCGCCCCGCCGTCGCCATGTCACTCGGCGGAAACTCCGGCGTCTATGTCGTCGCGCCCGTGCCCTCAGGCACGGCGGTCTCCGCCTCGAACACCTTCCCGGCGGGCACGCTCTACACGACCTCGCCGCTCACCACCGCGCCGCAGTCCGCGACGTGGGTGACGACCGCGCCCGCGCCGCTCTCCACGACGACGCGCGTCGCCTTCAATGTCGGCAACACGCTCGCCGCCACCACGTGCAGTCCCAACTTCTCGCTCGTCGTTACGA
>JAIVJC010000017.1 GCA_020200235.1 Acidobacteriota bacterium | reverse complement strand
TCCTTCAACTGCTTGTCGAGAAGTTTAGCGTTGTCGGCGTTGAGCCACACGCCCGCCGTTTCGTAGTCGCCTTTGACGACTTGGCGCAACGGACGGCAACTCGTCTGCAACACCATGTTCGTCGGGCAGTCGCCTTTCTGAGACAGAATGACGCCCGTCAAGCTCCGGCAGTCCCAACCTTCCTTGCCGATCTGAACGAGCAGCACGATCCGTTTATGTGAAAGCGGCGTGTCGAGCGAGGCGAATTCCAGCGCGGCTTTCGGGTCTATTTTGTGTGCCTTATTGCCCTTGTGGAACTTCAAAATGTCTTCCGCCGGAACTTCCATCTTACCCGTCAGGAACGGATATATTTCTTCCTCCAGACGCTCAATCGTGCCACAGTAGATCGCCAGCTTCGCGGTCGTACCACCGGCGTAAGTCTTCATCCCGTATTCCGTGAGAAATTCAGCCACGCCCCGTTCCACGATCTCAAGCGAGTTAAGCTCGGAGATGGGCTTAACGGTTGGCTTTTTCAGGAACTGTTTGATCGCCCGCGTCAGCGGGTAGTAATAAACCGTGTTTGTGATCTGCGACGACTCGATTTTAACGTCGGATGTAACCTCGAATTTTTCCGAAAAGTAGGGCGTGCCTGAATAGCCGAGAACGCTGTTAATCGTGCCGCCGCGACTCCAGTTGTTGACGACCTGCCGCAGCTTCACGTCGCTGTCAGTAGCGTGATGCACCTCGTCAATGTGAATCTGCAAGTTAGGAATTTTGCCAATGAGATTGCGTAGCTCGTTGGCTAGTTTATCCTTCTCATCGTCGGTCTTCTCGACCAGCTCTAACTGCTGAGTCAACTCCAAGCGATCAAGGATGACTTTTTCGGCGTTGACCACCGCCACCAAGCCCATCAGAGAATCGAACGGCTGATGCTGCGCTAATTTTTGCGCGTTCGGGTTTCTGGCTTTGTTGCTTCTCTTCGCCGTCCTCGGCTGATCGAGAACTTCAAATTTGATCAATCGTTTGAGATTGCCCGCAGCCGGTTCCGGTATCACCCAATGTGGCTCAAACCTCTCAATCGTCTTGAGACTAGGGAGGATCGAAGACTTCATTCCAGACGGGATGAGCACCAGAAAGTTGTGCGCGAAAAGCGGATTCTCCGGCTCGTTATTGGCGAAGTACAGATCAAGGTAGAGCAGAGCCGCCATCAGGTACGTTTTGCCCGCTCCCATCGGCAGGCTGAACAGGTAGTCGGTGTATTCAACGCCGTAGAAGAAACTTTTGATAATCGAGCCGCAGTCTAAATGCTGGACGTTGTTAATGAGGTAGTTTTCAAGGCTGCCCGGCCTCTTACCGCTCGCGTCTTGCGCCCGTGCCCAGAAGAAGAGCGAACGCGCTGCGCCGTCACGCTCCAACACTTCGCGCGCCGTCTGATTGATGTTGAATTTTGATAAATCCTCGGCGGACGCGAAGAACCCTTCGCAGAAGAGCCGCCACAAAGGTCTGTTTTGTCCGGCGAGCTTTAAGAACAGATAGACTTCGATGGCTTCGCGCTGCGGTTCGCGCAAGTAGCCCGCCTTTTCGATGTAATCAATAACAGACTTTACGTTGCAGTCAGGTGATTGAAGCCATACCTTAGCTTTAGGCAGAATGAGTTTATCCAACATAAGGCTCGATTGAACCGCCCGGGCAGTCAATTAGTTAAGGCAGGTATTGTAACAAACTCGCTGATAGTCTTCACAGGCGTCTTAATATGTACATCTGCATCCGCCGCTCCGCTCGGTGCGAGCAGTTCTTCCCGGCGAACTCGCGCGTTGCGAAAATGCTCATATGTTTCTCAACCTTGCCGTAACATAATTGCTACGAAGTCCGCACGGATTGTGTACCGGAGGGTACGGACGCGGGGCGGGGGCGTGCGTTAAGTTGGGCGTTCCAAATCGGCGGCACAATCAGGGGGCTTTGGGTGGACGGGTCGGGCGGACGGCGACTCTGGGGGGAGTCGGCGTCCGCCCGCGTCTATCTGTCTTTGCCGGGCGTGCTGTTTTTGCCGGGCGTGGCGGGGTGAATCTTTAACCGGGGGTGTGGAAATGGCGACAGGCACGAAGCGACAGAAGGCGGCGGCGCGGCGCGTGGGCGAACAGGCGGATGACGGACATCTGACGCACCGACCGCTCGCGCGGCTGGGGGAGCTGTTGCCGCGTAGCCGCGGCGCGAACGAGGGCGCGGCGCGGCGCGTCAGGTCGGCTGAGGGCAACGGCGAAGCGTTGGCGCGTGGCTTGGGCTGGTTCAGCATCGGGCTGGGGCTGGCGGAGGTCGCCGCGCCGCGCGCCATCGCGAAGATCGTGGGCGTGCGCGGCGGCGACGACAACAACCTTCTGATCCGCGCGCTGGGCTTGCGCGAGATGGCGCACGGCGTCGCCATCCTCACGCGGCGAAGACCCGCCGCGGCGGTCTGGTCGCGGGTCGCGGGCGACGCCATCGATCTCGCGTGCCTCGGCGCGGCTTACGCCTCGCCCGACTCCGACAAGCGGCGCGTCACCTTCGCCACCGTGAACGTGCTCGCCGTCGCCGCGCTCGACGTGCTCTGCGCGCGTCAGCTCAGCGCGCGCGGCGACGACGGCGGCGAGTGGGCGGGCGCGCGCCTCACCAACAGCCTCGTCATCAACCGCGCGCCGGAAGAGCTGTACCAGCGCTGGCGCGACTTCGAGAGCCTGCCCGCGTTCATGCACCACCTCGAATCCGTCCGCGTCACGGGCGAGGCTCGCTCGCACTGGGTGGCGAAAGCGCCGGCGGGCGCGTCCGTCGAGTGGGACGCCGAGATCACAGAGGATAGACCCGGCGAGCTGATCGCCTGGCGCTCGCTCGAAGGCGCGGACGTTTACAACGCGGGTCTAGTGCGCTTCGAGCCCGCGGCCGGCAACCGCGGCACGATCGTCACGGTCGAGATCAAGTACGACCCGCCGGGCGGTTTGATCGGGGCGGACATCGCCAAGCTCTTCGGCGAAGACCCTTCGCAGCAGGTGAAGGCAGACCTGCGCCGCTTCAAGCAGTTGGTCGAGACGGGCGAGGTCGTCGTCTCCGACGCGACGCTGCGCGGCACGGGTCTGACCGAGCAGCGACCGGCGCAGCCCGCCGGCGGCGAGGGCGGACGTTAGAACGTCGCGCGAACCGCCGTCTCGTTAGAGTTAAGACTTCTTAGGCTCTCGTTGATTCCTAAAAGGGGGACGTGATGAAAGCAACCTGTTGGTACGGCAAGCGCGACATGAGGGTCGAGGACGTGCCCGATCCGAAAATCCTGAACCAGCGCGACGCCATCGTGAAGATCAGCTCGACCGCCATCTGCGGCTCCGACCTGCATCTCTACAACGGCTTCATGCCGACGATGGAGCGCGGGGACATCCTCGGTCACGAGTTCATGGGCGAGGTCGTCGAGGTGGGGGGCGGGGTGAAGAACCTGAAGGCCGGCGACCGCGTCGTCACGGCGTTCCCGATCTCGTGCGGCAACTGCTTCTTCTGCCAGCAGGAGATGTTCTCGCTGTGCGAGAACTCGAACCCGAACGCGTGGATGGCGGAGAAGCTGTTCGGACACTCCCCCTGCGGCATCTTCGGCTACTCGCACCTGACGGGCGGCTTCGCGGGCGGGCAGGCCGAGTACGCGCGCGTCCCCTTCGCCGACGTGGGCACGATCAAGATCCCCGAGGGGATGGCGGACGAGCAGGTGCTCTTCCTCTCAGACATCTTCCCCACGGGCTACATGGGCGCGGAGATGTGCGACATCAAGCCGGGCGACACCGTCGCCGTCTGGGGCTGCGGTCCCGTCGGCCAGTTCTCGATCCGCAGCGCGTTCCTCCTGGGAGCCGAGCGCGTCGTCGCGATCGATCGCTTCCCCGAACGGCTCAGGATGGCTGAGGGCGGCGGCGCCGTGACGATCAACTACGAGGAGTCGAACGTCTACGAGGCGCTGATGGAGATGACGGGCGGTAGAGGCCCCGACTCGTGCATCGACGCCGTCGGCATGGAGGCGCACGGCGCGGGCGCGACCTACATGTACGACCGACTGAAGCAGGCGATGATGTTGGAGTCCGACCGACCCATCGCGCTGCGCGAGGCGATCATGTGCTGCCGCAACGGCGGCACGGTCTCGGTCATCGGCGTCTACGGCGGCTTCATCGACAAGTTCCCGATGGGCTCCGTGATGAACCGCTCGCTCACGATCAAGACGGGCCAGTGCCACGTCCAGCGCTACATGAAGCCGCTGCTCGAGAGGATTCAGAAGGGCGAGATCGACCCCTCGTTCGTCATCACGCACCCGATGAAACTGGAAGACGCGCCGCGGGGCTACAAAATCTTCTCCGACAAGGAAGACGACTGCATCAAGATCGTCCTCAAACCCTAGCGGGACGCGGAAGGGCGGGGCTTTTCACCCGAGCCCGACTACCCGGCGAAACCGCGGCGAAAGTTTTCCAGGCTTTCGCCGCGGTTTTCATTTCCGGTACCCGACCCGCGGGCCGCTCGGAGAGAGCTCCGGCCGCTTACGGTCTGTTGCCGTTCGTCGTCTTGCCCGCGTTCTTGTTGACGCCGGTGGGCTCGACGTTGGAGTTGCCGGCGACCGTGGCGTCCCGCCGGCCCTCGCCCGTGCCGCCAATCCCAGTGTCGTGCGCGCCCGCGCCCTCGCGCGCGCCCGCCGCGGCGTTCGCGTTGGCGGCGGCGTTCGAGTTCCCGCCCGCCGTCGCGTTGGTCACGCGCGTGTCGCCCGCGGAGCAGGCGCCGAAGAAGACGGCGCACGAGGCGAGCAGTAGCGTCGCGGGTAGAATGTTTCGTCGCATTGAGGCTCCTCCCTTTTTCGGTTTCATCTTAAAGCACGTCGCGAGCCGCCGGTCGGCGCCGTGACTCGCGCGGAGACTTGCGGGAATAATTCTCACGCGGCGGGCACGCCGTCGCGGCGCGCGCGCAACAGCTCGCCGCTTCGGACGATCCGCGCGCCCGCCCCGCGCATCTCCTCGACGGCGCGCGCCGTGTCGCCCGCGTTGACCTCGACGCCGCGGCAGGCGTCCTCGACGACCGACGTTTTGAAGCCGAGCCGCAGGGCGTCGAGCGCGGTGAACTTCACGCAGTAGTCGGTGGCGAGCCCGCAGATAAAGACGTCCGTCACGCCCTGCGCGCGCAAATAATCGCCGAGCCCGGTCGAGCGTTTGTGCTCGTTGTCGAAGAAGCCGCTGTAGGAATCGACCGCCGGGTCTGTCCCCTTGAGGAAGACGTGCGCGACGCGGCTGGTGTCGAGCGCGGCGACGAACTCCGCGCCCTCGGTGCCCTGCACGCAGTGCGGCGGCCAGAGCGTCTCGAAGCTCGCGTGACCGGGCGGGTGCCAGTCCTTCGTCGCGACGACGAGGTTAAACTTTTTCTGTAGCTCGTTCGCGACCGGCACGACGCGGTCGCCGCCCTCGACGGCGAGCGAGCCGCCCGGGCAGAAATCGTTCTGGATGTCCACGAGGATCAGCGCGTCCATCGAGACACTCCCGGCTTGCGACCGTTGCCGCGCGGCGCGAGCGCCGCCGCGACGCGGTCGATTATTGATCCGTGCGTTCGCGAGTCGGCTGCGGCGCGCCCGGTCTCCTCGCCGCCGTCGGACTCTTCGGGGTCGATCACGCGGACGGTCTGTCCGGCGGCGATGCGCCCGGTTCGCATCACGCGCGCGTAGAGGCGCGACTCCCCGGGGCGCAGCTTCTGCGAGATGCGCTTGAACTCGCCGCCGCGGAACGATCCGCGGATCGTCGGGCACGGGTTCGCGTACTTCGTGATCTCGACGACGACCTCGTCGCCGATGGCGAGACGCGCGCCCGGCGCGAGGCGCGGCCAGTCGAGCCCCGCCACCGTCACGTTCTCGCCCGCCGAGCCCGGCGAGATCGGGTGACCCTCCGTGCGCAGACGTTCGATCACCTCCAGCGAGTAGAGGCTGAGCGCGCGCTCCGGCCCGCCGTGGATCAGCGGCTTCGCCTGCACGTCGCCGACGAGCCCCACGGGCGTCAGCTCCGCCTCCGCGACCGCGAGCTTCGGCACGCCGCCCGCCGAGCAGTTGAGTTGGTAGACGTACCCCGTCATGCCGATCCGAACCCTCCGCGCGGCGCGACGAGGGATTCACGCGCCGCCTGAAACGGCTACAGCCTCTCGTCGCGTTTGGTCAGCGGCTCGTCGTCGCCGATTAAGTGGTTCGACTTGTCCTTCGGCATCTGCGCGGGCTCCTGCCCCGCCTTGCGCTCCGCCACAGCCGCGCGCCCCTCCGCGGCGTCGCCGTCCTTGCGCTCCCCGTCCTTCTTCTGCCTGTCCTTATCCGACATCGGTTCGCTCCTCCGGTTCGTTTATTCGAGACCCACCGCAGTGAGATGAAGGATGAAGGATGAAGGATGAAGTAAGAGTAGAAGTCTTAACTTCATCCTCCATCCTTCATCCTTCATCCTTCATCCTCATGCCGCCACAGCCCCGTGAATCTCGCGCAGCCGCGCGACGAGCCGCGGCAAATCTTCGCGCGCGTAGACGGGAATGCGACCGACCACCCCCGCGTCCGCGAACTCGGCGCGCCACGAGTCGAACCGCGCGCGCGCCGCTTCGGCGTCCTCGTCCGAGAGGTAGAACGCCGAGGTCTTCGCCAGCGCGCGCCGCGCCGTCGGCTTGATCTTCACGTCCGAGCGCGCCGCCATCAGCGCGAAGTCAACCCCGACGAACTGCAAGTGGCTGTTGCCCTCGACGATGACGCCCGGCGCGCGGACGCGCGCGAGGGCGATCTCGATCCCGCGCCCGACCTGCGCGTCCGTCGCGATCAGCCAGTGGACGTTCGACGCGCCCGCGTCCCAGTAGCGACCCGTGTCCTTGCCCGGCGCGTAAGTCTCCGCGCGCCCGGAACGCACCACCGGCTCCGCGCCCAGCAGCGGGCTGATGCAGCAGGCTCGCGGGTCTCTGCCGCACGAGCGGCGGTGCCCGCGCGAAACCTTGATCGCCTCCCAGCCGGGGAACGCGCGCAGCAGCTCGCACACCAGCCCGGTCTTGCCGGAGTTGGAGGTGAAGCCGCCGACGGAGACGGTCGTATAACTCATGGCTCGCGCTGTCATCTGTCGGACGATGTGTCAATGCTACTACCGACCCCGCGCGTTGCAAAGTCCGGCGCGCGCTTGGCAACCGGCACGCCCGCGCTATAGATTACCGACGATCTTATTCGACGAAGGGGGCGGGGCGCGGTGGCGAACGACGCGGGCGACCGGATGATCGCGCGGCGCATCGGCGAGGCGCTCGAACGCTGCGGCGACGCCGCGCTCGGGGGCGCGCCCGCCAGCGAGGTCGCCTACCGCTGGCTCTCGCACGGCTTCACCGACGTCGAGGAGATCGAGGACTGGCTCGCCGCGCGCTGCTTCCAGCCCGACCGCGCGCACGAGCTGGAGCGCGCCGGCTTCACGCCCGCGCAAGCCGCGCTGCGCACCGCGGCGGGTCGCGGAGGCTACGAAGACACCGTCGCCTTCAAGGTCGCGAGCGGCGATCTCACGCTCGAAGAGGCGCGCCGCGTCGTCACGAGTGACTTCTGGAACAGCTAAATGGATTGCGGATTTCGGAATGCGGATTGCGGATTAGAAATCAGTCAGTCTTTCAATCCGCAATCCGCATTCCGAAATCCGCAATCGAAAACTCTCTCCCATGACTAACGTGACACGTCCGCCGACCGTCCTCTGCCTCGCGAGCTACGAGAAGGGGCAGGAGTTCATGCGCGAGTGCAAGCGGCAGGGCTGCCGCGTGCTGCTGCTCACGTCGCTCAGCCTCAGGGGCGCGGCGGAGTTCCCCGACGAGTCAATCGACGAAATCTTCTACATGCCCGACGTGGCGAAGAAGTGGAATCTTGCAGACACGATCAAGAGCGTCAGCTACGTCGCGCGCGACGAAGAGATCGACCTGATCGTGCCGCTCGACGACTTCGATCTCGAGACCGCGGCGGCGCTTCGCGAGCACCTCCGCGTCGCCGGCATGGGCGAGACCACCACGCGACACTTCCGCGACAAGCTCGCCATGCGCGTCAAAGCGCTCGAAGCCGGCATCGACGTGCCCGAGTTCGTCCACGCACTCAACCGCGCGCGGCTGCGGGAGTACATGGCGAGCGTGCCGGCGCCGTGGCTCCTCAAGCCGCGCTTCGAGGCTTCAGCCACCGGAATCAAAAAGATCGAGGAGCCGGAAGAGCTGTGGTCTGCGCTCGACGCGCTCGGCGACCGGCAGTCGTTCCACCTGCTCGAGCGCTACGTGCCCGGCGACATCTTCCACGTCGACACGCTCGTCTCCGAGCGCGAGATCGTCTTCGCCTCGGCGAGCCGCTACGGCCACCCGCCGCTCGACGTGGCGCACGGCGGCGGCGTCTTCACCACGCGCACGCTCCCGCAAGATTCTGAAGACGCGCGCGCGTTGTTCGAGATGAATGCGCGCGTGCTCGCGGCGATGAATCTGCTGCGCGGCGTCTCGCACACGGAGTTCATCAAGTCGCGCGCGGACGGCCGTTTCTATTTTCTGGAGACGGCGGCGCGCGTCGGCGGCGCGAACATCGTCGAGCTGGTCGAGGCGGCGTCGGGCGTCAACCTCTGGGCGGAGTGGGCGAAGCTGGAGGTCGGCCGGGGCGCGCGCGACTACGCGTTGCCGCCGCCCGGAGACGACTATGCCGGTCTCATCGTCTCGCTCGCGCGCCAGCGGTGCCCCGACACTTCCCGTTACGACGATCCCGAAATAGTGTGGCGACTCAACAAACCCTCGCACGCCGGTCTCATCGTCCGCTCACACGATCCGGCGCGCGTCGAGCAACTGCTCGACGCCTACGCGCGCCGCTTCGCCCAGGATTTCCTCGCCACGCTGCCCGCGGCGGAGCGCCCGTCAAGCTGAGACTCGAAAGTCGAGGTTCTCCCGCGATTTTGGTGACGCGGTGCTGGAAGTCTCCGCGCCGGTATCATACGAATTTCGGTCAACGTCACCGAGATTCAGGCAAATCGATCAGGATGACATTTGCATTTTCCTTCTGGCGGCTGAAGATGATTTCTTTTCCGTCGGGAGAAACATCGAAGTCGTTGATGAGGAACTCACGACTGAAGTTAGTAAGCTGATGTTGCTGTCCGGTGACGAGATCGACTGACCAGAAGTTCTTGTGCCAGACATCTCCTTTGAGCACGACCAGGACTGGCCGCCCGGGCAGGAACGAAAAACGGTTTGCGCCGCGCGAGAGGATTAGTTCGGGTATGCTGTACGGTTCGCCGCCTGCGGTGACGGCCTTCAAGGGAAAGGTCGTGCCTACATCTACGCCAGAATAGATCAGGAAGCGCCCGTCCGGAGACCAGACGGGATTCGCGACTTGTTCGGCGACCATCTGAGTGGGCTGTCCTCCGTCCAGCGGGACCTTGAAAAGACCCACGCTTTTGCCCTGGTCGGCTGCCACCGTAATCCACTCTCCGACCGGTGGCCAAGCCGGCGCGCCCCGGACATTTAGCGAATCCGCGAGTTCGGTGACGCCGGTTCCGTTCGCATTCATCAGGTACAGTCTGTTTCGACCGCCCCTTTGTGCGGTGAAAGCGATGCGGCGGCCGTCGGGTGAAATGGCCGCACCTTCGAAGACCCGCCCGTGCGACCCGCTCCACAATTCAACAGCTGCTCCGTCGGCAAACGTCCAGATTCCGTCGTTTCCGCCCTTCGAGGAGAGATACAGCAGGTAGCCCGGACCAACCCGGGGAGAAACCGCTCGCACTGTCGGAAGCGTGATGCGACGAGCCGCAGATTCTTCGGCCCCCCGATCCGAAATCGGCACGCGCCATAGAGCCGCGTCCGGATTCGCCACGGCGGCTACTAACCTCCGGCCGTCGGCGCTGGCGGCGATTGACGTGTATCGCTCGACCCCGAGACTAGTGCGGTGAGGGATACGCCGCTCCAAGTCCATCCCGTAGAGCCAGGGGCCGGTGCCGTCCTCAGCCCTGGCGATGTAAAGCAGAGTTCGCTCGTTCAAGAAGGTCGGGTAAGCGACACGCGAGGTATGAAAGGTGATTCGCTCGGCAGTTCCACCGGTCGGGCGTATGCGCCAGATGTCCATTTCATCAGGTGAAAAGCCTCGGACGAAGTAAATAAAGGCGCCGTCGGGCGACCACGCGAGATAGTGGCAATGCACTCCAGGCTCGGCCGCGTAAATCTGCTTTCCGATCTGTTCGTCGGGCGCGCTGACAAAAACAGGGTCGCCGGGGGCATCGGTGTGGTAGGCGACGCGTGTCCCGTCAGGCGACCAGGCAAGCTCAACTCCGTCCCTGTACGGACGGACCGCCCCGCCCATTGTGGGCACGGCCCACGAGTGAACTCGTCCCTGAATACGAACCTCCATGACAACCTGCGATCCGTCCGGCGAAAATGCCAGATTCCGAACCCTGGGGTTTCCGATGTCCGGCGCGCGGCCTTTGGTGAGGTTCTGAAATTCGCCGGTGCCGATCTGACCCGCCCAGACGTCAAAAGGTCCATCCCGGTCGGAGACAAAGGCCACGAACTTCCCGTCCCGCGAGATCACGGCGTCCCCCTCCGTTTCGGGGAAGTCCGTGAGCGGCGTGAATTGCGCGGCCGTGAGCGGGTTACGCCACGAATCATCCGCCCGGCCGCGATACCAGGCGAGAACTCCGGCGGCAACTGCCAAGACCGCCATGAGGGCCAGCCACCTGAAACTGCGCCTCGGCGCCGAGGTCACAGCGGTCTTGAGAGCACTATCGTGCGGCGCGGATGTTAATGACAACGCTTCCAGCGCGAACCCGAGATCACTCGCGGATTGAAACCGTTGCTCCGGCTGCTTCTCCAGACAGTGCCGCACGATGCGCACGAGTTGAGGCGGGAGCTTACCGTCCAGCTGTGTCAGCTCCCCCGGCTCGTCTTTCAAGATCGCGCTCATCGTCTCGGCGACCGACCCGGCCCCGAACGCCTGTTTCCCCGTGAGCATCTCGTAGAGCACCGCACCGAAGGAAAAGATGTCCGTGCGGTGATCGACTTCCAGCCCGCGCGCCTGTTCCGGCGACATGTAGGCGACGGTCCCCAGCACCATTCCGGGCGCGGTTTTAAGCTCCAGCGCCCGCGTCTTGCCTTCTCTGTCGAGAGGCTCAGACTTCTTCTCCGTCAGCTTCGCCAGCCCGAAGTCTAAGATTTTCGCGTACCCGTCGCGCCGGAGCATGATGTTCTCCGGCTTGATGTCCCGGTGCACGATCCCTGCCTCATGCGCCGACGCTAAAGCCGAAGCCACTTGTACGGCAATGCCCAGCGCTTCGCTCCCACCTAAGCGCCCGCGCTCCAGGCGGGCGCGCAAAGTCTCGCCCGCGACGAACTCGGCGGCGATGAAGTGGCGGCCGTCCAACTGCCCGATCTCGTAGATCGTGAGGATGTTCGGGTGGTTCAAGGCCGACGCCGCGCGCGCCTCCTGGCCGAAGCGGCGTACCCGGTCGGAGTCGACGGTGAACTGTGTGGGCAGAAGCTTGAGCGCCACGTTGCGGCCCAACCTCGCGTCCTCGGCGAGGTACACTTCGCCCATGCCGCCCTCGCCTAGCAGACCCTTGATCTCGTAGTGGCCGATCAGCCGCCCCGCCTCTAACCTGTCTCGGCCGCCGGCGAGCAACTCGGCCGCGACATCCGCCGCGGGCTGCTCGATGAAACTCTCCCCCAGCTCATGAGATTTGAGCAGCGACTCGACCTCACTCCGCAGGGCCTCGTCGCCGTCGCTGGCTCGTGCGAGAAAGTCGGCGCGCTCGCCCGGCCCCAGCGCCAGCGCGGAGTGAAACATCTCTTCGATCTGTTGCAGTCGCTCAGGTGTCATGAGAGTCGCCGCGGGGCGCCAAATCAGAACCGGCTCTACTCGCCGCCCGCAATCTCCCTCCGCAGCCACGCCTTAACGAACGTCCAGTCGCGCATGACCGTGCCGGGCGAGACCCCCAGCACTTCCGCCGCCTCCTCGATGCTCAGCCCGCCGAAGAAACGGAGCTCGACGAGTTGGCTCTTGCGCGGGGCGATCTCGGCCAGGCGCGCCAGCGCGTCGTCGAGCGCGACCACCTCAGCCACACGCTCCGCGGAAACGATCAACGCCTCATCGAGCGCGACTCTGGGCGCGCCGCCGCCGCGCTTCTGGTTGCCGCGGCGGCGCGCGTGGTCAACCAGGATGCGGCGCATCGCCTGGGCCGCGACGTCGAAGAAGTGCGCGCGGTCCTGCCACTGTATCTCCTCGTGGGCGGCGAGCCGCAGGTAGGCCTCGTTCACCAGGGCCGAAGTTTGCAGCGTGTGGCCGGGGCGTTCGCCGCGCATGTAATGGGCGGCGAGGCGGCGCAGTTCCTCATAGACGAGCGGCATCAGCTCGTCGAGCGCGCGCCGGTCGCCCTCGCGCCAGCGGACGAGCAGTTGTGTGACCTGGTGGGCCGGGGGCAACAGAGGCACGTGTCAACTCTCCGGTTCGGGGCGGGGATGCTGGGCAGCCGGGGGCCGGGAGATTGTAGCACCGCGGGCGGGGCGTCGGGCGCCAAAAATAAATCTCGGCGGACGTTAGAGGTCTCGCCCGCGTTATGCGCCTTAAGGGGTGAAGGCGGTGAGAAAGTAAGACCGCTGATAAGGAGAGGGAGGATGAAAGTCAAAGCCGACGCAAGAGCGGGCGGCGTCCCACTCGACCACAACCAGAGGTTCGTGCAGTGCCAATAGGCGGCGGACACTCGCTGCGCCGCGGCCGTGCAGGCCGCTTACGCCAACGAAATGAAAGGGGATCATACATGAAAGTCAGAACACGGAGCAGAGTGCTCGCGATCGCAATCAGCCTGGGCACCCTTCTGCTAGGGTGCGCTGCGTATTCGTCGGTGAGTGAAGCGGGCGGGGAAGGCAAAAAAGCCTCCTTGGAAGTGTCCGGGGGCGGAGGCGCCGCGAGGACGCAAAACTTGAAGGCGGCGCTGGCGGCACAGGTGAATGACGCCGTCACGGAGTGGAACCAGGAGGCAGTCAGGCTGACACTGTTGCCGGCGTCGGCCCTCGCGCCCGTCCAGCAGACGCGCGTCATGGCCATCGCTCAGGTGGCCGTCCACGACGCGGTCAACGGCCTCACGGGCAAGTACGCGACCTACCTCTCGCCCGGCCCGGCGCCCCAAAACGCCTCTCCCGAGGCGGCGGCGATCGCGGCCGCGCACCACGCGCTGCGGAACCTCTTCGCGAATCAGGTAACTCAGGTCGCCCGGCTTGACGCCCTCTATCTGGACTCGCTCGCTGCCCACGGGTTGTCGGCAGGCGACCCGGGCGTCGAGTACGGCCGCGACGCCGCAGCCGCGGTCCTGGCGGCGCGGGCTAACGATCTTTCCGCCCAGGCCCAGTACCCCTACGCCGCCCCGGGCGCGGGCTCGCCCGGCGTCTGGGTGCCGATCTCCAGCGCGGCCAGCGCGCAGGCCCTGCTGCCCGGGTGGGGGAGCGTGACCCCGTTCGTGCTGCGCAGCGGCTCGCAGTTCCGGCCCGAGCCCCCGCCTGCGCTCGACAGCGAGCAGTACGCGAAGGACTACAACGAGGTCCAAATCATCGGGGCGTCGAACAGCCCCCTGCGGACGGCCGAGCAGACGCAAATCGCGCGGTTCTGGCTGGCGTCCCCGACCGCGATCTGGAACCCGGTGCTGAGCCAGGTCATCGCGACGCGCGGCCTCGACCTCTCGGCCAAAGCCCGCGCCTTCGCGCTCTTCTACCTGGCCGCCTCGGACGCGAGCGTCGCCTGCTGGGACGCCAAGTACGTCTATAACTTCTGGCGGCCGCAGTTTGCCATCAGAGGCGGCGACTCCGACGGTAACGACCTGACGGCGGGCGATGCGGCATGGACACCGCTTCACTCGACGCCCCGCCACCCAGAGTACCCGTCCGGGCACGCATCGAACAGCGGCGCCATGGCAGCGATCCTCGGGCATCTGTTCGGCGACGACCCGGGCACGCCCGTCGAGGTCACCCTCTCAGGCATCACTCGCCAGTGGGACACGTTCAGCGAAGGCGTCGAGGAGGTCATCGACGCGCGGGTCTATTCGGGGGTCCACTACCGCACGGCCGACGAGGTGGGCGCGCGGATGGGCCGGCAGGTCGCGCACTTCGTCTCGACCCACGCGCTGCGATCCTGTCGAAAGGGCAGGTCTCACTGCTCCTAGGATTGTCACGAATAGAGGCCTGCTCGTTAAAAGTGAGGTCCTGTTGTCAAAAGTCCATTTCCATTATCAAAGGAGGTCAAACATAAAAGTCAAAACACTGAAGCGGACTGCGCTCAGCACCTGCTCACCGGCACACGACGGCGGAGCGCTACCTCACCGATGACAAAGCCCTGATGCGGGAGGTCTATGCAGTCGTGCTAGTCAAGGCCGGTACGCTGACCTTCTATTCAGGGGTGAGCCGACTACGGAAGGGGGCGAAGTGGCTCGCCCCCTTCCTGCTTCCTGTTTCCGCGCTGCACAAAACCTATGACTGCTTATGAGTCCGGCAACTCTACTCGCCCATCCCGCTGCCGTCCGCCTCGACTACATCCGCCCTGTGCGAGGGGTGATCACGCTAGTCGTACACACGATAGCGGAGAGTACGATCTGCCCCCGCTGTCGCCGAGCATCCTCCCGCGTCCACAGTCACTACGTCCGCACCGTGGCAGACCTGTCCTGGCACGGCGTCTCGGTTAAACTCCAAAGGCGGGGGCTGACGGCGGCGAAACTTCCGCAGGTCATTCCCTCGCCTTCTCGTCTTCGATCTATTCCGCCCTCTCGAGCGGCGGCGCGACGGCGATGAACTCTGCGGCGAAGCGCCGGGCGTAATCTTCGAGCAGATCGCCGACGCGCGCGGGGTCTTCGGAGCGGACGACGAGCGCGACGTGGTGGCGCTTGCGCGGGCGGAAGACGATCTCCGGGTCTGTGAAGTGTGAGGTGTCCGGGTACTCCTGCCGCGCGAGCGAGAGGATGATGCCCGAATAGCCGCGGCGCGGCGCCGGGGCTTCGTAGGCGTATTCGTCGTCAGCCAGCTCGATCTTCGCCCACTCGCGCCAGACGTTGACGCCGCTCGCCGCTTCGAGGTTCTCGGCGGTGAACGCGCCGCCGACGCGCGCCGCGATCTCCAGAAAATAGAGACGGCCGTCGTCCGCGCCTTTGATGAACTCGGCGTGCGCCGCGCCGCGTCTCAAGCCCAACGCCGCGACGACCCGCCGGTTGATGTCGAGCAGCGCGGCGCGCTCCTCCGTATCGTAACCGACGGTCGATGAGATGAAGGCGCCGCCCTCCTGCGCCACCTTCATCGGCGGGCGGCCGTAACGGTTGACGCCCGCGAACCGCACCTCGCCTTCGTAGACGACGGAATCGACGTGGAAGACCTCGCCCGCGACGAACCTTTCTAAGAGGTGGAACGACGCGCGCTCGTGCGGTCGCTCTCTCGCGTCGAGCGCGTCCATCGCGCGCCAGACCTGCTCCGCGTCGTCGATCTTCCTGATGCCGATGGCGGAAACGTCCGTCCGCGGTTTCAAGACCCACGGCGCGGGCACGCGCTCCAGGAACTCGCCGACCTCCTGAAAGTTCAAGAGGTGGACGAACTCCGGCACGTTGACGCCCGCGTCGCGCGCCGCGACTCGCATCGCGAGCTTGTCGCGGAAGAGGCGCGCGTGGGAGCTGGTCATGCCGGGCAGGCGCAGGTGTTCGCGCACGAGACCGGCGGTGATCACGTCGAACTCTTCGAGCGCGACGACGCGCTTCACCCGGTTGCGGCGCGCGATCCCGGCGACCGTCTGGACGTAAGTTTCTGGCGTCGCGTCGTTCGGCAGCGCGATTGATGCTTCGAGCGCGTCGTGCGCCCACTCCTCGTCGCGGCAGCGC
Organism: Acidobacteriota bacterium; assembly: GCA_020200235.1. Lineage (GTDB taxonomy): Bacteria > Acidobacteriota > Blastocatellia > Pyrinomonadales > Pyrinomonadaceae > JAIVGV01. The sequence goes on along the minus strand of JAIVJC010000017.1, from coordinate 6,749 downwards.
TCCTTCGTGACGAGGACGACGCGCGCGCCCCGCGCCTGCGCCTCGCGCATGAACTCGACGCCCTTGAAGTAGCTGGCGAGGCAGACGATCAGCGGTGAGTTGTCGGCCATGATGGGCGACGATCTAACCCGAACGCGCAGCCGCGCGCAAGTCTCTCGGACTCGCGCGCGGCTGCTCTGACGGACTGACGTAGCGCTTGAGCTACGACCAGAGTCATTCAGTAAATGTTGAAGTTGTAATTGATCGTCGCGTACTGCGAGACCTTGCGCCCCTCGCGCTCGGCGGGCGTGAACTGGATGCGTCGCGCCGCCTCGATCGCCTTCTCCGTCAGACCGTCGGGCAGTCGGCTCAGGGCGACCACATTCGTCACCGTCCCGTTCGCGCCCAGCACGAGGCGGAGCGTGACCGTGCCGGTGGTCTGATTCTTGCGCGCCTCCTCCGTGTAGAGCGGCTCCGGGCGCGCGACGATGACGGCGCGGCGCGTCACGTCTTTGACGTTGAAGATGCGGTGGAGGTCTGCCTCGCCGCCGCTCCCCGCGCCGGGTCCCGCGCCGCCGATGTTCGGCTCGCCGCCGCCCGTGTTGTTGCGATTGCCGGGACCGTACCCCGTGCCGTTGCCTGAGCCGACTCCGCCGCCCGTCCCCTCGCCGATGCCCCCGCCCGTGCCCGCACCCGACGACAACTCAGTCGCCTTCGACTTCGGATCGCCGTAGTTGATCGCGCGCGTGTCGGGCGGCAGCAGCACCGGGTCGGCTTGGATCGTCGCCGCGGTCGGGAGCGACGGCTGCGCGATCGCGGGCGGGTGCGGGTCGGGCGCCAGCACCTGCTGCTGCATCGTCGCCTGCGGGAGTTTGCCCTTCACCGCGGGCTTGTCTTCATTCTGCCCGCCGCCCCCGCCGCCGCCCGGCTTCTCGTACCTCTGCTTCTGCCCGCCGCCGCGCCCCGCATCAGCCATCCCTGCGCCGGAAGCGTCGGGCGTCGGCTGCTCTTTCACAACACCGTCCACCCAGCCCACGAACGCCATGTCTTCGCGCACTCGATCCGCGAACAAGCTACGCGAGCCCCTGCGGTCGAGGGCGACGACCGGCCGACACTTCCGCGGAGAGCCTGTGCAGCAGCCCCGCCTGTTCGAGGATCGTCGGACGAAACTCCCCGCGCGCCGCCCCGACGAAAGCGTACCCGGCGAAGCCCTCGCCCGGTATACCGTATGTCTTCATCGTCTCCTCCTTACCGGTAGTAGCGTCTTGTGCCGACGGCTATTTATCACCGCGCCGTACCTTGACCGTCTCAAGGGTAATGTTGATCGCGAGCAGAGCAATTTCTATCGCGAGCAAACACGCCGTGATCGTTTCTAAGTTCTTCATCCCGTGCTCCTTCTTCTTGATGGAATCAGTAGTCTGAGACAGATAGCTAGTAGCGGAGGGCTTGTCGGCTTGTCCGACAAACCAATGATATCGCGCTAGATGGCTGTAAAACTCTCTGTCATAGGTGATGGCATCGAGGGCTAGGGAAAGTTACGCCGCGGTCGGAATATTTTTCGGCGGGGAGACCGGACACGCGCGCGCGCAGTTGCCCCTTGGTTGCACGCGCGGCGCGCGCGGGTTGTTCCGATCAAAAAATTTTCGCGCGCTACAACTCGAACGCGAGAGGCTTGCATCACACGCGCAAGATCGGAGGTGCCCACATGAGTCGTAGATGGCTCTGCCTTCTGCACTGCCTACTCGTCTGCCTCTGCGCCGTCCCGTTCGTCGCCGTCACAGCCTCGAACCCGCAGCCGCCGAGCTCCGTCGGCGTCGACGAGGCGGCGACGCGCCTCGCGCTCGCTGACAAGTGGTGCAAGGTGTCGCTCGCCCTGGAGAACGCGTCGGATCGACCGGAGAGGGCGCACGTCGCGCTCGAGCTGCTCGATCCGAAAGACCGTGTCGTCTCGACCGCGCGCGCCGACGCGGTGCTGAAACGCGGCGCGAGCCGCGTCGAGGGCACGCTCGCGCTCCCGGACTTCTCGCGCAACGGTTCGGCGCGGCGCGAGCTCCTCCTGTACCGGCTGCACTACAGCGTCGCGCCCGATCCGCACACGTCCGCCTTCAACGAGGCGCGTGGCGTCGTCTCGCTCTCCGAGATCGCGCGCGACCTCTTCGAGCTGCGCGTCGCCGCGTCGAATCGCGTCCGCGAGGGGCAGCTTCTGCGCGTGCGCGTGCGCGCCCTGCACCCGCTCACCGAGCGCGCCGCGCGCGGCGTCCGCGTCGAGGGCGAGGTCTCTTTCGACGACGCGGAGGACGAGACCCGGCGGATCAAGGCGCGCGGCGAGACCGACTCGGAGGGCAACGTCTCGCTCGACTTCCAGTTGCCGCGCTCGCTCCCCGACGACGACATCGACGTGGACATCACGGGCCGGCTCGGCGAGTTCACGCAGACCGCCTCGGACAGCATCGAGCTCGACCGCCGCGTGCGCGTCCTCCTCAGCACCGACAAGCCGCTCTACCAGCCGGGGCAGACCGTCCACCTGCGCGCGCTCGTCGTGACGAACGCCGACCGCGCGCTCTCCGACGCCACGGGGAAGCTCGAGATCACAGACCCCGAGGGCACGACCGTCTTCGACGCCGAGCTCAAGACCTCGCGCTTCGGCGTGGCGAGCGCCGACTGGAAGCTCGCCGACAACACGCGCCTCGGCGACTACTCGATCAAGTTCGAGCTGGAGGACAGCGATTACGACGGCGCGGAGGGTCGCGCCTCTGTCAAGATCAGCCGCTACGAGCTGCCGAACTTCTCGGTCTCCGCGAAGCCCGACCGCGACTACTACCTGCGTGGCGAATCCGCCTCGGTCGAGGTGCGCGCCGATTATTTGTTCGGCCAGCCCGTCCGGCGCGGTCACGTCCGCGTCGTGCGCGAGACCGAGCGCAGTTGGAATTACGTCAAGCAGAAGTACGAGACCGAGGAGGGCGAACGTTACGAGGGCGAGATCGACGACGCGGGACGTTTCGTCGCGCGCGTCGATCTCTCGAAGGCGCACGAAGAGATCGCCGAAAACAGTTGGCAGCGCTTCAACGACATAACGTTCGCGGCTTACGTCACGGACCCGACGACGAACCGCACGGAGCAGCGCCGCTTCCGCCTGCGCGCGACGAGGGAAGCCGTCCACGTCTACGTCACGGAGGCGAACACGCGGCAGGCGCGCGGTCTCCCGCTTGCTTTCTACGTCGCCACCGCTTACGCCGACGGCAGCCCCGCGCAGTGCGAGGTCATGATCGAAGAGAAGACGGCGGACGACTCGCGTACGCCGGGCGCGGTCGCCGCGCAGCCGCGAAGGATGATCGTCAAGACGGTCAGGACGAACCGGCTCGGCGTGGCGAAGGTGTCGGGACCCGTCGTCCCGCGCGCCCGCCTCAGTGGTGGCGCCGTCGCGGATGACGGCGGAGACGGGCGCAGCCTCTCCTTCCGCTTCACCGCGCGCGACCGCGAGGGGCGCACGGGCGGGCTCGACGAAAGCTTCTGGATGCACGACGACGGCGGCGCGGTCGTCAGCGTCGAGACCGACAGGGCGATCTACCGCGCGGGCGAGGCAATCGAGGCGGAGATCATCTCCGACGAGCCCGCTCTCAAAGTCGTCGTCGAAGCGGCGAGCGAGGGGCGCAGTCTCTACGCGCAGACGTTGCGCCTCGCGAACGGTCGCGCGTCCGTTGTGATCCCCTACCGACCGGAATTCCGTAACCGCGTGACGATCGCCGCCTACACCGCGGCGATCCCCGAAGACACTTACGAACGAAACTTCAGCAAGGGCACGCACGGCGTCATCTACCCGCACGACCGCGAGCTGAAGCTCGACGTGACGTTCGGCAGCGCGAGCTACAAGCCCGGCGAGGAGGCGAGCGCGAGCCTCCGCGTCAAGACCGCCGGGGGGCGCGCCGCCGAGAGCGCGCTCGGGGTCGTCGTCTTCGACAAGGCGGTCGAGGAGCGCGCGCGCACCGAGCAGGAGTTCTCTGCCAACTACGGCTTCTACGATCAGTTCCGCTCCTTCTGGTACGGCGACGACTCGGTCGCTGGTCTCACGCTGCGCGATCTCGAACGGCTCGACCCGTCGAAGTCGGTCTCACGCGATCTCGATCTCGCCGCAGAACTCCTGCTGCAACGCGACGACGACTACGAGCCGAACTTCTTCGGCGGCGCGGACTACGAGACCGATCAGGCGCGCGTCTTCGCAGACCTCGCCGCGTCGGAGTTGAAGGAGGCGCGCGGCGCGCTCGCCGCGCGCGACGAGAAGTCGGGCGAGTACCCGCGCGACGAAGGGGCGCTGCGGCGACTGCTCTCCGAGTCGGGCGTCTCCCCCGATCTCGTGCGCGACCCGTGGGGCACGCCCTACCGCGGCGCGTTCTCGGTCGAGCAGGCTTACGACGTGGTCGAGTTCGCGAGCGCGGGCGCGGACAAACGCTTCGACACGGCGGACGACTGGAAAGCCGGGCGCATCCAGTTCGCCTACTTCCGCCCGCACGGCGATCTGCTCTCGCGCGTCGTCAACGAGTACCAGCGCCGCACGGGCGGCTACGTCCGCGACGCACAGACCCTCAAGCGGGAAGCTTTGCGCGCGGGGCTCGATCTCGATCGCTTGCGCGACCGCTGGGGCAAGCCCTACGCTTTGAGCTTCGGCACCCACGGCACGAACTACACGATCACAGTCACGAGCGGCGGCGCGGACGGCCGCCTCGCGCAGGAGTCGGGCGGCGGCTACGACGCGGACGATTTCCCCGTCTGGTCGATCTGGCTCGACTACTTCGCGGAGGCGCGACAGAGCATCGACATCGCGCTCGAAGCCTTCCGGCGCGAGACGGGCGGCTGCCCCAGAGACGAGGCGACGCTCGCAGAGGTGCTGCGTCGCGTGGGCTTGCGCTTCGCGGAGTTGCGCGACGCGTGGGGGCATCCTTACTACGCGACCTTCCGCACCGAGACGCGCTACGGCGACCGCGCGCAGACCGAGCAGAGCGGCGACGCGGGCAGGCGCACGCAGGTCACGCCCGTCACGCGAAAGTTAAACTTCGTCGCCGTCCGCAGTGCGGGCGCCGACGGCGTCGCCGGCACGCCGGACGACTTCAACGCCGCCGAGTTCTCCTGCGTCGAGTCTGAGCAGTCCGCGCACGAGCGCGAGCCGCGAGCCGCGATGCAGCCGGTCGTCTTTGTCAGCGGCACGGGCGCGATCAGCGGCACGGTCACAGACCCCGCGGGCGTCGTCGTCCCGAGCGCCACGGTCACGGCGACGCACCAGTACCTGCCCGACAAGACTTTCACGACGACGACGAACGACGAAGGGACGTACCTTCTCAGAAATCTACCCGCGGGTCTCTACACGCTCCGCGTGGACGCTTCCGGCTTCAAGAGCACTGTCGCGATGGGCGTCGCCGTCCACTCGGAGAGCCTCGCGCGATTCGATCTCAGGCTCGAACTCGGAACCGTGTCCGAGACGGTCACGGTCACGGCGGGCAAAAACATGACTCTTGACAGTACTCAGGCCAGCTCGATGTCCATCAGCGGTAGGAAGCTTGAAAGCCTTGCGTTGTTGAAGCCCGGAGCTGCCGCCAGAGCCAGACGTCAAGTCGATCCGATGGGCACGCCGCGCCTGCGAAAAGATTTTCCCGAAACACTCTACTGGCAGCCCGAGCTCATCACGGATAGGAAGGGTCGCTCCGACATTAAATTCAAGCTCGCCGACAACATCACGACGTGGAAGATGTCTGTCATCGGCTCGACCGAGCGCGGCGAGATCGGCACGGTCGAAAAAGAGTTCCGCGCCTTCCAGCCCTTCTTCGTCGAGCTCGACCCGCCGCCCGTCTTAACAGAGGGCGACGAGATCAACCTGCCCGTCGTCGTCCGCAACTACCTCGACACCGGGCAGCGCGTCGCGCTCGACCTCAAGCCCGAGAGCTGGTTCGCGCTCACGGGCTCCGCCACGCGCGAGACGCAAGTCGCGGCGGGCGACGCCGCGCGCGAGACGTTCTCCTTGCGCGCCGTCGCGTCCGTCAAAGACGGCAGGCAACAGGTCACGGCGCGCGGCGCAGAGGCTGCGGACGCCGTCGAAAAATCCGTCGCCGTCCACCCCGACGGCGAAGAGATCGCCGACACGCGCACGCAGCTCTTCGGGCGCGAGGGCGCGATCGCGTTCGACATCCCCGCGTCCGCGATACGCGGATCGCTGCGCGCCGAGCTGAAGATTTACCCGAACCTCTTCGCGCACGTCGTCGAGGGCGTCGAGGGGATCATGAAGCGCCCCTACGGCTGCGGCGAGCAGACGATCTCTTCGACCTACCCGAGCCTCTTCGTCCTGCGCCACTACAAACGCCTCGGCGCGGGCGACTCGCAGCTCCCGCCCGTCGCGTCGAAGGCGCGCGAGTACCTGCGGCAGGGCTACGAGCGGCTGCTCTCTTACCAAGCGCCGGACGGGGGCTTCACCTACTGGGGTCGCGGCGACTCCGACGTGGCGCTCACGGCTTACGCCCTCCGCTTCCTCGAAGACGCGCGCGGGTTGACTGAGGTCGACGACTCCGTCATCGACTCAGCGCGCGCGTGGCTCTTCCGACAGCAGCTCGAAGACGGCGGTTGGATGGCTCATCGACCGACCAACACCGCTAACCTTCACGGCGATCCGCTGCTCACAGCCTTCGTCGCGCGCGTGCTCGCGCGGGGCGAACGCAGACAGTCGGAGAAGTCCGCGAACTCGACGAACGCGGCGAATGTTCCAAGCGCGGCGAATGTTCCAAGCGCGG
>JAIVJC010000213.1 GCA_020200235.1 Acidobacteriota bacterium | reverse complement strand
CTCTGAAGGTCTACCGCGGGCAGGTCAAGGGCTTGCGGGACGCGAAGATGCTCGCGTCGAAGCAGGGGGCTGAGACGAAGCTCGTCTCCGCGATCAAGGCGGACGCGCGCCGACAGGCGGCGTACGGCGACGCGTGGGAGTCGATCGCGAAGGGCCGGCGCGCGCTCGCCGCGTTCGAGCGCGACCGCCGCTTCCTCGATCTCTCCGCCGGCTTCAACACGGTCTACTTCCCCGCGGCGCGCCACATCGTCCGGCTCGCCTACGAGGCGGAGAAGCCGGACGCCGAGCGCCTGCCGGAGTACAACGAGGCGAAGCGCCGCTCGCTCGAGAACACGCTCTTCGCCGAGACCCCGGCTTACGACGACTACGAGAAGGCGAAGCTCGCCGACTCGCTCGACTTCCTGCGCGAGGCTTACGGCGCGGACAACGATCTCGTGAAGCGCGTCCTCCAGGGCAAGACGCCCGAGGCAAGGGCCGCCGAGCTGATCGACGGGACGAAACTGAAGAGCGTCGAGTACCGGCGCCAGCTCGCCGCGGGCGGGCGCAAGGCTGTCGACGCCTCGGACGATCCGCTGATCAAGCTCGCCCTCTCGGTCGACAAGGAGGCGCGCGGCGCGCGCAGCCGCTACGAGAACGAGGTGGTCGGCGTCGAGCGCAACTCCTACGCCAAGATCGCGCGCGCCATCTTCGAGACCGAGGGCGACCGCGTCTACCCGGACGCGACCTTCACGCTGCGCCTCTCCTACGGCGCGGTCAAAGGCTACAAGGAGGACGACGGCACGAGCGTCCCCGCCTTCACCACCTTGGGCGGCCTCTACGACCGCGCGACGAAGTTCAACTCGAAGTTCCCCTACAACCTGCCGCCGCGCTGGACGGAGCGAAAGTCGGCGGTCGATCTCAAGACGCCCTTCAACTTCGTCTCGACGAACGACATCATCGGCGGCAACTCCGGCTCGCCCGTCATCAACAAGGAGGGCGAGCTGGTCGGTCTCATCTTCGACGGCAACCGGCAGTCCATCGTCGGCAGCTTCTACTACGACAAGTCGATCAACCGCGCCATCTCGGTGGACGCGCGCGCGATGCTCGAAGTCCTGCGCAAGGTCTTTGGCGCCGAGAACGTCGCGGCGGAGCTGACGGGTCAGGCGGCGAAGTCGCAGACCGCGACGCGCCACTAGGCGGGCACGGACGACAGCCCCGAAGGGGCGCAATTGAATAGCCTGGGGCAACGCCCCAGGAACACATAACCCGTCCGATGTTTCGAGCCCCGAAGGGGCGGAATAAATCTCTCTCTCAGAGTTTATTCCGCCCCTTCGGGGCTCTCATCATTTTCGGCGGCGCGTGACCTGGGGCGTTGCCCCAGGCTGTTTAATTTACGCCCCTTCGGGGCTGTCGTCTTTTCTACTCCATCTCTACTCCGTCAGGTTGCGCTCGACCGTCATCGCGCGGATTGCGGCGTCGAGCTGCGCTTGCAGGCGCGCGCGTTCCTCGGCGACCGCCTGCTTCTCTTTAGTCAACTCCTCGATGCGCGTCTCCTGCCGGTCGGCTTTGGCGATGTAGCGCTCGATGAGCTGCTTCGCCTCGGCGGTCTTGGTGAGCGCCTCGATGTTCTCGCGCAGCCGTTTCTGATCCGCGCCGATCTCCTCGATCTCTTGGTCGATCGCCGCGGAGCGCGTGTCGAGCGCGGCGACGCGGGTCTTGAGGTCGATCAGCTGTTGGAGCGCGGCGCGCGTCGAGTCGTCGACGTAGCGGCGCGCGACGAAGAGGTCGAGCTGCGGGCGCGTGAAGTCGGAGAGCGCGTAGGCGTCCATCAGCGCGCGCCGCTCGACGACGGGCAGCTCGGCCTTCGCGTGCGGCGCGAGCTCGACGCGGAAGCGGTAGTAGCGCGCGCTCCTGCCCTCGGGCTTGGGCGTCAGCCGGGCGTCCAGCTCCCACTCCCGCCTGACCGGGTGCTCGACGTAAACCGTGCGCGGCTTATCGGTCTGGTTCGAGAGCGTATAGACTTTCTTCTCCTCCTGGTAGTAGTGCAACTGGAAGACGCCGCCCTTGATGCGGGCGATGAAGGCGGGCGCCTTCGTCTCGTCGTGGCGCACGTTCGCGAGCGTGCCGAGGTCGAGCGCGAAGGAGACGAGCCGCTGCTCCTCGGGCTTCAGGCGTTCCATCAGAGCCTCGCCCGCGTAGGCGTTGCCGTCGATCACGGTGAGCGCGCCGTCTTCGAGGGTGAGCCCCGAAGTGTTTTTGAGGAGCATCCCGCTCAGGGGGCGGTCGCGCCGCGCCGCCTCGTTGAAGATCGAGACGCGCGCGCCCTCCATCCTCGTCTGCACGATGGGGATCAGTGCCGAGCGGTCGCGCGGGACGGTGACGGGGCGCGCGATGTGGTACTCGAAGAGATCGCCGACCTCCGCGCCCTGCGCGGCGGTGGCGACCGAGTCGTCCTTCGTGATCGCGTCGCTCAGCGACGTCGAGGCGGGCGCGAGCACGCCGGGACTGAGCATCGCTAAGCTGCTGACGTTGTTGGCGGGGAGTTCGAGTATCTGCCTCCCTTGGATGGTGCGACCGTTGGCGGGTTTGTCTTTCCCTTCGTTGTTATTAGTTCCATCTACGGCAAAGTTCTGTGACCTGTCCCTCATGCCGCTGACCGTGACTGTTTCCGCCGCCCCTCCGTCGCCCGCGCCGCCCCCGCCGCTGTTCGTGCCCTCTTCGTCGGACGGATCGTGAACCTGCGGGTTGAGCTTCAGATCGGCGGGCATCGGGATGACGGGGCGGTAGCGGTAGAACGGCTGCTGGATCGGCTGGATGAAAGAGATCGGCGTGCCGGAGATGAGGGACAACTCCACTTCGTCCCAGTCCTCGTCGCTCACGTTATCGACGATCGCCCAGCCCTGAAAGAACGGCTTGCCCGTCGAGTCGAGGACGACGCGGTAGGTCGTCTTCCAGATCGGCGCGGCGATGATGTAGCTGACGAGCATCTCCCTCGACCCCGCGCCGTCGGACGTGACGACGATGGTCTTGGCGTCGCGCCGGCGGGCCGAGGCCGAGGCGGACGCGAACTCCTTGATGTCGCGGCGCGAGCCCTCGTCCGCGAGCTTCACCGAGCGCACGTCCGCCAGATCGAAGCTCATCAGCTCGCCGCCCTCCGTCGAGATGACGAGCGCGTGCGTCCGCACGGTCGGCCTGTTCGGCTCGGGCTGGGAGTCGCGCCGCTCGACCGTGAGGATCGAGCCGACGGCGGTGCGGTTCTGCCTCGTCGTGACGACGACGCGCGCGCCCTGCAACTGCGTGAGGATCGAGGCGAGCCCTCCGCCTTCGGTCTCGGCTCCGACGGAGAAGGGGATGTCAGCCATGCGCGCCGAGGGCGGCGCGCTGGAGTTGTAGCTGACCGCGCCGATGCGCCCCTCGCCGAGATCGAGCACGACCATCGACTTCAGCACGTCGTCAACCTGCGACTGCTTGAACGAGAGCGCGACCTCCGCGTGACCGCTGACGGTGCCGCGCCGCTCGATGTAGGCGACGCCGTTGCTGTAGAGAATGACGCGGCGGATCGGGAGCGTCTGCCCCGCCGCCCGTTCGGGCGCGGCGGCGTGCGCGGCGGCGCGCGGCTTCACGGAGATCGCGACAGCGCGCCTCGCGCGCGTCGTCTGGGCGCGCGAGGTGTGCGCGTTGAAGTTGAGGGAGAGGACGAGTGTGGCGGCAACCAGAGCTTTGAGTTTCATGGCGTGGGTCTCCTCGGGCGGACGGGTAGCCTTGTCCGCGAGTTGCTCGGACGAATTTTGAGTCAGGGATTTCCCGAAACTTCGGGCGGGGAGACTTCTTGCCCGTTGGGTAGAACGCGCGTGCTCTCTAGTTGATGCGCGCATGCGGACGCGGGGTTGACCGGGCGGCACGATAATCGCTAGCGGAAACGCCGACGCACGCGGGCTTCGCGCCTTCGCGCGGCTCAACTTTGCGAAAGCGGAGAGTGGTGTGCCGGGTCGGGCGCAAGCTAATGAGACAGGCGGCGTTCCTTTTCCTGACGGCTCTGGTGTTGGCTGCGGCTTCGTCCGCGGCTGGATGCCGCCGCGCGCAGCGGCGCGAGGCGGCGTTGAGCGCGCCCGCGGGCGTGCCGACGCCGATGCTCGATCCGTGGAAGCAGGCGGCGCTCAAGATCGAAGAGGATCGCGGCGAGGCGATCGGGCGGAAGGCTGCGGTGGAAATCCCCGCGGAGCTGAAGCAGTATAAGGAGCGCAAAAGGTTCCTCTCCATCCAGGTGGCGGCGTGGAGGGAGGGCGGCTTCGAGACGCCGCACGACTTCGCCGCGCTGGTCGAACAGATCAGGCGCGGCGAGTTCGTCGAAGTCCCCGCGCTCGGCGACGACTACCTCCTCTACGGCGTCGGCCTCGCAGCCTCCGACGAGCCCATGACGCACTACGACAAGGCGACGGGCAAGAGCGTCACGCTCTACGGCAGGGACGCGGACTTTGAGGCGGACTACGCGCAACTGAAAGACTCGCTCGCCGCGCAGGACGAATCGACGAAGGAGCTGTCGAAGGAGCTGGCAGGGCTGCCGAAGAAGGAGCGCGAGCGGCGCAAAGCCCTCGCGGAAGAGATCGCGGAGAAGCGGAGGGACGCGGCGGCGACGAAGAGCCGGATGCAACTGCTCGATTCCTTCTACCGCAAGCCCGCGCGCCGCAAGATCCTCGCCGAAGAGTACGAGGAGCTGGCGAGCTTCGCGCGCGACTTCGGCGGGCGCGCCTACGATCTACAGGACGCGGCGGCGCGCAAGGAGTTCAAGGCGCGCCTATTAGCCTACGCGCGCCCGGCGGCGTTCGAGATGATCAAGGAGCTCGCGCGCGCGTACCGGCAGAAGTTCGACCGCCACCTGCCCTTCACGTCGCTCGTGCGCACGGACGAGTACCAGCGGGTCGAGGCGCTGCGCGAGCTGCGCGATCACTACCACGTCTTCGCCTTCGCCGAAGGGCGCCCGCCGAAAGAGAAGCTGGTGCGCGAAGAGATCGGCGACGGCGCGGGCGGTGCGCCGCGCGCGGAGAAGGAAGAGGCGGGGAAGGCGAGAGGCGCGAAGGCGAAGGGCAAGTCGCGCGCCGACGCGAAGAAGAATGCGAGAGGCGCGAAGAAAGCCGCCCCGGCGGCGAAGAAGCGTGCGGCGCGCAGACGACGCTGAGCGCTCAGGAACTGCGACGGCGCTCCAGGCGGTCGGGCGCGTCAGCGGTTCACGGGCTCGGTCGAGGCGGTCGCCGTCTTGCCGCCCGTGTCCGCGCCGCGCAGGACGTTCGTCTCGTCGATGAAGAAGGAGCGGCGACCCTGCTTCGGGTAGCCGGTGGGGGTAGCGGTCGCCTCAAACTTATCGCCTGAGGCAACGATTTTGATCTCGTACCCTTCAATTCCGGACGCAGCTGACGTTCCGAAGCCCCTGCTCAGAATTTCTTGATCACCCTTTAGTGTGACCCTTTCCCGCACTAGCTTCTCCAATTCTTCATTTGAGGCGTATCGCCCGTTGCTAGCTTTATATTTCGCTTGCGCGCTCGCTATGTTGTAAAGCGCGTAGGTCGCCATCGCCTCGTTGGTGCGCAGCGGCGCGAGCTGTTGGGCGACGACGGAGCTCGCGGACATGAGCGTGAGGAGGTTCTTCGGGATGTGCAGCTCGTGCAGCAGCCCGTTGCCCTCTTTGGTGAGCGTGTGCGTGACGGCTCCGGGGTTCGTGTCGAGGCGCGCGAGGAAGGTCTTCAACTCCTGATCGTCGATGTCCTCGATGGAATCGTAAACGTTGCCGAAGGTGTCTTTCAAAAGCGCGTTCGAGACGTAGACCTGCCCGAGCAGTTGCCGCTGCTGCCAGCCCGCGGCGCGGCGGAACTCGTCGCTGTTAGCCAGCGTCTCCCGCCGGTTGTAAGCGTCGATGACCCAGCGCATCGTCTGCGGGTCACTCATGACGAGGAAGTTCCCGACGAAGGCGGCGGAGGCTTGCGTGAAGGTCAGGATTTCCACGTCGCCGCGCTTCTCGATCAACTGCTGCTCGTTCACGCCCCTGATGCCGACGGCTTCGAGCAGGCGCGGCAGTAGCTCCCGCATCGCCTCCTTGTCCGCGAGCGAGACGATGACGACGGGGCTCGACGCGAAATTCTGCGGCTCCTGCTTAGACTGATCTGCGTTCGGCGCGTCGCCACCGCCCGTGCCCTTCGGCGCGCGGCGCTGCCGCCGCACGCCGAGGAAGTCCGACGGCATGACGATGGCGATCTCGTTGCCGAGCGCGCCCAGCAAGTCCTCGCGGATGCGAAATTTATTGTCCTTCTCGAACGCGGAGATCTGCGACTCGAACAAGCCCTGCTTGCCCTCTTCGCCCGCGGCGGCAGCCGCGAGATCGAAGATTTTGAAGACCGACGCGACGTAGTCGTACATCTGCGGCAGGTCGAGCGAGGCGGCGGCGAAGATGTCGGCGTCCGCGGGCACGACGCTCGCGGCTTCGGGCGCGACCTGCGGGCCCGAGAGCAGGATCGGCATGAAGGGGATGGGGCGCGGCGCGCGATCCTCCGAGTCGTTGACGAAGAGCGCGCGCAGGACGATCTCGTCGCCCTGGATCGACGCGCCGACGCCGATCGATTCCGCCCACCCGCCCGCCGTGGAGTCGTCGAAGACGAGCTGCTGCAT
>JAIVJC010000016.1 GCA_020200235.1 Acidobacteriota bacterium | reverse complement strand
ATTCAGAGTCATGTAAAGATAGTTTTGACCCGGCGCGTCGATGATGCGCCGGGTCAAATTAATTTCGGCGACATCATTCTTCCCCCAACCCCGATCCCCTAACTCCCAAGCCCGCGCCGCGCCCGCGGCATCCAACGTCGCCCCCCCGGCATCCAATCTCTTGCTTCCGTGCCCGCGCGCGCATAGTATCGCTGACAGTCGAAACCGAAGTCTCCGCCCGCTCAACCTTTGAGGTTTTAAGAGGTCATGCAAACCCCACTCTCTCGCCGCACCGCCGCCTTCGCCCTGTCCCTCGTCTTCGCGCTCGTCTCGGCGGCCTCGCCCACGCTCCTGGCGCAGTCGCGCCGACAGCCCCCGACCCAGCCCGAGAAGAAGAACAAGCGCCCCGGCGAAGAGCAGAAGTCGGACGAGCAGAAGAAGAAGGAGGAGGAGCCGCCGCCGGGCGAGGTGCTGGTCGTCCCGCAGACGGAGATCGAGCGAGTCTCGACGAACCTCGTCAACGTCGACGCCGTCGTCATCCACAAGAAGAGCAAGCAGCTCATCCCGAATTTGAAGAAGGCTAACTTCGCCATCTTCGAGGACGGCGTGCAGCAGGAGATCACGAACTTCTCGACGCCGGAGGCGAAGTTGAACGTCGCGGTCGTCATCGAGTTCAGCAAGTGGTCGGAGATTTTCGGCTACTACGGGAGCAGCGGTCAGGACTTCGGCACGCGCGAGGTGATCGCGCCGGCCGCCCTCTTCATGCAGGACGCGGTCTCGCGCGGCGACTACATCTCGGTCATCGCCTTCGACATGCGCCCCACCACCCTCACCGACTTCACGAACGATCCCGGTCGCATCAACCAGGTCGTCTCGTTCCTGCTCCGGCAGTCGCCCGCCTTCCGCGAGAACAACCTGTTCGACGCCATCAAGTTCACGCTCGTCGGCGGCAAGGGCGACCCCGTCGCGATGGACAACTCGGGCGGGAAGGCGATCGAGTACAAGGGGCTGACGAGCGTGCAGGGTCGGCGCCGCGCCGTGATCCTGATCGCGAGCGGGTGGGACACCTTCAGCAAGATCAACTACGACCAGGCGCGCAAGATCGCGCAGGGCGCCGGCATCCCGATGTACATCATCGGGACGGGCAACATCTTCTACAAGAAGTTCGGCGATCAACTGCCCGCGACCACGAGCATCAGCGGCACGCCCGGGCGGATGGACTTCCTCCAGGCGATGAACGCCCTCCAGACCTTCGCCAAGGACACGGGCGGGATGTACTTCCCAGTCACCTTCGAGGGCGAGCTGCCCACGACCGTCTCGACCATCAACTCGGTGCTGCGCAGCCAGTACAGCCTCGGCTACAACCCGGGCGAGCGCCGCGACGGCAAGAAGCACAAGATTTTGGTCAAGGTGGACGTGAACGGCGACGGCGTCTACGACGACAAGGAGTTCGACATCAACCACCGCCAGTTCTACATCGCGCCCGCGCCCGCCGACGCGAAGACCGCCGCGAAGAGCTAAAAGAAGTGATGAGTAATGAGTGATGGGTGATGAGTAAGAACTTGAATCTTACTCATCACCCATCACTCATTACTCATCACTTTATTTCAGACCCCGAACAGTCTCAGGCGGAACTCGTCGTTGAAGGCGTGGATTTCGGGGCGGCGGCCGGAGAAGAGACGCGCGTCGCGCAGGAGCGCGGGCAAGCCCCCGCGGGGCACGTCGAGACCGTAAGCCGGGCTCGTGAAGACGGCAGCGGTCTGCGGGTTCAGCCGCTGCGGGATGCCGTAGCGGATGGCGCGCTGCGCGGGCGGGGCGAACCCAATGGTGCGGCGCGGGTTGACGATCTCGATCGAGCGGTCGAAGACGTTGAGGCGCGTCGGGCGGTCGCGCAGGGCGAGGTCGCGGTGGACGAGCGCGTTCGCCAGAGCCTCGCGGAGCGCGCCGCGGTGGTAGTTCGAGCGCGCGTAACGGTGCGCGTCGTCCGCTGCCGTCTCGCTAGCGGCGGCGGCGCGCCGCGGCGGCCGCTTGTCCCACAGATCGCAGTAGCGCGCGACGAAGCGCAGCGCCGACTCGTAGAGCGTGTGCAGGTTGCCTTCGAGCTGCGCGCGCTCGATCTCGTGCCCCTGCGTCGTGTCGCCCGCGTAGCGGACGACCGTGACGGCGGCACGCGGCAGCAGCTCCCTCACGCGCTCGTCGCGCCCGAAGAGCAGGAGCCCCGCCACCGTCGGCACGACGAAGTCCATGTTGCCCGCCGCGAGCAGCAGCTCCCTCTTCAACACCTCGCCCGTCGGGTAGTCCTTCGTCACCGAGTTCGCCTCGAAGGCGTCGCCCTCGAACTCGCGCACGAAACTCCAGAGGTGCGCCTCGTCGATGTCGGCGGCACTCGCGCCGCGCAGCGCGACGTTCTCGTAGCGCAGCGGGCGCGCCTCGTCCAGCAGCTCGGAGAGCTCTTCGCGCGTCGCCTCGCGCTTGTCCGCGCCGAGGCGGATGTAGTAGCGACCGTCACTGGTCTGGTAGGGGCGGCGCTTGCCCTCCACGTCGAGCGAGACGATGCGCCGACCGCTGTCGAACGAGATGAGATCGATGTAGGGGACGATAGAGGGGACAACCTCTTCGCGGCAGATGCGCACCAGCTCGTCTCTGACCTCCTCGGCGTCGTCCACGCCCTCGACCCGCAGGTTGTCGTTGACGCCGAAGACGATCGTGCCGCCGCCCGTGTTGGCGAGCGCGACGATCGCCTGCGCGATCCTTTCCGGGTTCGAGAGTTTGACTTTGAGTTCGAGGAAGGTGTCTTCGCCGCCGCGCGCGAGGCGCAGGAGCTCCATGCGCGAGGTCTGCGGCGCGGGCGCGTTGAAGACGTACTCCTGGAAAGAGCGTTCGGCGGTGGGTTCGTGCCGCTGGTTGCCGCGAAACTTTCTGCGAGCCATTTGTGTCAGGACGGTCTCGCGCGCGAGCCGGCTTCCCGCCCGGATGCGTAGGCGTTCTCGAACGAGCACGCGGCGCATCTCTGGAATCAAGATCATCCCCGGGAGTTTCGGCGCGCGCCTTGCGATCAGTCTTCGTCGCGCGCCGCGACGACCCCGAGGATGTCGAGCTCGCGCCGTTCCAGCTCGCGCGCCTGCGCGTCGAGCAGCAGGACGTATGCGGAGACCGAAATGGTCGCGAACACGGCGAGTATAACATACTCCGCGACGACGCTCCCCGCGAGCCACCCCGTGAGGATCGAGAGCGCGGGCACGGCGACGATGGCGACGAAGACCGGGATCATCAGGAGCCCCGCCGCGCCCGACGATTTCGTCCGCTTGCCGAAACGCATCCGCTGCGGGAAGCGTACCGAGAAGTAGTTGCCCGACGCGAAGAGCAGACCGGCGTCGAACAGGAAGGCGAGCGCGGCGAAGAGGAGCGAGCGCGCGCCCAGGTCGCCGTAGATGAGCTGGTTCGCCGCCGTGACGAGCAGCGCCGAGGCGGCGACGACGCAGAGCATCGCGAGGTTCTTGCCCAGGAGGATCGCGCGGCGCGGGACGGGCGCGAGGACGAAGGCGCGCATCCCCGCGCCGTCGTAGCCGAAGCAGTTCGCCGTGAGCGCGCTCGTCACCATGAAGGCGTACATGACGCCGAGCGCGGCGCGCGCGCCTTCGAGGTAGGGCGCGACCGACGGCACCGAGCCGCCGAAGCCGCCGTGGTGCGGCGAGATGCCGAGCCGGAGGGCGACGGTCATCACGACCGGCATCAGGATCATCGCGCGCAGTTGCGCGTTGCGCAGGGCGTAGCGCAATTCCTTCTCGAAGACGGTCGAGAGGGCGCGGGACGCGAGCGGCAGACGCCAGCCCGCCTTCACGGGCGTGCGCGCCTGCGCGGCGAGCGCGGCGCGGCTCCTCCCGCCGCCCGACGCGTTCAGGGCGCGCACGGCGACGCGGTAGGTCAGCCACGTCGCGGCGAGCGCGTAGAGCGCGAGCGTCGCGAGCGAGAGCGCGTAAGTTAGTTCGCCGCCCGCGTGAGAGCCTGCGGTCAACGCCGTGACGAGCGCGCCGGGCGGCGTCCAGCGCAGCGCCGCCGGGAAACTCTTCGCGCCCGCGGCGAGGCGCACGCCCTGCTGGATGAGCACGCCGGAGAACGCGAAGACGACGCCGACGAGCGCGAGCAGCGTCTCGCCGCGCCCGCGCCGCGCGCGCATGAGCGCGGCGACGGTCGTCGAGAAGAGCTTCGAGAGAGAGAGCCCGAAGGCGGCGGCGAGCGCCGAGGCGGCGAGCGCGCGCGCGTAGTTGCCGCTCGCCAAGCCCGCCGCGATCCCCGTCGCGAGCAGGGCGGGGACGGCGAAGATTGAAGAGAGGCTCGCCAGCTCGCTCGCGAGATCGATGAGGAAGAGTTTGCGCAGGCTGACGGGGTAGAGCAGGAGCGGCGCGGGGTCGAAGCGGCTGCCGCCGCCCATCCCCACGGGCACGATCGCCCACATCACGAAGATCATGCCGAGCAGCCCGAAGAGCAGCAGCAGCGACTCGACCGCCTCAGTGCCGGGCGCGACGGCGTGCGCGGGAGCCGCGTCGTCGAGCAGCGCGTAAGCCGCGAAGCCGATGCCGAGTGAGAAGACGAGCGAGAGCGAGAGCGCGGCGAGCGTGCCCGCGACCGACGCCGCGCTGTTCAGAGCCGCGCGCCGCGAGCGCATCGCGTTGCGGAACAGCCGCCACTTCAGCCACGCCAGCGCGCCGAGTTGTGAGCCTTGTAAGTCGTCTGCCATAATCACCGGCGCTCAACTGCGCAAGGCAGAACCGGGACGGATCGGAAAGCTGCGCCGCCTTCCCCGGCGGCGCGCGCCGCTATTAACAGCTTCACCCGGAAGGATGGAATAACACCTTGAGAGTCGTCACAAGAGTCTGCGCGTCGCTCGCCTTCGCCCTCGCGGCGTCGTTCCCTTGCGCGGCTCAGTCGGACATGAAGTCTGCGAGCGGAACGGTAGTCGCCCCCGCGCCGCAGCAAGTAGTCGAGCGCGACCCCGCATCGTGGAAGACGTTTGCCTCCGACGCGGGGGGTTTTGTGATCCTATTTCCCGGAACACCCGCGACCACCAAGCACGCGGTTAGACTTGGTGATAAGCCTGTCGAGCTAAACATTTATAGCCTAAAGACGCTCGCGGAGTATTCTGTTATGTATGCAGACTACCCCATCCCGATCGGTGATCCCGCTGTCGCGCGCGCCGTCTTAGACAACGGCGCGAAGGGCGCGGTGGCGGCGGCGAACTCCGAGTTGTTAAGTCTGACCGAAATCTCGCTTGATGGTCACCCCGGTCGTCTGCTCAAGGAGCTGATGCCCGGCGGCGAAATCCTGCGCGCCAAGATGTTGCTCGTCGGTCGGCGCCTTTACCAAGTCGCGATCACGACGCCAGATGAACGGGGCTTGCCCGCGGACACCAAGAGCCTCTACGAGAACATGGCGGACAAGTTTCTCAACTCGTTTAAACTCTCCCCGCTCAAAGCGTCGCAAGACAACGAGGCTCATCGCTATGTCGAGCAGCACCCCGGAGAAGTCTTGAACCTGAAGCAGTTGGTGCGAGACTCCCCCGACAGAATCAAGGGCGGTAAGATCATCTCACGTCCGCTACCTTTTTACCCGCCGGCGGCAAGGGCGGCGCACGTTACGGGCATAGTGTTGGTAATGGTTGTCGTTAACGAAGAGGGTAAAGTCATCGCGGCGCACGCCGTCGCCGGCCACGAGATGCTGCAAGCCGCGGCGGTGGAAGCCGCGCGCGCGATGCGCTTCAAACCGATACTGCTCGACGACAAGCCCGTTAAAGTCTGGGACATGATCCCTTTCACTTTTAACATTCAATACCACCCGCCTCCTCGCTTATAGCAGACGCTTTGCCTATCGACGCTTACGCCTACGTCGGACTCGGCTCGAACCTCGGCGACCGCGCCGGGAATCTGCTGCTCGCCGTGCGCGGGATGTTTGAAGCGGGGCTCGCGGTCTCGCGCCTCTCGTCGATCTACGAGACCGAGCCGGTCGAAGTCGCTGACGCGCAGCCCCCGTACCTGAACATGGTCGCGCGGGTGTCGCTCGCGGGGACGCCGCCCTCGCCCGACGAGATGCTCGCGCGCCTGCTCCGCGTCGAGCACGCGCTCGGTCGGCGTCGCGAAGGGTTCAACTCGGCGCGCACAATCGATCTCGATCTCCTGCTCTACGCCGACGCGCTCTCGGACACAGACTTCCTCAAGCTCCCGCACCCGCGCCTCGCGGCGCGCCGCTTTGTCCTCGCGCCCCTCGCCGAGCTCGCGCCCGACGCCGAGCACCCCGTGCTGCGTCAGACTTTCAAGCAACTACTCGACGCCGCGCCGGGCGGTTCGGGCGTGCGCCCGTGGCAGCCTTAAAGTTCCCCTTGTCGCCGCCGACGAACGCGCCTATAATCCGCCCACTCCTGGACGACTGCCCCAAAGACGGGCGACGAGCCGATGGCATACCTCAAACAGCAGCGCCCCGAAAAAGTGACCGTCCCCGCCGTGCGCGCGAGCAAGGAGCGCGGGGAGCGCCTGGTCTGTCTGACGGCTTACGACTACCCGACGGCGCGCGTCGTCGACGAGGCGGGCACCGACATCATCTTGGTGGGCGACTCGCTCGGCAACGTCGTCCTCGGCTACGACACGACCGTCCCCGTCACCCTCGAAGAGATGCTGCGCCACACGCGCGCCGTGCGGCGCGGGACGGAGCGCGCGCTCCTCGTCGCAGACATGCCCTACGGCACCTACCACACCGGCGCGGACGACGCCGTGCGCGCCGCGCTGCGTTTGGTCAAGGAGGGCGGGGCGGAGGCTGTGAAGCTCGAGGGCGGGGCGAGCCGCGCCGAGATCGTCGAGCGTCTGGTGCGCGAAGAGATTCCGGTGATGGGGCACATCGGGCTCACCCCGCAGTCGGTGAACAAGCTCGGCGGCTTCCGCCTGCAGGGGAAGACCGCCGAGGCGGCGCGCGCCCTCGTCGAAGACGCGCGCGCTTTAGAAGCGGCGGGCGCGTTCGCGATCGTCCTGGAAGTCATCCCGCGCGAGATCGCGAAGGTGGTCACCGAGTCGGTCTCCGTCCCGACCATCGGCATCGGCGCGGGCGAGTTCTGCGACTCTCAGATTTTAGTCCTCCACGATCTCATCGGCCTCTCGTTCAGCCGCACGCGCCCGCGCTTCGTCCGGCAGTACGCGGATCTGCGCGCGCAGATGACCGAGGCGATCACGAAGTTCGCCGAGGACGTCAGAGGCGGCGCGTACCCGGCGGAGAATGAATCGTACCCGCTGCCGGCGGAGGCGCGCGCCGAGCTGGAGGCGGAGATCAAAGCCGCCGGCGCACGGCACTCGGCGCTCAGCGATCAGTCGAAGTGTTAAGATAGTCGTCAGTAGTCAGTAGTCAGTAGTCAGTAGTTTTTGCTTGCGCGACAGACTCTTTAACTTCGGGAGTGTCCGCCGTCGATCATGAACTACTGACTACTGACTACTGACTACTGACTACTTTTTATGGAAATCATCAACCGCACGCAGCGGATGCGCTCGGTCTCGCGCAAGGTGAGGCGCGAGCAGGACAGGACGATCGGGCTCGTGCCGACGATGGGCGCGCTGCACGAGGGCCACCTCTCGCTCGTCAGAGAGGCGCGGAGGATGTGCGACACGGTCGTCGTCTCGATCTTCGTCAACCCGAAACAGTTCGCGCCCACCGACGACTTCCAGACCTACCCGCGCGACCTCACCAAGGACACGATGCTCTTAGCCGACTACAACGTCGACTACATCTTCGCGCCCGCGGTCGAGGAGATCTATCCGAAGAACTTCTCGACGCACGTCGAGGTCGAGGGGCTCTCGGATCAGCTCGAGGGCGCGGCGCGCCCCGGACACTTCCGCGGCGTCGCGACCGTCCTCACCATCCTCTTCAACATCGTCCGCCCGGACTTCGCCTACTTCGGGCAGAAGGACGCGCAGCAGGCTCTGGTCGTGCGCCGACTGGTGCGCGATCTCGCCTTCGACACCGAGATCGTCGTGCTGCCGACGGTGCGCGAGGAGTCGGGGCTCGCCTACTCTTCGCGCAACGCCTACCTCTCGGAGGGCGAGCGCAAAGCCGCGCCCGTCCTGCGCCGCGCGCTCGCGCGCGCCGAGTCTGTGTACGCCGAGGGCGAGCGCAACGGTAGGAGGCTTGCCGAGCTGGTGCGCGCCGAGATCGAGCGCGAGCCCGCGGCGCAGACCGAGTACGTCTCCGTCGCCGACGCCGACACGCTCGACCCCCTCGAACGGCTCGACGACCGCCCCGTCCTCGTCTCGCTCGCCGTCCGCTTCGGCAAGACGCGACTCATCGACAACGTCCTGCTCAACCGCGCGCGCACGGGCAAGACCGGCGCGCTCGTCCAACCGTAAGACCCGCCACGAGACCACCCGACGCCCCAGATGGAACCCGCCCCGCGCGCCGCGCGGAGGCGCGCGTTTGCCGTCCGCGGGCGCGGGCGTCTAGAATAACTCTCTTATTCCCGAAGCAATCCGGCACACTTACCGCAGCTAACGCATGAACGGAAAACAGAAAGCTCACATCGAGTTCACCCTGAACGGCGAGAGGGCGGAAGTCGCGTTCGCGCCGCACAAGACGCTGCTCGAAGTCCTGCGCGAGGACTTAAGTCTCACGGGCACCAAGCACGGCTGCGAGCTGGGCGAGTGCGGCACGTGCGCCGTGCTTCTAGACGGCCGCTCCGTCCTCTCGTGCCTCGTGCTGGGCTTGGACGCAGAGGGGCGCAGCGTCCAGACGGTCGAGGGGCTGGCAGACGCCGCCGGGTTGCACCCGTTGCAGGAGACCTTCGCCGACACGGGCGCGGCGCAGTGCGGCTACTGCACGCCCGGCTTCCTCCTCGTCGCCAAGGAACTCCTCGCGCACAACGACAACCCCTCGCGCGAAGAGATCAAGGAAGCCCTATCGGGGAATCTCTGCCGCTGCACCGGCTACATCAAAATCTACGAGGCGGTCGAGTTGGCTGCCGCACGGATGCGCGGCGAAGAGATGGAGCTGCCGCGCGAGGCGGTTTACGGGCTCGAATGAAAAGGCTGTCAGTTGTCCGTGGTCAGTTGTTTCTGGTCGGGCAACTCTCAGTCTCCGCCGCGGCTCGTCGGATCGGGGAGCACGCACAACGGACAACTGACCACTGACAACTGACTAACGAGTGATGAGTCAAAACAGCGATCACAAAAATTTCAAAGTCGTCGGCAAGCCGTTCCGCAAGGTGGACGCGCGCGCGAAGTGCACGGGGCAGACGCTGTTCGCCGACGACATCACTCTGCCGCGGATGCTCTACTGCAAAATCCTGCGCTCGCCGGAGCCGCACGCGCTCATCAAGTCGATTGATGTGTCGAAGGCTCTCGCCGTGCCGGGCGTCTATGCCGTCATCACCGGAAAAGATTTGCCGATCCCTTACGGCATCCTGCCCGTCAGCCAGGACGAGCACGCGCTGTGCGTCGACAAGGTGCGCTTCATCGGCGACCCCGTGGCGGCGGTCGCGGCCATCGACGAGGACACGGCGTTCGACGCGATGAATTTGATCGAGGTCGAGTACGAGCGGCTTCAGACGATCACGAGCATCGAAGAGGCGATCATGGTGGACGAGCCGCGCGTACACGACTACGGCGACGCGGGCAACGTCCACAAGAAGGTTCACCTGGAGTTCGGCGACCTGGAAGAGGGCTTCGCGGCGGCGGATCACGTCCGCGAAGACGTCTTCTTCTACGAGGGCAACACGCACCTGCCGATGGAGCAGCACGCCGCCCTCGCGCACTTCGACGCGGACGACAAGCTCACGCTCTGGTCATCCACACAGACGCCGCACTACGTCCACCGCGCGCTCGCGAAGACTCTGGAGCTGCCCGCCGCTCACGTCCGCGTCATCGCCACGCCGAACGGCGGCGGCTTCGGCGGCAAGAGCGATCCCTTCAACCACGAGATCGTCGTCGCCAAGCTCTCGATGATCACGCGCCGCCCCGTCAAGGTCACCCTGACGCGCGAGGAAGTCTTCTACTGCCACCGCGGCCGCCACCCCGTCCTGATGAAGATCAAGACCGGCGTGCAGCGCGACGGCGCGATCACGGCGATGGACTTCGAGACCTTCCTCGACGGCGGCGCGTACGGCTCTTACGGCGTCGCCTCGACGTTCTACACGGGCGCGCTGCAGACCGTGACCTACGAAGTGCCGCGCTACCGCTTCAAAGGGTTGCGCGCCTTCACGAACAAGCCGCCGTGCGGGCCCAAGCGCGGGCACGGCACGCCCCAGCCGCGCTTCGGTCTGGAAATCCAGCTCGACAAGATCGCCGAAGACCTGAAACTCGATCCCGCCGAGATGCGACTCAAACACCTCGTCAAGCCGGAGAGCGTGACGGCGAACTACCTGCGCATCGGCTCGATGGGTCTGGGCAAGTGCATCGAGAAGGTCGTCGAGGGATCGGGCTGGAAGAGAAAGTTTCGCAAGCTGCCCGCAGGCAAGGGCGTGGGGCTGGCGTGCAGCTCTTACATCTGCGGCGCGGGGCTGCCCATCTACTGGAACAACATGCCGCACTCGGGCGTGCAGCTCGGGCTGGACAGGCAGGGCGGCGTGCGCGTCCAGTGCGGCTCGATAGACATCGGGCAGGGGTCGGACTCCGTCTTGGCTTACGTCGTCGCCGAAGTCCTCGGCATCGATCCGTTCGACATCCGCGTGCTGACCGCCGACACCGATCTGACGCCCGTCGATCTCGGCAGCTATTCGAGCCGCGTCACTTTGATGACCGGCAACGCCGCCATTCAAGCCGCCGAGCGCGCGCGCGAACTGCTGAGCAAGGCGGTCGCGGAAAAACTCTCACTGCCGGAAGAGAACCTCGCGTTCGCCGAGCGGAGGGTCTTCGACGTGGAGAACCCGGAGGTGGGCGTCAGCTTCGCCGAGGCGGTCGTGCTCGCGGAATCCAGGTTCGGGACCATCGGCACGGTCGGCTCCTACACGCCGCCGCGCTCGCCCGGTCGCTTCAAGGGCGCGGGCGTCGGACCCTCGCCCGCCTACAGCTACTCGGCTTGCGTCGCGGAAGTTGACGTTGATCCGGTGACCGGCTTCGTCATGGTGGAGCGCGTCTGGATCGGACACGACATCGGGCGCTCGATCAACCCGATGCTCGTCATGGGGCAGGTCGAGGGCGGCGTCTACATGGGTCTCGGCGAGGCGCTGATGGAGGAGATGATCTACCGCGCGAACCGCAACGTCGTGCACAAGTTTCCCAGCCTGCTCGAATACAAGAGCCCGACGACTCTGGAGATGTGCGACGTGAAGACCTACCTCGTCGAAGACGCAGACCCCAACGGCCCCTTCGGCGCGAAAGAGGTCGGGCAGGGACCGCTCCTCCCCGTCATGCCGGCCATCGCCAACGCGGTCTACGACGCCGTCGGCGTCCGCATCGACGAAGTGCCCATCACGCCCGAAAAAGTCCTCGCCGCTCTGCGCGCCAAAGCTCAGGGCAAGGACGCGCGCTACGGACCCAAAGGCGTGCCCGCCGTTGACTGGCAAGAGCCTCTCAAAGTGCTCACACCCGCCGAAGGTGGCGACGGTCGCGAGATGCCGCGCGTGGCGGTACATTCGTAAATGAGGGACGGGGGAGTGTGAGGTGAAGTTCGAGTGGGACGATCAAAAAGCCGTCGCGAACCTGAAGAAGCATGGCGTCAGTTTCGGCGAGGCGACGGAGGTCTTCTACGATCCGAACGCGCTGGAGGATTACGACGCAGAGCACTCAGATGCCGAAGCACGCTTCTTCATCATCGGGGTGTCTAGCAGGCGACTACTGTATGTGATCTACGCCGAACGGACGGGTGACACAATTCGTATCATCTCGGCGCGTAAAGCCAATCAAGCGGAGCAAGAAATGTATGAGCGAACAGGAAACACATAGACCGCTCGTCTTCTCGGTCGTCGAGGACGACGGCGAGAACGTCACCATCGAAATCTCGGAGGAGAATTATCGCCGCGACCTAGAGTCGGGCATCGACCCGGATGAGACCCTCAAGCCCGGTCGCTACAAGATGAAGCGCGGTGGCTTCCTCGCGCGCCACCCGGAGTTGAAGATCAAAGACAGGAAGCGTGCCTGACTTACGAGCGGCGAGGGGTGCGAGATGGGCGCGCGCGTCGGTGCATTCTTTTGAGCCGACGATGGGTAATGAACGTCTATGATGAGACTTCCTAAATTCGCCTACCTCGCCCCGCGCACCGTGGCGGACGCGGTGAAGATGATGGGCGACGCGGGGTGGGAGGGGCAGTTCGTCGCCGGGGGCACCGATCTGTACCCGAACATGAAGCGGCGGCAGCAGACGCCGAAGACCGTCATCAGCGTCGCGCGCCTCGCGGAGTTGAACGAGATCAGTGGCGACGGGAAGTCCGGCGTGCGCGTCGGCGCGGGCGTGTCTCTCACGGATTTGATCGAGCATCCCGTGATCGTGCGCGACTACCCGTCGGTGGCGGCGGCGGCGCGCACCATCTCCACGCCCGTCTTGCGCAACATGGGAACCGTCGGCGGGAACCTCCTGCTCGACACGCGCTGCAACTACTACGATCAGAATTACGAGTGGCGCCGCGGGATAAACTTCTGCCTGAAGAAGGACGGCGACGTGTGCTGGGTCGCGCCCGGCTCGCAGAAGTGCTGGGCGGTGCAGTCGGCAGACCTCGTGCCGCTGATGGTCGCCATCGGCGCGCGCGTGCGCCTGGTCTCGACGCTCGGCGAGCGCGTCATCGACGCCGCCGCGCTCTACCGGGACGACGGCATCAACTACCTCCACAAGCGGCACGACGAGCTGCTCGCGGACGTCCAACTGCCCGCACTGAACGGCTGGCGCGCGACCTACAAGAAGCTGCGCCGGCGCGGCGCGTTCGACTTCCCCGTGCTCGGCGTCGCCGTGCGCCTCGACGTGGAGAGAGGCGGGGCGGTGCGCGCCGCGAAAGTGATCCTCGGCGGCATCGCGCCCGCGCCCGTCGAGGTGCCGGACGCCGAAGCCGCGCTCGTCGGGGGCTCGCTCGACGACGAAAGGATGCGGCGCGCGGCTGAGGCTTGTTACGTGAAGGCGCGACCGCTCGACAACACCGACTTCGTGATGAACTGGCGCAAGCAGATGACGAAGCCTTACGTCCTGCGCGCGCTCGAAGAGCTGCGGTGAGGCTGTCAGTTGTCCGTGGTCAGTTGTCCGTCGTTCCCCCCACCCGACGTTCGATCTCTCAATCCAGCACTTCCGCCGATGAACCGCGAGCAACGGACAAAGGACAACGGACAACCGTCCACGGACAAGGGACGACGGACGGGCGGCGTCGCCGCCATCCTCCTCGCCGCCGGTCGCTCGCGGCGGATGGGCGCGTTCAAGCCGCTGCTGCCGTTCGGCGCAAAGACCGTCGTCGAAACCTGCATCGATTCCTTGCGCGCCGCGGGCCTCTCCGAGATCGTCGTCGTCGTGGGGCACCGCGCGGCAGAGTTGCGCGCGCGCCTGTCGCATCTACCCGTGCGCTTCGCCGTCAACGACGAGGCGGGGAGCGAGATGGGCGCGTCAATCGCGCGCGGCGTCGAGCAGGTGTCGAACGACATGACAGCCGCGCTCGTCGCGCTCGCGGATCACCCGGCGGTCACGCCGGACGCGATCAGGTTTTTGATCGAGCGACGCGCGGAGACGGGCGCGGCTTTCGTCGTCCCCGCGTGGCGCGGGCGCGGCGGTCATCCCGTCTTGATCGATCTCGCCTACCGCGAAGAGTTGTCGCGCCTCGACGAGGGGCGGGGCTTGCGGGGTCTTTTCGAGGCGCACGCGCCGGAGGTCTTGCGCGTCGAGGTCGGGTGCCCTTACGTTGCGCGCGACATGGACACGTGGGAAGATTACCGCGCGCTGCACGCGGAGGTCTTCGGCGTCCCGCCGCCGCTCGAGAATCCCGACTCCGGGAAGGGTTCAGACTGACCGGGCGCGTCGGGTTTTCGTCCAACCGTTCTTCTCAAGGGTACATCTAATGTTTCAGCCCACGCCCGACTCGACGCAGTCCGAAGGCGCGTGGCGAAGGAGAAGAAAATGTTAAAGAGATTCCCCCGCGCCTTTTCCGCCTCGCTCGTGGCGCTCGCGCTGCTGTTGGTGTCGGCTGCGGGCGGCTCGCGCGCCGCGGCGCCAGAGCCCGCGGCGGAGGGCATCAGTTTTAACCTGAAGACGGTCGAGGGCGGGAGCATCACTTCGGAGATGCTGCGCGGCGACGTGGTCGTGCTCGCGTTCGGCGCGTCGTGGCTGCCGATCCCGCGCGCGCAGGTGCAGGGCGTGCAGCAGCTCGCCGACGAGTTCGCCGCCCGCGACGTGCGCGTCTACTGGGTGAGCACCGACTCGGACAAGCCGCAGTCGAAGAACTACGCGTCCGACGATCAGCTGCGCGCGTTCGCGCGGCGCAACACCCTGAAGATCGCCGTGCTGCGCGACCCGGACGGCACGCTCTTCAAGACGCTCGGCGTCGAGCGCAACCAGCTCCCGGCGATCGTCATCATCGACAAGCAGGGCAACGTCTCCGAGGCGATCGGCGGCTTCGCCTCCGAGAAGAGCCTCGTCGAACAGCTCTCGCCGCGACTCACCAAGCTCCTCGGCTCGCAGTGACGACCGGGCGAGTTTTGAGAAAATGAGAGAGGCTGCTTCACGCACGAAGCAGCCTCTTCTCTTTTCGGGTTGACCTAAGACTCACCGCAGAGGCGCGGAGGGAAGAACGATGAAGGATGAAGGATGAAGGATGAAGGATGAAGTGAAAGAGGTGGTCTTCACTTCATCCTTCATCCTTCATCCTTCATCCTTCATCTCTTGAGCCCCTCACCCGAACGATCCCGCCAGCTCGTACACCAGCCGCACCGGCAGACCGACGACGTTCCAGTAGTCGCCCTCGATCCCGTCGACGAAGAGCGCGGCGCGACCCTGCACGGCGTAGGCGCCGGCTTTGTCCGCGGGCTCGCCCGTCGCGACGTACCAGTCGATCTCGCGTTCGGACATCTCGGCGAAGCGCACGCGCGTGCGCTCGTGCGCGACCGTCGAGCGCGAGTCCTCGGCGCGCACGAGCGCGACGCCCGTCAGGACTTCGTGCCAGCGACCGCGCAAGGTGCGGAGCATCCGCCGCGCCTCCCCTTCGTCGCGCGGCTTGCCGAGGATTTCGCCGCCGGAGACGACCACCGTGTCCGCGCCGAGGACGAGACCGAACAGGCGCGCCCCCGCCGCCGCCCCGGCCTTCTCGCGCGCGAGCCTTTCGACGTAGGCGACCGGCGTCTCGCCCGCGCGCAAACTCTCGTCGATGTGCGCGGGCGCGACCTCGAACTCCCAGCCGACCGCGCGCAGAATCTCAGCCCGGCGCGGGCTCGCCGACGCCAGCACCAGCCGCGGCAGCGTCTCGCACGCGCCCGGCGGCGGGGGAAGTCCGGCTTGTGACGCGCTCTCGTTTTCCATTACACTCAGCCCCACTGCGGATTTCGGATTGCGGAATGCGGACGTTTCGATTGCGGATTGTAGATTGCGGATTGCGGATTTGAAACCCGAAATCCCTCATCCCAGATCGAAGCCCGCACTTCTTGATTCTTAAATCCGCAATCCGAAATCCGCATTCCGCAATCGACGAGATGGACGATCTCATCCGCGCGCTGCCGAACCTGCTGAAAGCCGCGGGCGACTCCGAGGAGGTCGCCGAGGCGGCGGCGTTCGTCGCGTGGCGCAGGGTGGCGGGCGAGCAGTTGCGCGGGCAGGCTGTGCCGTTCCGCCTGCACCGCAAGATGCTGGTCGTCGCCGTGCCCGACACGTCCTGGAAGAAGCAGCTGGAGGCGGTCTGCAATCAGATGCTCTTCCGGCTCAACTCGGCGCTCGGTCAGGCGGTCGTCACCTACATCGAGTTCCGCGTGGACGCGAAGACCGTGCGCGAGGAGCGCGCGCGCCTGCGCGTGACCGAGATCGACCCGGAGAAGCAGGAGCGGCGCGCCCTCGCACACGCGCGCGCGCTCAACGCCGACGCCGCCGCCATCAAGGACGAGCAGCTCCGCCGCCGCTTCCTCCTCGCCGCCGGGAGCTACATGGAGGCGCAGGAGAGGAAGAAGTAAGAGCAGTCCGTTGTCAGTAGTCAGTTGTCAGTTGCTCCCGCTTCGCGGGCAACTCGATAATGAAACAGCCTTCGACAACTGACTACTGACAACGGACAACGAACAGTTTTATGCCCATCACGGAAGCCGACGTTAAAAAGATCGCCGAGCTCGCGCACATGGAGATCGCGGACGAGGAGCTGCGCGCGCTGACGCCGCAGATGGCGGCGATCGTCGAGTACGTCGAGCAGTTGAACGAGCTGGACACGAGCAGCGTCGAGCCCGCGACCGGCGGGCTCACGCCCGAGGGAGAGCGCACGCCCGCGTCGCGCGAGGACGCCGCGCGCCCCTCGCTCGGTCAAAAGCTCGCGCTCGAAGAAGCGCCCGATCCTTCGCACGGCCACTTCCGCGTGCCGAAAGTTTTATAAAAACTGTCCGTTGTCCGTTGTCCGTCGTCCGTCGTTAACGGGCATCGCGATAGGGCGGAAGTTAACAACCGACCACGGACGACTGACCACGGACAAAGATGCCTGACATCACCATCGAGAGTTTGCGCGCGCGCGTCGCGTCGGGCGAGGCGGCGGCGCGCGACGTCGTGGGCGCGTCCGTCGAGGCGGCGGAGCGCCTGAACGGCGAGCTGAACGCCTTCCTGGAAATTGATCGCGAGGGCGCGACGGCACTTGCTGAAGAAATAGACGCTAACGCTCGGTCAGTTGCCGCGAAAAGGGCAAAAGCGGACGAAACGTTTGAAGGATTAGGTCAATTCATAGGCGGCGCGAATGTGTCTCAACAAACCCTCTCCGGCGTGCCCGTCGCGATCAAGGACAACATCTGCGTGCGCGGTCTGCAAGCGTCTTGCGGGTCGCACATCCTCGGCGCGTACCACCCGCCCTACACGGCGACCGCCGTCGAGCGTCTGATTGAAGCGGGCGCGGTCGTCGTCGGCAAGACCAACTGCGACGAGTTCGCGAGGCACGTTCACCCTGACGGCGCGCGACGCCGCGACCGTGCTCTCAGTCGTCGCCGGGCGCGACGAGCGCGACGCGACGACCGCCGACGTCGCGGTGCCCGACTACGCCTCACATCTGACGGGCGACGCGCGGGGCGCGCGCATCGGCGTGCCGCGCGCTCTCTTCGGCGAGGGGCTCGACGCCGGGGTGCGCGCCTCGGTCGAGGGCGCCATCGGAGTCTTCCGCGATCTCGGCGCCGAAGTGGTGGACGTGGAATTGCCGCACGCGAAATACGCTATCGCGGTCTATTACATCATCGCGACCGCCGAGGCTTCGTCGAACCTCGCGCGCTACGACGGCGTGCGCTACGGCTTCCGCGCCGAAGAAGCGCCGGAGCTGCGCTCGATGTACCGCCGCACGCGCGAGGAGGGCTTCGGCGCGGAGGTCAAGCGGCGCATCATGCTCGGCACCTACGTCCTCTCCTCGGGCTACTACGACGCATACTATTTGAAGGCGCAGCAGGTGCGCGCGCTCATCAAGCGCGACTTCGCCGGCGCGCTCGACTCGTGCGACGCGATCCTGACGCCGACCTCGCCGACCACCGCGTTCCGCCTCGGCGAGAAGACGGACGATCCGCTCGCGATGTATCTGAACGACATCTACACCGTGACGGCGAACCTCGCGGGCGTGCCCGCCGTGAGCGTCCCGTGCGGGCTTTCGGGCGAAGGGCTCCCGGTCGCGTTGCAGCTCGTCGCGCGCCACTGGGACGAGGCGACGATGCTGCGCCTCGCCGACGCCTACGAGCGCGCCGCGCCCTTCGACGCGCGCCCGCGCGTCTGCGCGACCGACTGAGGGTCTACAAAAGGGCGGGGCGGCGGACTGTTCAGAGTCCGCCGCCCCGCCCTTTTGTGTTACGCCTGGCGACCGCCCGCGCCGGTTAACTCCGGCTCCCGTCCCTGTCCGGGATGAGGTCGCCCGTGAAAATCTCGATCACGTCCTTGATCGTGCCGACGACGGGGATCAGGTCGAGCCCGACGTGGAGGGCGCCGTTGCGCAAGCCCTTCTTCCTGATCTCGTGACCGGCGAACCCCAGCGTGACCGCCGTGCCGATGACGGGGATCGGCTTGATGATGCGCTTCGCCAGACGCATCCCGCCCGCGCGCGCCACGCGCCGCTTGAGCCCGCGCTTCTTCACCTGCCCGTTCGCGTCAGTCGTCATCACCGTCGCCCCCCCTTAACCTTCCGGCGGATTCCCGCACGACCGACGTTAGATGCGCCGCGGGCTCCGGCGAGTGCCTGCCCCCGCGTCGGATCAGGCGATCATGCTGTTGGAGAGGAAGGTCTCGAAGTTGACGGCGTAGCCCGCGATCAGCGCGGCGCGGTCGAGCCCGTTGATGATCCGGCGCGCGTTCTTGTAGTCGCAGCCGGAGCTGTTGATGTAGTCGTTCAGCTTCTTCGTGGTGAACGTGCCGTGGCGCATCCCGTAGGACATGATGCGGTAGGCGATTTCGGGGTGGAGCGTGTGCTCGGGGTGCGCCACCAGATCGTCCTCCGGACCGAGCGCGAGCGCGGCGCTCATGTTCTGGTAGTTGGTGCGCCCGGTGAGCTGGACGAAGCCGCGACCGCGGAAGAGGTAGCCGTCGCCCGCGACCGTGTTGCCGAGCCGCCTGCCGATGGGGGTGCCGGCGTCGTACTTGTTGAAATACGACTTCTTCCCGAACTCGGTGATGGGCTGGTAAGTGTCGGCGCACTCGTGCTTGACGGTGGCGAGCATGTAAGCCGCGTGCCGCAGGTCCGTGATGTCGGGGTCGAGCTCGATGTAGCCGAGCAGGTTGTCGATCCCGGAGACCTGATTCTGGTTGAGCTTGCCGTAGACGCCCTTGTAGTTGTTGAAAAACGCGGTGTGGTTGAATTTCATCGGCGCCGCCTCCTGCGGGGGGTGTGAGTCATCTTTGTGAAGAACTCGGAAGAACGACGGCAACATACTACCGCGCGGGGCGGAATACAAGAGAAGCCGTGACAGGTGACAGGCGACAAGCAAAGCCGTTTCCTACTTCTTACTTGTCACCTGTCACCTGTCACGGCTCTCATGTCTCCAGCTTCGCGCGCGCGCGTTGGAGGAAGGTGCGCATCATCTCGGTGACGCCCTTTTGCAATTCGGCGCTGAGGCGGCGCTCGCCGACGAGACCGGCGAGCATGTGGAGGTCGCGGGCGCTCGCGCGGCGCAGCTCCACGCGCTGCACGATCTTGACGACGACGCGCGCGCCCCGCTGCTCGAACGCCGCGGCGTAGCGCAGGAAGTTGGCGCGCTCCCTCCCCCACGGCGACCACTCGATGCGCTCGGGCTGATCGGAAGTCTGCTCGACGGCGAACGCCTGCCGGATCGCGCCGATGACGGGGATTTCCGCCCGGATGAGCCAGCGCACGACGCCACCCGCGTCCTCCCTGATCTCCTCCACGCCCGGCATCAGCTCGGCGAAGTTGCGCAGGTCGCCGAAGAACCCGCGCGCCCGCCCCAGCGTCGTCTTCACCTCCAACTGCTCGTCGAACCCCGCTTTGATCTGAAACATAGTGATAGGGGATGGGG
>JAIVJC010000212.1 GCA_020200235.1 Acidobacteriota bacterium | reverse complement strand
GTGCTCGCCCGGCAGGGGCGCGAGCGCGCCCGCCAGTTCTTCCCAATTCATGAGGTCGCGCGAGCGCATGACGCCGAAGCAGCGACCGTCGCGCCGGAAGCCCGTGCAGTAGGCGAAGTACTCGCCCGCGAACTTGAGCACGAAGGGATCGGGAAAGTCGCGCGCGTGGACGGGGTTGAGGTAGGACTCTGAGTGTGCGGCGTCTCTTTCGGCGGCTGACATCGGCTCCCCGCTTGCACTGCTCTCTTCTCGGAAAGGCGGATCGATTCTGCGTCAACGCAAGGCGCGCTGTCCACTTCGACGCCGCGCCGATTACGACTCGGCCGCGGCTCGCACCTCCGTCCGACCGCACGCCGGGCAAGTGTGAGCCTCTTCGAGGACGCCGCCGTAGACGGGATCGGCGCGGTCTGGATCGTCGAGCCCCGCGTTGTAATCGATCTTGTCGGCGTGGTGGTTCATCTCGACTCCGCAGTCCTCGCACTTCATCCCGACACCTCCGAATCTGTCCGTTGTCAGTTGTCCGTTGTCCGTTGTCCGTGGTCAACTGTCCACCCGGTCATCGGCGCCCGCCAGCTTGACCGAAAGCAACGGACGACGGACAACTGACAACGGACAATTTTTAGATCGACACGTTCTCGCGCCCGTGCCTGAGCGTCTTCGCCATCCAGACGAGCTCGCCCAGGAATTTGTCTGCGCGCTTGACGTAAGACTCGTCGAGGAGCGCGCCCGTCGTCTGGTCGAAGGCTTTGCCGACGCTCGAAAAGTTCAAGTCCCAGAAGACGGTGACGAGCCCCAGCTCGCGCAAGACCGGCAGCAGGTTCTCGATGACGCGCGTGCCGCCGAAGCCCCCCGCCGAGACGCCGCACACGCCGACCGCCTTGTGGACGTACTCCTTCAAGTTCGTGTCGAGCGCGTGCTTGAGCATCCCCGGATAGCCGTGGTTGTACTCGGGCGTCACGATCACCAGGGCGTCCGCGCGCGAGACGGAGCGGCTGAAGCCCTCGTCCTTGATCGCCCCGCCCTCGTCCCGCGCCGAGAGCGGCAGCTCGCGCACGTCGATCAGCTCGGTCTCGACGCCCTCGCGCTTTCCCAACTCCGCGAGGACGAAGCGCGCCGCGTGCTCGCTCATGCGACCCTGACGCGGCGTGCCGAGGATGACGGGGATGAAGAGCGCTCGCTCCGTACTCATACGATCTCTCCTATTTCAGATAAATGCGCTCGACGTACTCGCGCACCATCCGGTCGCTGTTGAACTTGGGCACGAGCGTCTCGATGGCGCGCTTCATCATCCGCACCCAGCGCGTCGGCGTGCCGCGCTCGTCGCGCTCGTAGTAGGCGGGCACGACCTCCTCTTCGAGCAGGCGGTAGAGGGTGTCTGCGTCCCTCGCGTCTTCTTCCGCCGCGCCGCCCGGCGGCGGCTTCTCTTCGCCGATAGCCCAGCCGTTCGTCTTGTCGTAGCCCTCGATCCACCAGCCGTCCAGCACGGAGAAGTTGAGACCGCCGTTCATCGCCACCTTCTCGCCGCTCGTGCCCGACGCTTCCAGGGGGCGGCGCGGCACGTTCATCCACACGTCCACCGACTGCACGAGCTGGCGCGCGATCTCGTGATCGTAGTCCTGCACGAAGACGGCGCGGCGCATCACCTGCGGGTGAAACTTCCACTGCGCGATGCGCTGCAAAATCTCCTTCGCGACCGAGCCGGTCGCGCAGGAACGCGATGAGCCGCCCCTTGAGCAGGCGGTGCGCGTTCCACAGCTCCTCGTCGGGCATCCGCGCCACCCCGCGCGACCACGCCCCGGCGTCGCACGCGTGATCGTTCCAGTCCTCGCCCACGTAACGCTCGTAGAGCTCGCGCAGGACGGGCGCGACCCACGTCGGCAGGTGGACGCCGTTCGTCACGGACGTGATCGGAACCTCTTCGACGGCGCGACCGGTGAAAGCCTTCTGCCACAGTTCGCGCGAGACCTCGCCGTGCTTGCGGCTGACGCCGTTCGTCGAACGGCTCATCCTGAGCGCGAGCGGCGTCAAGCCGAACAGCTCTTCGTGCGGCGCGGCGCGACCGAGGTTGATAAACTCTTCGACCGTTAGACCGAGCGACGCCACGAAGTCGCGACCGAAGCAGTGCTCGACGAGCGAGGGCGTGAACTCGTCGTGGCCGGCGGCGACGGGCGTGTGCGTCGTGAACACGCAGCGCTCGCGCACGCGCGGCGCGGCGTCGTTGAAGGTGTGCCCCTGCGCGATCAGCTCGCGCGCGAGTTCGAGCGTGAGGAAGGCGGAGTGACCTTCGTTCAGGTGGAAGACGCGCGGCTCGATCTTCAGCGCGCGCAGCAGGCGCGCGCCGCCGACGCCCAGGACAATCTCCTGCACGCAGCGCGTCTCGCGGTCGCCGCCGTAGAGGTGCCCCGTGATGAACCGATCCGTCTCGCTGTTCTCATCGACGTTCGTGTCTAACAGGTAGAGCTTGACGCGACCGACGTTGACGACCCACGCCTGCGCCTCGACCGTGCGACCGCGTATCTCAAGGCTCAGACGCAGCGGCGCGTTCGTCCCCGCGTCGTTGACGAGCGCGATGGGGAGCCGGTCGGGATCGATCTTGGAGTAGTTCTCCTCCTGCCAGCCGTCGCGCCGCAGCCGCTGGCGGAAGTAGCCGTAGTGGTAGAGCAGCCCGACGGCGACGAACGGCACGCCGAGATCGCTCGCCGACTTCAGGTGATCGCCCGCCAGCACGCCCAGGCCCCCGGAGTAGAGCGGCAGCGAGTTGTGGATGCCGAACTCCGCGCAGAAGTAGGCGACCGGGCTCTCCCACGCGAGCGCGCCCGCCTCGCGCCGCGCCCAGCTCCCGGCGGCGTCGCCTCCAGCGTAGCGCGCGAACTTCTCCGAGAGTCGGCGCACGCGCGCGACGTAAGACGGATCGGTCGCCATCCTCGTCAGGCGCAGGTCGGAGACTTCCGAGAGCAGGCGGCGCGGGTTGTGCTCGCACTCCTCCCAGAGGTGCGGGTCGAGGTCGCGGAAGACCTCCGCGCCGTCCGCCGCCCAGCTCCACCAGTAGTTCCACGAGAGCATGGCGAGCGCGTTGATGGAATCGGGAAGCACGCGCCCGCCAGTCAATGTCGTCTGTTCATTCATCATCTGAGGGAGCTGTCAGTTGTCCGTGGTCAGTTGTCCGTGGTCAGTAGTTCAGGATGATCTCGGTCGTGAAGCTTCTCGACCATGTGCAACGGACAACGGACAACTGACAACTGACTAATCGAATTTGTGATTGCGTAAAAACACATCCGCGTCCGCTTGCGAGAAGAAGACGTAGCGGACTTCGCGCAGCGCGCCTGCCGACTCGTCGCGTTCGTCGCCCGTCGCGGTTTCGCCCTGAAGAAATTTCGCGACCGTTTCGGAGGCGACGCGCGCCGCTTCCTCGCGCGGGTAGCCGTAAACGCCGGTCGAGATCGCGGGGAACGCGATTGACGCGAGCCCGCGCCCCGCGGCGATCAGGAGCGAGTTGCGGTAGCAGTTGGCGAGCAGCTCCGCCTCGCGCCCGCCGTGCCGCCCCCAGACGGGTCCGACCGTGTGGATGACGCAGCGCGCGGGCAAGCGTCCGGCGGAGGTCGCGACAGCCTCGCCCGTCGGCAAGCCCTCGGGGTAGAGAGTGCGCCGCAGCTCGCGACACTCCGCGAGGATCGCCTCGCCACCAGCGTCGTGAATCGCGCCGTCGACTCCGCCGCCGCCGAGCAGCGAAGAGTTGGCGGCGTTGACGACGGCGTCAACCCGCTCGCGCGTGATGTCGCCGACCGTGACGCGCACGCGCCCGTTCAAAAATTCTTTCATGGCTCGTGACAGAAGGCGAGAGTGTAGCATCCTTCGCGGGCGCCGCGCAGTCCGAACGATGAAGTATGAACGCTGAACGATGAAGTTAAAGAGACGATCTTTAACTTCATCGTTCAGCGTTCATACTTCATCGTTACTACGCGGCGGGCTCTTCGCCGGGGGCGTCGTCGGGCGCGCGGGGCTCGACGCTCATCTCTTCGAACATGTCGTGGCGGCGGAGGGCTTCGGCGACGAGTCGCGCCTTGTGCTGCGTGAGCGGGTGCTCGGGATCGACGCTCGCGATCTCGAAGACGCCGTCATCGAGCATCACGACGCCGAGCGAGCCGAGGACGACGCCGGGCGCGATCTCCATCTCCGAGAGGTTGTGGATGCGGAAGTGCCCCTTCTCCTCGACCCACTCCTCGATGAACGGATCGCGCAGGGCGTGTTCCGCCTCCGACTCCGTCAGGTAAGAGCCTTCGACGATGAGGCAATGCTCGATACTGCTCTTCATTCGACCGACCGCGGCGGGCGCGCTCAATTCCAGCGAGAGGTTAGGGTAGGGTCGCGCTGTCGCGCGGAGACTTTACAACAAGTGCGCGGGAGAAAAAAGGGTTATTTGGGAAAGCGAGAGGGGAGGCCGGGAACTCAGTCCCCGACCTCCCCTCTCCGTACTCGAACTATGACTCCCGCCTCGGCGTCAGTACGCGGCCGCGCCGCCGTTGAGCGCGCGACCGAGGCGCGCGAAGTAGGCGTCGAAGGTGACGAAGCTCGTGCCCTGGAAGAAGGCTTCGCCGCCCGTCTCGCGCGCGAGCTGGTTGAGCGAGCTCTGACCGTAGCTGACGGCGGTCGAGTTCGTGCTGGTGAGCCCGACGGCGGGCGCGTAGAAGGTGTAGACCGCGACCTCGCGCTTCCGCGCCTCGCGGACGGCGCGCTGGAGATCGAGGCTGTTGACTGACGACGAGGCGTCGAAGCCGCGCGACACGTCGAGCCCGTCGGAGACGAGCAGGACGGCGTTGCGGTTCGCGCCGCGCGCGTCGAGCTTGTCGAACTTCTTGAGCGCCTCGATCAGCTCGACGTAAGGGTTGAACGGCGCGGCGGACTCGGTGCCGACGGGGATGCGCAGCGAGCGCGCGGCTTTGTCGAGATCGTCGGTGAACGGCTGGCGCACCTGGAGCGAGCCCGCCGTCAGGTAGCCGACCATCACGCGCGAGCCGGCGGGCAGCGCGCGGATGAAATCGCGCGTCACGTCGAGCTCGCCGCCGACGCGCGAGACGAGATCGTCCTGCACCAGCACGGCGAGGTTCAGAGGCTCGCGCACGATTGCGACGGCGGACGAGCGCGACTCCTTCGCGCGCTTGTCGGAGGCGAGCGCGGGCGTCGAGAGCGTCGCCGCTGCGACGACGACGAGCGCCGCGAACGCGTTAAAAAGTTTCCTGCGATTCATAATTCCTACTTCCCTCTTGATTGATAACAGTGACGGCGGGCGTACTTAAAGATTGCTTCGCGATGATCCGCGCCAAGAGCCCGCCGTGCCTTCAATGATGGCGTGTATTTGGATGCGGGATTGTCGGTTGAGGATGGCTGTTGAAGCGTGCGTGTCGGAACCGCCTGCCGCAAGCGGGCGGGGTATTCAATTGCGGAATGCGGAATGCGGAATGCGGATTAGGAGGAGAGAGCTGAGATGCTTTGCAATCCGCGATCCGCATTCCGCAATCTCACAATCGGCAGACCCGCCCGCTACCGCAGGCGGTTCCGACTGTCATGCGACTATTTCTTCGCGTGGACGGCGCAGACCTCGCCGTCGTCGCAGGGGGGCGGGACGCCGAAGAGCTGGTAGCGGCGGCGGGCGACGAGTTTGTAGAAGTGTGGTCCGAGCCAGGTGAAGGGCGGGACGGAGAGGACGCTCGCGAGCCAGCGGCGACCGGGCAGCACGGCGAGGACTGCGAGCCACGCGTCGTAGCCTTTGCGCCACGTGCCGTCGGGGAGGCGGACGTGCATCTGCTCGGCGAGTTGTTTGTGCGTGTGGGGTGCGGCGCGCGCGAGGGCGGTGGGGTCGTGGTAGTCGAGCCATTCGAGGCGGCGGTCGCTGTCGAGCGGCTCGACGCGGGAGCGCGTCCACTGGCAGAGCGGACACTGCCCGTCCGTGTAGACTTCGAGGCGCGTCGCGTCGCCCGAACCTTGTGTGACTCGCGCGCTCAAGACGTCCTGCGGACGGCTTCGAATTTCGACTCTTCGAGAGCCGGAAAGTCCTGCGCCGAGCCGGGCAGTTGGAACAGCGCCTCTTCCGTGATCGACTGCGGCGGGCGACGCCCGAAGCGCAACTCCTCGTCGAGCCGCCGGCGAAGCCCGCGGCATTTGAAGGCGAGCAGGCAGATCACCGCGAGCTGCAAGAGCCCGACCGCCGCCGCCGTGTAGACGTACCACTTCATTTACAATTCACCTCCCATTCGCGGGAAGGCTCGCCCCGTCCGTCGCCCACGCGCCACAGCATATCATCACACACGCCATACGACCGACCGGCGCGAAATGTTGTGAAGTATTGGCGGCAATATGGTAGCGCAGACGAATGAAGTTCTGTACAAGGTGCTGTGCCATAATCTCTGGGTGCTGGTTCAGTCGATGTACGAGTTCGGCATCGAACCGAACTTCGGTGTGAAGGGAGCGGGCTGAATGAAAAAGGCACTCTTACTAGTCGGGCTGGCGGTCTTCCCTCTAACCTGCGTTTACGGCTTCGCCATGTGCGTCATGGTTCAGGCGTTTGGCGAAGGCCGACCCCTTGACGAGACCCTGCGCCATGCCCGTCCCTTCTGCATCGGCGGCTTGCTGTCATTCGCCGCTTTCTTTGCTTGCCTGATCACCCTGATCGTTTCTCGCAAGCCGAAACGGCAAGGCTGACTTTTGCATCAGAAATCGTGGCTGATGCAAAAGTCGCCTCAACTTAGGACTTTTGCACCAACGCCAAAAAACTACGCACCGAGTTAGCACCGCGTAGCGAGTTAGCATTCCCGCTTAACTTCACAC
>JAIVJC010000088.1 GCA_020200235.1 Acidobacteriota bacterium | reverse complement strand
CGGTTACAGTCGCAAATCCCGCGTCGAGCGCGACGATCAGCCCGTCCACGTGCCCCTCCGTCGAGTTGAGCATCATGCCGGTGCGGATGACGTTGCCGTAGAGTCCGCCCTTGCCGATGAGGACGCAGCGCTCTATGGCTGCACCAAGTCCCATGTCTGGTTCGGCCCGTCGAACAAAAGGGGCAGTGCGTTGAGTATGTTCCGTCCGAGGATGCCGTAGTCCTGTGCGATGAGCGGAAACTCACCGCGAAATAGTTGCCCGAGAAAAATCAGCTCGACACGAACCAACGGCGCGAGACTCACCGTGCCGTCGAAGCCCGTCAACTCGAATCTTTCATCTTCCGCGGGCGTGACTCCTAATCCCGATAGAGACACGTGCGGCAGTAGGCTCACGTCCGCTCCCGTGTCCAGCAGCATCGGCACGTCCCGCTGCACCGCGCCGCTTTCGGGGTTGCGTAACAGTACGAGTGCGAGCGGCGCGGGAGGGGTAAATGACCTGCTATCGTAGTTCGGCATCAGGGGGAGCCTCTTCGATCTCCATCTCAAAACGGGCGGCTTGTTTCGGATGTGCGAGGCGCGGGCTGTGAATGCGCGCGCTCCCCGCTACCTTGACAGTAGGCACGACGACATAGACCTTCGTGTGGTCGGGAAGATCGAGAGGAGCCTTGAGCTTGATTTGACCCTTCTCCACTTCGCCCTCAAAAGTGCTGACACTCATGACACTCCCTCCCGGTTTGCAATTTCACGTCGATTCTACGCGGTTACAGTCGCAAATCCCGCGTCGAGCGCGACGATCAGCCCGTCCACGTGCCCCTCCGTCGAGTTGAGCATCATGCCGGTGCGGATGACGTTGCCGTAGAGCCTGCCTTTGCCGATGAGGACGCCGCGGCGCTTGGTATCTTCTAAGGCTCAGAGGGCGGCATGGTGTTTATGCGAAAGGCGCGACTAAAACAGTGCGGTCGCCGCGCGCTTCCGTATAGCTGATTTCGCCCGCCAGAGTTTCGTTCGCCAGCTCCTGAACGTCGCGCGCCGTATCTTCATCTAGGTAAGGCTCGCCACAGTTGGCACAGATTCGCGCGGGGATGTCCGTCACGAGTAGGATAGCGTTGCCGCGCTCGATGGGCAGGATCGTCGTGCCTTCCTCCATGCGTTCGTGTTTACAGATCAGGCATTTCATGAAATTCACCCGCGACGCTTTGTGAAGTTGTCTTTCCAGAGTTTGATGTCAGGCTCATACACCGTTACCGCCGTGGTCTCACCCGTCAGCGGATCATCTTCGCCGACCACGTGAATCGGTCGCGTCCCTGTCCACCCCAACATCAAATAACGCGGCGGCTCATCTGCCGGGTACTCCTCGATCACTTCGCCGTTTTCCAGCACTTCTCGCACCGCGCCAACGTGAATGTTCTGCTCAATCATACGCTTCAACACGTAGGGCGGAAAGATGATCGTCATTACGCTGCCGCCGTAAACGCCGCATCCAGAGCTTCGATCAGCTCGTCCACGTGCTCCTTCGTCGAGTTGAGCATCATGCCGGTGCGGATGACGTTGCCGTAGAGTCCGCCCTTGCCGATGAGGACGCCGCGGCGCCTGGTCTCCTCGAAGACTTTGAGCACGGCTTGCGGGTGCGGCTCTTTGGTCTCGCGATCCTTGACGAGTTCGAGCCCCTGCATCAAGCCGAGTCCGCGCACGTCGCCGATGACGGTGTACTTCTCTTTGAGCTCTTCGAGCCGCTGGCGCAGATAATCGCCAACCACTTTGGCATTGCTTCGGAGGTCTTCCTCTTCGATGACGTTAATAACCGCGAGCGCCGCAGCCATCGAGACGGGGTTGCCGCCGAAGGTCGAGAAGGTGAGCCCGGGGAACTTGTCCGCGATTTCGGGCGTGGCGACGGTGATGCCGATGGGCGTGCCGTTGCCCAAGCCCTTCGCCGAGGTGATGATGTCGGGCTCGACGTTCCAGTGCTCGATGCCGAACCACTTGTCGCCGGTGCGTCCCCAGCCGGTCTGCACCTCGTCGGCGATGAAGAGCCCGCCGTGCGCGCGCGTGATCTCGGCGACGCGCTCGAAGTAGCCCGCGGGCGGGACGATGAAGCCGCCGACGCCGAGTATGGGTTCCGCCATGAAGGCGGCGATCTCTCCGGTGGTCGTCGTCTCGATCACGTCCTTCACGTCTTCGGCGCAGGCGAGCCCGCAGTCGGTCGGCTTGAGGCTCAGCGGGCAGCGGTAACAGTACGGCGCGCGGGCGTGGACGATGCCGGGGATTTGCGCGGGCAGGGATCGCCAGGTCGAATGACCCGTCGCCGTCAGCGCGGTCGCGGAGCGCCCCGAATAGCTGTGGCGAAGCACCACGATCTCATGCCGCCCTGTGGCGATCTTCGCCGCGTGGATCGCCGTGTCGTCGGCTTCCGTGCCGGAGTTCGTGAAGAAGGATTTTTTCAGACGACCGGGCGTGATCTGGTAGAGCTTCTCGGCGAGGTCGCTCTGCGGCTTGTTGGCGTAGAGCGTCGAGGTGTGCGTGATGGTCTGGAGCTGTTTGATGATCGCGTCGTTGACCTTCGGGTTCGCGTGCCCGACGCTGACGGTGAGCACGCCGCCGAAGCAGTCGAGGTAGCGCTTGCCCTGATCGTCCCAGACGTGGAAGCCCTCGCCCCGAACCAGGGCGACCGGCTCCTGGTAGTACATCGCGACGGCGGGGAAGAGAAACTCCTTGTGCTTCTCGACGATCTCGGAATTAGTCGGCTTCGTCTCGTCGGCTCTCAGTTGCGGTTCAGCGGTGCTCATCAGTAAAGGTTTCCTTCCCGTTTGCGCCCGGTGTAATCGACGTAAACTACTTTCAGCTCGGTGTAAAAATCCAGGGCGGTCGAGCCCTGCTCGCGCTCGCCGATCCCGGTGGCTTTCGAGCCGCCGAAGGGGACGTGCGCCTCGCCGCCCGTGGTGGGCGAGTTGACGTGCGTCATGCCCGTCTCGATCTCTTCGACGAAGCGGAAGATGCGCGCCGCGTCGTTCGAGAAAATGGACGAAGACAGTCCGTACTCGCTGTCGTTCGCGACCCGCATCGCTTCGTCGAAATCTCTCACGCGCAGGACGGAGAGGACGGGTCCGAAAATCTCCTCACGCGCGATCCTCATCTCCGGCGTGACGTTCGTGAAGACGGTCGGCTTGACGAAGTAGCCCTTCTTCATCCCGTCGCCGTCCGCCGCCCCGCCCCCGCACGCCAGCTCCGCGCCGTCCTCGCGCCCGATGTTGATGTAGCGCAGCACAGACTCGAACTGGTTGCTGTCCAC
Source organism: Acidobacteriota bacterium (assembly GCA_020200235.1). Taxonomy (GTDB): domain Bacteria; phylum Acidobacteriota; class Blastocatellia; order Pyrinomonadales; family Pyrinomonadaceae; genus JAIVGV01. The sequence continues at coordinate 1,899 of JAIVJC010000088.1, read as the reverse complement.
GAGCGGCCCGACCTCAGTATTCGGATCAGTCCCGTCGCCGATCCGAAGAGCCCCCGCGCGCGCTGCCATTCTTTCGACGAACTCGTCGGCGACCTCTTCGACGACGATGGCGCGGCTCGTCGCCGTGCATCGCTGACCCGTCGAGCCGAACGCGCCCTGCGCGGTCGACTCGACGGCGAGTTCCATGTCGGCGTCCTCCAGCACGACGACCGGATTCTTGCCGCCCATCTCGCACTGCACCTTCGCGCCGCGCCGCGAGCACTGCTCGTAGAGTTTCAGACCGACGCCGTTCGAGCCCGTGAACGAGACGGCGCGCACCGCGGCGTGGCCCACGATCTCGTCGCCCGCCTCCGAGCCCGATCCGAGAATCAGGTTGAGCACGCCTTTCGGGAGGCCCGCCTCCGCGAAGAGCTCCGTCAGGCGCACCGCCGTCCCGGGCGTGACGGTCGCGGGCTTGAAGACGACCGAGTTGCCGGCGACGAGCGCGGGCGCGATCTTCCAGACGGGGATCGCGACCGGGAAATTCCACGGCGTGACGCAGGCGACCACGCCGTGCGGCTGCTTGATCGTGTAGGCGAAGTTAGCGGGCAGCTCCGACTGGATCGTCTCGCCGTTCATCCTCCGAGACTCGCCCGCGCAGAACTCCGCCACGTTGATGGCGCGCTGAATCTCGCCGCGCGATTCGGCGAGCGTCTTGCCCTCTTCCGCCGTGAGCAGCTTCGCGAGGTTCTCGCGGTCGTCCTCCAGAAGGCGCGCGAAGCGGGCGACGATGCGCCCGCGCTGCGGGGCGGGCGTCGCTCTCCAGCCGCGGAACGCTTCAGCCGCCGACTCGACCGCGCGGCGCGCCTCCTCGCGCGTCGAGAGTCTGACGGTGCCCAGCGTCTCCTCTGTGTTTGCGGGGTTGAGGTTGGGCGCGGTCTTCTCGGAGATCGACTCCTGCCACTCGCCGCCGACGTAATTGCGGTAGACTTTCATAGAAGCGAACAAAAGCGCGCCTGCCCGGCTCGGTCGTCCGAGGTTGCGCGAAGGGGGAGCGTTGCGGTGCGGAAGTTTGTAGAGACGGAAGCGTTTCGTTAAGCTGTGCGGGCGTCGGTCGCCGCCGCGTGACATCGCGTGACATCGCGTGACATCGCGTGTCGGGGCGCTTCGCGTCGTTCGATTGCCCGAAATTTATACATCACCGCCCGCGGGAGTGCCAACTGGAAAATGACGGAACAGAGCCCCACGGAGAGCTTCCCCGACGTGCGCCGGCTGCTCGAAGCGCGCGCCGACCTCTCGCCCGATAAGGTTTTTCTCTTCGACGAGCGGGACGCGCGCCGCTGGACTTACCGGGAGTTCGACGCGGCGGTGAACCGCGCCGCCAACCTGCTCTCGTCGCGCGGCGTCGGCAAGGGCGACGTCGTCAGCCTGCTCCTGCCGAACGGCGCGGAGTACGTCATCGCCTACCTCGCCTGCTTCAAGCTCGGCGCGCTCGCCGGTCCCGTCAACTCGCTCCTCAAGCCGGAAGAGATCGCCTACGTCGTGGGCAACTCCGAGGCGCGCACGCTGCTCGTGCACTCGGAGTTTCGCGAGTCGGTCGAGGCGGCGCGCGGCGCCCTGCCGCTGCTCGAAGAGTTGATCGAGTTCGACGACGAATCCGTCACGGCAGAGTTCGACGACGAGCCCGCAGCCTCCTGGGCTCTGCGCGAAATCAGTTGGGACGACGACGCGATCATCATCTACACCTCCGGCACGACGGGCAAGCCCAAGGGCTGCCTGCTCACGCACGGCAACCTCATCGCCAATGCGCGTCAGATCAGCGGGTGGCTGAAGTTCACCGCGGCGGATCGGCTCCTCACCGTGATGCCGCTCTTCCACATGAACGCCGTCAGCGTCACGACTTTGAGCGCGCTCTACGCG
>JAIVJC010000211.1 GCA_020200235.1 Acidobacteriota bacterium | reverse complement strand
CGGTCGCACTGATCTCGTGACCGCTCCCGCCCGCCGAGTTTAAGTTCTAGTACCGGCGCTTGCGCGCGTAGCGCCGCTTGGTCAGGTAGCCGCCGCCCGCGCCGAGCGCCGCGCCCGCGACCGCCGCGCGCTTGCCGCCGACCGCGCCGCCCACGCCCGCGCCGAGCGCCGCGCCGCTCGCCGTCGAGCCGATGGTGCGCGTGCGACCCTTGAAGTGGCGGCGCGCCGCCTTGCGGTTGAAGGCGTAGACCCCCGCGCCGCCCGCGCCTATCGCCGCGCCCTTCTTGCCGCCGATCAAGCCCCCAGCCACCGCGCCGCCGCCGATGATCGCCGCCGTGCGCGCCTTGCGCCCGAACTTCGAGCGCCGCCGCTCCTGCCCGAACACTCCGGGCGCGACCAGCGTCAACATCAGCAACAAGCTCGTCAAAACAATCGTCAGACGTTTCATCTAATCCTCCTCGGATTCGTAAAAAATATTTTTGCCCACGGGAGAGCTATCGCCACGCCCGTCATTTGTGCAAACACCATTCCGCGACCCGCGGGCGCGCGCACGGCGGTCAAACTGCGGTGAACAGGAAAGTTGCCCGCCCGACGCATCGCGCGCGGGCGACTACGGGCGCGCCTTTCACTACATCACGCCGCAGCCCCGCGTACTGAATCAATGCTCCGACGCGACGTAAAACTCGTCACGAAAAATTGAGGCGCTGTCGGCGAACCGGCGTCGAAGAGTCGCGTCGGAGTTCGGTTTGACCAACGCTTCCGCGGTCTCTCATAATCCGGCGCATGAAGACGGCGCTCGTCCACCACAGAGTTTACGCCGAGCACGACACGGGCGACCTGCACCCGGAGCGGCCCGAACGCTACGAGGTGGTGATGAGCGCGCTCCGCGAGGACGCCGCGCTCTGGTCGGGTCTCCTCGAACTCGAAGCCCCCGCCGCCTCGCGCACGGTCGTGCAGGGGGCGCACACGGCGCAGCACTTTAAGCGCGTCGAGCGCGCCGTCAGCGAAGGGCTCGGACACCTCGACGCCGACACGGTCGTCTCGCTGCGCTCGCTCGACGCCGCGCTGCACGCCGCGGGCGGAGCCTGCCGCGCCGTCGATGTGTTGATGAGCGGCGAGGCGCGCAACGCCTTCATCCCCGCGCGCCCGCCCGGGCACCACGCGACGAGCGAGCACGCGATGGGCTTCTGCCTCTTCAACACGGCGGCGGTCGCGGCGCGTTACGCGCAGTCGCGCCACCGCGGAGTAGAGCGCGTCGCGATCCTCGACTGGGACGTGCACCACGGCAACGGCACGCAGGGGATTTTCTACGACGACCCGACGGTCTTCTTCTTCTCCGCGCACCAGTATCCCTGGTACCCCGGCACGGGCGCGCGCGGGGAGAACGGGCACGGTCGCGGTCGCGGCTACACGCAGAACTTGCCGCTGCGCGCGCTGACGCCCGCCGCCGATCACCGGCGCGCGTTCGACGCCGCGGTCTCCGAGATCGGCGCGAAGTTCAAGCCCGATCTCATCATCCTCTCCGCCGGCTTCGACTCGCGCGCGGGCGATCCCTTAGGCCAGCTCCTGCTCGAAGACGATGACTTCGCCGCGATGACGCGCACCGCGAAGGCGTGGGCGCGCGAAGCGTGCGGCGGTCGCCTCATCTCCTGCCTCGAAGGCGGCTACAACCTCCAGACGCTCGGCGCGACCGCGCGCGCGCACGTCCGCGCTCTCTCTGAACCGGACGACTGATCGCTGTCGAGTCGGAACCGCCTGCCGCAAGCGGGCGGGAGATGAGATTGCGGAAGTCATTGATTCATTGATCCATTCGGTCAATGGCTCAATAAGACAATGGATCACTCCCCCTAATCCGCATTCCGCATTCCGCAATCGACAATCGGGAGACCCGCCCGCTTGCGGCAGGCGGTTCCGACCTCTAATTCGGGCGCGCCGGTAACGCGCGAAGTGTGGAACACGACTTTCGAAAGGGGCGTAAGTAAGCGCAACAAGGATCGCAGCCTGGTCTTCCCGGCAACGATCAATTTCGGCGACGAGGTGAGGCGATGAGAGGCGCGGGCGACGCGTTCGACAATTTTGCGGACAACGGCGCGCGCGCGCGCGTGTGGCTGCGCCGCGTGATGCCGCGCGTCGCGCTCGCGGCGGCTCTGGTCGTCCTCGCGTGGGTCGTCGTCAAACGGGCAGGGCTGGATCGCGTCGGGGCGGTGACGGTCTTTTTCGATCTCGCCTTCGTCGCCGTCTACCTCGTCGCCATCTACTACGGCGCGCGCGCGCTGCGCTGGCTGAAGAACAAGCTGCTGTGGCGCGTGCGGCGCCGGCTCGTCATCACCTACCTCTTCGTCGGCTTAACGCCCGTCGTGCTGCTCGTCGCGCTCGCCGCGCTCGCAGGTCTCGTCGGGCTCAACCAGATCGTCTCGCGCGTCGTCAAGATCAACTTCGCCGCCCGGGAGGGGCAGGCGCTCTCCGCGGCGCGCACCCTCGCGCGCGGCTTCGCGCAGCAACCCGCCGCGGCGGACGCGAAAACTATCCAGGCGTGGCTCGACGAACGCGCCGCGCTCCTGCGATCAACTCTGCCCGGCGCGGGCGTGGGTGAATCGGACGCGCGTGGGGCGACGACCGGCGACGCTCCGGTCTCGGCGTCGCTCCCGGCGTGGCTGCGCGGCAGAGACGAGTGGCACGGACTCGCGTTCACGCCGCCGACCGACGAGGACGCGAGTGGCTTCGCGTCGCCTTCCTTGCGCGCGCTCGTCAGGGAGCGCACGCCTGACGGCCGCGGCGTCACCCTGCTGCTCTCCGTCCCCATGAGCCGCGAGCTGGTGCGGCAGTTGCGCGAGAACACGGGGCTCGCCGTCCACCCGTTCTTCCTCGGCGCGGAGGGGACGGAGGTGACGGTGGTGCGCGAGACGCTCGGCGCGGGCAAAGTCTCCATCGGCGACCCGCGCGCGCGCCGCCGCGATCCCGACAACCCCAACTCCGGCTTCTTCGTCGTCACGCCGGAGCGCACCTACCGCCTCGACTTCCGGCGCGATCAGTTCGGCGAGCCGACCAACACCAGCTCGCTCGTCGTCCTGCCCGCGCAGAGCTGGGCGGACGGCCGCGTGTCGCTGCGCCTCGCGTTCCTGTGCGAGTTCTCCGCGCTCGCGGTCGCGCGGCAACTCTTCGAGGAGGAGGGCGTCGGCCGCATCTTCCAGGGCGCCATCGCGTTCGTCGCGATCTGCTTCCTCATCCTCGAACTGCTCGCGCTCCTCTCCGCCGCGTGGATGACGCGCGCCGTGACGGGAACGGTGCATCGCCTCTACCGCGCCACCGAGTTCATCAAGCGCGGCGACTTCTCGCACCGCGTCCGCGTGCGCTCGCACGATCAGCTCGGCGAGCTGGCGGAAGCCTTCAACGAGATGTCCGCCGACATCGAGACGCTGCTCGAGGAGCGCGTCGAGAGGGAGAAGCTGGAGCGCGAGATCGAGATCGCGGCGGAGGTGCAGGCGCAGCTCTTCCCGCGCGAAGTCCCAAGGCTCGCGGGCGCCGAGATCGCGGGCGAGTGCCGCGCGGCGCGCGGCGTCGCGGGCGACTACTACGACTACATCGAGCTCCAGCCCGGTCTCGTCGTCTTCACGCTCGCCGACGTTTCGGGCAAGGGCATCTCCGCCGCGCTCGTCATGTCGAACCTGCAAGCCTCTCTGCGCGCGCAGACGACGATCCTCGCGGAGCGTCTGAAACTCTCCGAGCGCGTGACTGTGAAGTCCGCCGCCGCCGCGGGCGACGACAAGGATTTCGAGATGCCGTGCGGCGTCGCCGGGCTCGACACCGACTGCGCGGTCGAGAACATGGCGGCGAGCATCAACGATCAGCTCTGCCGCAGCACCGACTCGAACCGCTTCGCCACCGTCTTCCTCGCCCTCTACGACGACTCGACGCGGCGCCTGCGCTACACCAACGCCGGACACAACGCGCCTTTCCTCGTGCGCGCGGGCGGGCAGGTCGAACGGCTCGACGTCGGCGGCACCGTGCTCGGCGCGTTCGACTGGGCTCGCTACGAGGAGGCGGCGACGACGTTCGAAGCGGGCGATCTCCTGCTCGTCTTCTCGGACGGCATCACGGAGGCGCAGGATCAGTCGGGCGAGGAGTACGGCGACGAGCGGCTCGCCGAGTTCGCGCGCGCGAACCGGCACCTCAGCACGGTCGATCTGCGCGACGCGGTCTTCGACGAGATCGACGCCTGGACGGGCGGGCGCGAGCGCGACGACGATCAGACCGTGATGGTTCTCAAGACGCGGGGCTAACATCACCGCCGGCCAGCGCGTCACCGTCAGCGGGACTGACCTGTAACCGCGGTTCGTGTTTCGTTTTAACACTATAAGTCTTGGAGGCGGTACTGCTCGATCAACGTGAGTTATGCCGCCATCTGGTGTGCTGTAGGTATCATAGGGATTAGGTTTATGCCGCACGAAATACTCGTAAGCTGCACTTGACTAACTTACGTAGTGTGCCTAAAATTGCAGGCATGTTTGTCCCGCATCGGCGTGAAGGCCGATGCGAATGTTCGTCCCGGGGAGCCTCGGCTCCCCGTATTTATTTGGTGCATTCGCCTCATGAACTTACGAATTTTTGTAGATTACTGGAATTTCCAACTCACGTGGAATGAACGTACAGGTGGTGCGCGCTGTAACTGGCCGCAGTTGCCTGTGTCGCTGACCGGAGCGGCTGCGTCACTACTTACCAACGCGGGCCTCGGTTCGCTTACTCTTCAAGAAACGCGCGTTTACGCCGGCTATGAGGCAGGGCGCGAAGCCCCATTAAAAAACTGGCTCCACAATTTTTTAGATAGACAGCCGGGTTTCCGCGTATTTACATCGGAGCGCCATTGGCGAGCGCATCCGGTTCATTGCCGCACCTGTGGGGTGTCAACGAATGCATGTCCTTCTTGCAATGCGGCATTTGGACGTGCTGCGGAGAAGACCATTGATGCACGTATTGTCACAGACCTAATCGGTTTAGCTTGGGAAGGAGCCTATGACGTGGCAGTCTTAGTATCATCGGACAAAGATTTCATTCCCGCAGTAGATCATTTACAGTCAAAGAACATTCATATCATTAACGCTACTTGGCATGGCCGAGGGCATGAACTCGCAAAGATTTGCTGGGCCTCATTTGAACTTGATGGTTTCACTGCTGCTCTGATCCGCTAGATGCTAACTCCTTAGTCAAAGCTTGTAAGGTTTCGATTTCAATCATTATATGTGCGGTGGCTTCGCTGCGGCTGCGGCCTAACAACGGCATGCACCCGACGCCCCATCACGATGCCTCTCGTGTACGTTGAGCATGGGTGCGGGTGATGCCGGGCGTTCGATGTATGACAGGAAAAGCCCCGTAGGGGCTTTATGTTTATAGCTAGGCGGGGCAAACGCGAGCCGAGCCCCGTTAGGGGCGGCATGTTTTAAGTCGATCACATGCCGCCCCTAACGGGGCTCGATTCTGGCTTCAATCCGAAGCTATAAACATCCGGCCCCTACGGGGCTGAAAACTACCGGGCATCACCTCGACTCACGGTTATTTATCTTTCCTCCTGATCGCGGTGTCGCGCCAGCAGTCGAGCAGGTCGAAAAGGTTCGGCGCGTCGGAAGGATCGTCGGTGTTTGAAACGCCGAAGGGCGAGCCCGTAGGCGAGGCGGGCGCGGGCGGCGCGAATTTCGGATCGAGGGCTTTCGCAATCTGATCGCGCGCGTCCTGGAGGTGGAGCTGGGTCGCGCGGTCGGTCGCGCGCGGCAGCGACGCGGTGATCGCCGCGGTCAGAGCGCGCAGCTCGCCGCGGATGAAGGCGCGCGCGTCGTCCGTCACCGGCTGGCGCCCGTTCAGCTTCTCAGCCATGAGGTTGATGTAGCCGCGCTGGAGGTTGCGGCGGTAGGCGTCGATGCGCACCCGCGGCGCGTCGATCTCGCGCCAGACGCCGCGGCGCACGTCGGCGAAGAAGTCTGCGGGGTGGTAGGCGGACGCGCCCTCCAACGCCTCCTGCTCGACGAGTCGCGCCACCCTCGTGTTGCTCAACAGCGAGTTGAGGACGCGCATCTGGGCCGCCCGGATGCGTTCGAGCGCGCCCGTCGGCTCGATGCGCCGCAGTATCTCCGGCTTGATCGCCCAGGCGGGCGTCTGGAAGGCGTTGTCGTTGAGGAAGGCGACCGCCGCCGCCTGCCTCGCCCTCGGGACCGCGACGAAGCGGACGCCGTCCTGCCCGCCGTGCTTCTGCTGCGAGTCGTAGCCGCCGACGATGGTCGCCACGTGGTTCATCTCCGTCGCCCACTGACCGAGCATGCGACCGTACAGCTCTTCCAGATCGTCGTAGGGCTCGCCCTCGCGGGTCGTGGCGGTCAAGAGCATGTCGGCGACGCGCGCGAGGTTCTTCATCCCCAACGCCGTCGAGCGGACGGCGTCGGCGTCGCCCACGGCTTCCGTCTGCTCGCCGGGGTCGGAGCCGCCCGAGTCCGCGGTGGAGAAGCGCAGCCAAGGCGTCGTGTCCTGCTGCCGCGCCCACTCGTTCAGGGTCTTCTTCTCCTCGTCGGGCGTGCGCGCTCCCGGAATCGGCTTGTAGCCCCACATCGTCGCCCACTTGTCGTAGGGCCCGACGCCGGGGATCAAGTCGGCGACGTCGATGTTGTCCTCGGGCTGCGCGACGTAGTTGAAGCGCGAGTAGTCCATGATGGTCGGCGTGTGCCCCATCTTCTTGATCCACTCGCGGTCGCGCAGCTTCTCCGCCGGGTAGAGCGAGCTGGCTTTCATGTTGTGCTGGAAGCCGAGCGTGTGCCCGACCTCGTGGGCGGTGACGTACTCGATGAGCGAGCCCATCAGATCGTCGGGCAGCGGCAGCTTGCGCGCGCGCGGATCGAGCGGTCCGACCTGGAGGAAGTACCAGTCGCGCGAGAGGTTCATGACGTTGTGGTAGAACTGGATGTCGGATTCGAGGATCTCGCCGGTGCGCGGATCGTGGACGTGGGGACCCGACGCGTTCTCGATGGTCGAGGGCAGCCAGCGGATGACGGAGTAGCGCGCGTCCTCCGGGCTCCACTCCGGGTCCTCGCGCGGCGACGGGGCGTCGCGCGCGACGATGGCGTTCTTGAAGCCCGCCTCCTCGAACGCCGCCTGCCACTTCTCGATCCCGCGCTTGATGTAAGGGACCCACTTCGTCGGCGTCGCCGGATCGATGTAGTAGACGATGGGCTTGACGGGCTCGGAGAGCGCGGCGCTCGGGTCTTTCTTCTCCAGGCGCCAGCGCGTGATGTAGGCGCGGCGCGGCGCGCGGTGCTCGTCGAGACCGTAGTCGGTCTTGCGCACCGAGAAGTAGCCGACGCGCTCGTCGAAGAGGCGCGGCATCATCGGCCTGTCGGGCAGCTTGACCATGCTGTAGTGCATGAGCACGGTCGCGTTCGTGCCGGGGCGCATCCCCTGCGCGAACGGGTTGGGGGTGGGCTGGGGGCCGCCGCCTCCCCCGCCCGGCGAGGGGTCGGGCGGCGACGTGTAGGTGTGCGTCACGCTCACCTCGACGTTGGTCGGGAACGACTTGACGCGCTCGACGAAGGAGCGGCTCGCGTCGAAGCCGCGCGCGCGCAGACGCGTGCGCGCGCTGAACTCCGTCACCTCGGTCGTGAAGAGGCGCGTCACGTCGATCACCACCGAGTCGTCCTTGCCGATGGCTTCGATGAAGAACGACATGATGATCGTCTCGTTGTTAGCCGCCTCCACGGCGCGCGCGATTGGCAGCGACGCGCGGTTGTTGTGGCGCTCCCAGCGGACGACGTGGTTGCCGGCGGCTTGACCGCCGTAGCCGACGCCGAGCGTCGTCTTGGCGATCTGGCTGACCCACAGGAACTCTTTGCCCAGCTCAGCCTTCGGTATCTCGTAATAAATTTTCTCTTTGATGCTGTGGACGGTGAAGACGCCGGGGTCGCTCTTGGCGTCCTTCGTGATCACCTTGTCGTAGGGCTTGATCTCGGGCGCCTGATCGGGCCTCGTGCGTGCCCCCTCCTGCGCGGCGGGGGCGCCGGCCGGCGTCTCTTGCGGCGCGGGCTCTGCCGGATTCGCCGTCGCGTGCTGCGCCGCGGCGGGCGGGGCGGGGGGCTGGGTCGCGGCTCCTTGCCCGTAGGCGAGCGACGCCGCGCACGAGAGCGCGGCGAACATAAGTAGTCTTCTCATGGGGACTCCGATCCGTTCGGGTTAAGTGTTGGCGGTTATGGCTGACTTGTTGAAGCGTAGGGTGGTGGCGGACTCAGATTGAGTCAGCCCTTCGGCGAACTTGAACGGCGAAAATAAGCGAAGACAGCGGCTAAGTCAAACGCCGCGGGAGCGGTCGGTTTCAACTGCTCGCGGTGACGATGGCGGCGCGCGCGCCCGTCAGCTCGGAGAAGTCTTTCGTGTAGATCGTATCGACCTTGCGCAGCCGTCGCAGCAGCTCGACCACCTCCTCGGTCGAGAAGTGGCCCGTCTCGACGAACGAGATCGCCCAACGCCTGAAGTGGCCGGCGGTCTCCAGCAGGTCTTCGACGTGGCGCAGGTACTGCTGGCGCGTCTCGGCTCCCGCGCCGAGACGGCCCACCTGCGCCGCCGCCGCCTCCGACCAGAAGTCGTCGCCGCCGCGCACCCACTCCTCGCGCCACGCCGCGAACGAGTCGCGCCGCGCGCCACGGGGGGCGGGCAGGCGCAGGAAGAGCAGGTCGCCGTGCTGATCCGCGACGAAGTGGCGCGCGTCCGTGTTGCGGCTCGCGTTCCTGTGGTTGTTGTCGACCGGCGCGGGCTGCGACTCGCGTATGCGCCGGAGCGCGCGCGAGAGCGGCTGGCGCAGCTCGCGCGTGTCGTCGTCGAAGGAGAGCGCGTAGTCGCCGACCATCATGCCGAGGTCGAGCGCGAGCGCCTGCTTGACCTCGCCTTCGAGCCGCTCGGCGTTCTCGCGGAAGTTGTCGAACCACCAGGCGTCGGTCTCGCCGAACCAGCGCGCGAGCGCGGGGTTGCGTAACCTGTGGTGCGGGACGTAAACGTCTTCGAGCAGCAGGGCGACGTCTTCGTCCGCGAGCCGCGTCGCGTTGTTTTCGACGCGGGCGACGCCGCGCACCCAAGCCCACTGCGCCGCGTCGTTGACGGCGACGCGCGCCCCCCAGCGCTTGAGGTAGAGATCGAGATCGGGCTCGCCCGCGAGCGGGTTCGCGACCGAGCGGAAGCGCAGGCGGCGCAGGACGCTCAACTCGAAGGCGAGCCAGCCGCGCGGCGACTCTTCGGCAACACTCTTCATCGTCATCATCTCGTCACCCCGCCGTCGCCGCCCTCGTTAAGATCGCCCTCGCCTTCGCCGCCGTCACCGCCGCGCGATTGATCGCCGGCGACGCTCTCGACACCCGCGCCCGGCGGGGCGTAAGGGTTCGCGCCCATCGCGGGGACGTAGCCGCCGAGCGATCTGTCCGCGTCGCCGCCGCTCCGCTCGTCGCCGCGCGCGACTGACGCCGTCTCCCGTCTCTCATCGTTCGCGATCAGAGCCTCTTCCATCGTGGGCGAGGGGGCTGACTCGTCCCGTCGCGCCGCCTCGCGCGCCGGCTCGCGCGGGGTCGGGAGCGCGTCGTCTTCGGTCTCCGCGTCGCGCCGCGCGTAGGAGCGGAGTTCGGGTAGACCGTGCAGCGCGAGGAAGGCGCGGACGACGCGCGGATCGAACTCGATGCCGGCCCACTCGGCGAGGTGGCGGCGCGCGTCTTCCTCTGTGACGGCGGGGCGAAAAGGTCTGTCGTCCGTCAGCGCGCAGTAGGAGTCGGCGACGCGCAGGATGCGCGCGGCGAGCGGTATCTGCTCGCGCCTGAGCGCGTCCGGGTAGCCCGCGCCGTTCCACCACTCGTGGCTCCAGCGCACTACGAGCTGCGCCGCGCGATCCGCGCCCGCGCGCGCCGCCTCCTGCTCGCCGATGACGGGGTGGCGCGCGAGATCGAGCCGCTCCTCCGCCGAGAGCGCGCCCGCGCGCCGGACGTATTCGCGCTTCATCGCCGCCTCGCCGAGATCGTGCGCGAGCGCGGCGAGGCGCAGGGAAGCGCGGTCGGCGCGACCGAGGTGGAAGAGCTTGGCGAGCGCGTCCGAGAGCGCGGCGACGCGCTCGGCGTGCGGGTGCGCGTAAGCCTCGAACTCGTCGGTCGACGCCGCGAGCCGCGCGAACACGTCGCGCGCGAGGCGCTCCTCGGCGGAGAGTTTCGGTTTGCTTGAAGCCATCTTAACGAATGCGGAATGATGAATGATGAATGATGAATCATGACAAAGCTAGTGTCTGTAATTCATCATTCATCATTCATCATTCATCATTGTCCTTTCATCCGTTCGATCATCTTTAGAGCTCCGTCGTGCTTCGGGTCGAGGGCGAGGGCGCGCTCTAACTCGCCCTCGACGCGCCGCTGCAAGCCGATGGCGGCGTACAGCTCGGCGAGCGCGACGTGGTACGAAGGGTTCTGCGGATCGAGTCTGACGGCGGCGTGCAGCTCGCTCTCAGCCTGCCGGCGCGTCTGCGGGTTGGCCGTCAGCGCGCGCCCGTAGAAGGCGCGGTAGCGCGCCTGCTGCGGGGCGAGTCTCACGGCTTCGCCGAAGTAGAGCGCCGCGGCCTCCGCGTCGCCGCGTCGCAGCGCGGGGAGCCCCAGCTGGAAATTCTCCTCGGCACGGTACTCCGGTTTCAGCGACGGATCGGCGACGACGCGCGGGATCGCCTCGGCTTCCGCGTCGCCCGCCGCCGCGCGACTGCTCGCGGCTTCGTCGCCCCGCGGCGGCGCGGGCGGGCGGGCGTCGAGCTTGCTGTCGTAGTTGGCGCGCTCGCGCTGATCGCGCAGAGTCTCGTAGGCGTGGGCGATCTGTGCGAACGCGTCCTCGACGCGCGAGCGCGTCTCGCCGTCGACCGTGCGGAGGAAGCGGTCGGGATGGAAACGCTTGGCGAGCGCGTAGTAGGCGCGCTTGATGTCGGAGTCGCCGGCGAGGCGACCGACGCCGAGCATCTCGTAGTAGTCGGACGCGGCGGCGCGCACCAGCAGCGCGTTCACTTCTTCGAGCGGATCGGGCGTCGCGTCTTCTTCCCGGGCGAGCGCTTCGACCTTTTCAACCTTGCCCGTCTCTTCGCTCGCGGGGGCGTGCGCGCTCCCGCCCGCGCGGGGCGGCGATACCCCCGCGAGCGACTGCGGCCAGCCGCCGCGCGCGAGGAAGCCCGCGAGCGCGAGCCCGTAGACGGCTTGGCGCGACTGGGTCTCCGGCATCCCGCACTGCGCGACGAGATCGCAGAGGCGCGAAGGCGAGTCGGCGCGCGAGAGGACGAACGCTTCGACGGGGACGAGCTGCAGGTGTTGGGGCGGCGCGGCGGCGGGCGAGATCATTTCCTCTTCGGCGGGGAAGCGCGCGGCGCAGAAATCCACGGGGAGGTGGCGCGCGCCTTCGAGCAGGAGCTGGCGCAGATCAACGTGGGCGCGCGCGTCTTCCGAGAGGCGCGCGCGCGGGTCGAACTCCCACGTGCCGTCGGTCCACAGGAGCACGGTCTTCAGCACGTCCTGCGCCTGCCGCGCGCGCAGCCGCGCGACGCCCGCCCCGTCGAGCGCGCCCGACTTCAGCAGCGCGTCGCACGCCTCCGCGTCAGACATCATCTCCGTCACGGTCTCGGCGAGCTCGCCGGCTTCGACCAGCCCGGCGCGGCGCGCGCACTCGACCAGCCGGTGAGCGCGCAGGTTCGAGCGCGCGTGGACGATCTCTCCGCCCTGCGCGTAGACCACCGCCTTGACGCGCTCGCGCGCGAGGCGCAGCGCGCCCGACAGAGCCGCGGCTGCGATCTCGCGCAGTAGCTCCGCGAGCGGTTGCTCGCTCAGTCGTCCGTTCATCAAGATAAAGTAAGGCGGCGGGAGCGCACGCCGCACGGAATCATAGCACAGCGAAAGAATGAAGGATGAGCGGCGGCTGTCGCGGGGCTGAGCGTGCGCCGGGGAGGCTCGAAGCCGCGCCCGCCCTTCCGTCGGAGAGCCTTTCGCGATTAAACTCACACGGCGCGCAACTCGAACAGGCTTGCTCTACGACCTCGATCCGGCGGGACGCCCCGGTCGTCCGTGCGACTTATTAGTAGTCCAGGCGTATGTCGCCGGAAAAATCGGTCGGCGGAGTTTTCATCAAGGCGAAGGGGGCACGGTCAAAAAATTGTCGGCTCACGTCGGGGGAGAGGACGAGACCGCGGAGGAAGTCGTCATCCGCGACTGCACGACCGTCGGGGAGTTCGACGCCTGCGTGCGCCTCCAGCGGGAGGTCTTCGCGCTGCCCGACATCGAGATTTCGCCGCGGCGCCACTTGATCGTCACGCGCGGCGCGGGCGGGTGGACGCTCGGCGCTTTTTCGGGCGAAAGGCTCGTCGGCTTCGTCCATCACCTCGCGGCTGTCTACGGTGATCGTGTCGGCGGCTACTCGCACATGATGGCGGTCGCGGTGGAGTTCCAGAACCGCGGCTTGGGCGCGCGGCTCAAGTGGGCGCAGCGCGCGCGCTCGCTCTCCGAGGGGCGCGACTTCATCAAGTGGACGTTCGAGCCGGCGCGAGCGCGCAACGCGCACTTCAATTTGAACCGGCTCGGCGCGGTGACGCGACGCGCCCGCGCTACCTGTTTTATCGTGAACCGTAAGCCGTATTATCGTGAACCGTAAACCGTGACAGGTGACAAGTATCAGAAGCTAACTGCTCACAGCTCACAGCTCACAGCTCACAGCCCGCTCTTACCTGTCACCGCTTGAGAGCCATGCCATTCACGCGATTCGACCGCTACGTTGACCGCCACGCGAACGCTTTCGTCGAGCGTTTGCAGGCGCTGTGCCGGATGCCTTCGGTGGCGGCGCGCGGGACGGGGATGCGCGCGGTCGCCGAGCGCGTCGAGCAGTTGATGCAGCGGGTCGGCGCGGGCACGCGCACGTTCAAGATCGGCGCGGGCTTCCCCGTAGTCTTCGGCGAGTTCGGCGCGGGACCTCACTGCTTCATCGTCTACAGCCACTACGACGTGCAGCCCGTCGGTCAGCTCGCCGACTGGACGACGGGACCCTTCGCCGCCGAGATTCGCGACGGCAAGCTCTTCGCGCGCGGGGCTTCGAACAGTAAGGGCGACTTCGTCGCGCGCCTCGCGGCGGTCGAGGCTTACCAGAAGACTTTCGGGAAGCTCCCGATGTGCCTGCGCTTCATCGTCGAGGGCGAGGACGGACTTGGAAGTCCGAGCCTCTACCGCTTCACGGAAGAGAACGCGGAGGCGCTGCGCGCCGACGGCTGCGTGTGGGACGACGGCTACAAGGACACGAAGGATCGGCTCGTCGTCAGCCTCGGCTTCAAGGGCATCGCGTTTTTAGAGCTGCGTGCGTACGGCGCGCGCACAGACCTGCACTCGAAGTGGGGCGGGATCGTGCCGAACCCCGCGTGGCGTCTCGTGCAGGCGCTCGCGACCGTCGTCTCGCCGAAGGGCGTCATCACGGTTGACGGCTTCTCGTCGCACGTCGCGCCCGTCTCGGACGAGGACGCTAAAACACTCAAGACCATCGAGCTCGACGAGGCGGGCTTGCGCCGCGAGTTCAAGATCGGCGGCTGGGTGCGCGGCATGACGGGGCGCGCGCTGACGAAGGAACTGATCTTCTCGCCGACCTGCACGATCTGCGGCATCAACACCGGGCACACCGACGCGGGCGCTAAGACGATCCTGCCCGGCATGGCGCGCGCGCGCCTGGACTTCCGACTCGTCCCCGATCTGTCGCCGCCGCTCGTCGTCAAACTTCTGCGCGAACACCTCGACGAGCGCGGCTTCCAGGACATCGAGATCATCGAGATCGCGAGCGCGCCCTACGCGAAAGCCGCGCAGAGCTCGACGGTCGCGCGCGCGGCGGTCGAGGCGGCGTCGGAGGTCTACGGCGTCGCGCCTGTGGTCTACCCGCTCGACCCTGCGAGCGGACCCGTCGGCGCGATCTGCGGCGTGCAGAGCCCGCCGACGCCCGTCGTCTCCTTCGGCATCTCCTACGCGGGCTCGAACCCGCACGGACCCGACGAGAACATCCGGCTCGAAGACTTCGTGCAGGGCGTCAAATACTTCGGTCGCGTCATCCACAGCCTCGCGCAGATCGCGAAGGACGACAAGCGCGAGTTCAAGACGATCGAGACCGTCATCCAGACCAATAATTGATACGTCTGCTTTCGGGGAAACAAGTATGGCACTGAGAATCTGGTTTTTAGCCATCATGTGCGCGCTGTCAGTCGCCACGCGCGCGTCCCGCGCGTCGCTCCCAGCGGTCGGCGATCAAGCGACGGAAGCGCCTTTTACGCTCGAAGGCGGCAGCATCGTCATGCGTATGACGGTGAAAGGTAAAGGCTCGTTCAAGGTGTTGCTCGCCACCGCCGCCCCCGTCTCGAAGTTTTCCTTCGACGCTCTTAAGGCAATGGGGTTGCAGATAAATTACACAAGTGCTGGCGAGGTGAACCCGGACAAATACATACTTTTCACCTCGGTGCCTGACGTACAGATCGGCACGCTTAAATTGTCGCACATCGGAGTAGTCTTGAACGACTTATCGGGCGTGAGTCGGCGGCTTGGCGTGAGCGTTGACGGCGTGCTCGGTTACAACTTCCTTAAAGATCGCGTCGTGCAGATCGATTATGAGAAGGGAGTAGTTCGCTTCCTCCCGAAGTCGCCTTCAGCACAGCCGGGGGTGAAAGTTGCTGTTGTGGCACTCGACCGGGATCAGGATGAGCCGTCCACGGTGATCGAGGATGTTCTCGTCGAAGACAAAAGGTTCAAAGCCCTTATTGACACGACACAGGAGGGGACACTGGCACTGACGCCCGCCGCCGTCAAGCTCCTCGGCCAGATCGCGCCCGACCCCAAGTCACCGCCGCGCGAAGGATCGGTGCGCGAGCTTAAAATCGGGGGATTGGCGCGAGGTTCGACCAGAGCTGTCTTCTTCGGCAAGGGCGCAGGGCTAGATCACAGTCTGAAAAAATACGGGGTGATAATCGGCAATGGCTTGATGGAAAAGTTTATCGTTACACTCGACTACCGGAAAAACGTCGTCACTCTCGTAGAGCGTTAGTCGCGTCCGCGCGATCCGCAACGGGGCGCGCCGCCGTCAGACAAAGTACATTCGCCCAACGACCTCGCTCAGATGTCAGACGCTCATTCAGTCACTCAGTTATTGGAGCAGTGGAATCACGGTGACCGTGAGGCGCTCGACAAGTTGATGCCGCTGATCTACGAAGAATTGCGGAAGATGGCCAAGCGTTACATGAGCCAGCAAAACCCCGGACACACGTTGCAGACCACCGCGCTCATCCATGAAGCGTACCTGCGCATGGTCAAACAGAAAGAGAAACACTTCGAGAACCGCGCCCATTTCTTTGGCGTTGCCGCGCAAGCGATGCGTCACATCCTGGTCGATTACGCGCGCGCACGATATGCAGGCAAGCGAGGCGGCGGAGTTCATCCTGTCTCACTGGAAGAGGCTGCGCTGGTGACACCGGAACGGGCGGGCGAACTGGTTGCCTTCGACGATGCGCTGAAAGAGTTAGAGAGACTTTCAAAGCGACAGAGCCGGGTCGTGGAATTGCGCTACTTCGGGGGCCTAAGCGTGGCGGAGACAGCTAAGGTCCTGGAAGTTTCGCCAGAGACAGTGATGCGCGATTGGAACATGGCCAAGACCTGGTTGCATCGCGCCCTCAACCCGGCAAGTGAAGTATGACACCGCAACAATACGAACACCTGACGGAGCTGTTTCATGCCGCCCTGGAGATTGCTCCGGACGAGCGTGTTGCTTTTCTGGACCGGGTATCGGATGGCGATGCCGACTTGCGGCGCGAGTTGGAATCATTGTTGGCCGCCCACGTCGAGCGCGCGGCCTATACCGAGAAACCGCCGGACGATATAGCCGCAGGAATGTACCTGGCACGACAGGATAGCAGCGCTGATCGTGCCGCCTCACTTGCTCCCAATACTCGAATCGACCGCTATGAGATTCGCTCGCTGCTGGCCAAAGGTGGGATGGGTGAAGTTTATCTGGCGGAAGACCTGCGGCTGCATCGCAAAGTCGCGCTGAAGATTCTGCCAGCCGCAGTCGCCGCCAATCAGGATCGAATGCGCCGCTTCGAGCAAGAGGCGCAAGCCGCCGCCGCACTCAATCATCCAAACATTGCGCACATTTACGAGATCGGCGCAGCCGATGGGGTGAACTTCATCGCGATGGAATTGGTCGATGGGGTCACACTGCGCACGAAGATTCATGATGAGCGCACCGAACTGCGAAAGCTGCTGAAGTATTTGCAACAGGTGGCTGAGGGTTTGGCAAAAGCCCATGCCGCCGGCATCGTGCATCGTGATCTGAAGCCCGACAACATCATGATCACGCGGGACGACTACGCGAAGATTCTCGATTTCGGCTTGGCGAAACTCGTCGAGACACAGAGATCGTTAGGCATAGGCGAGCAATCGTCGAGTGAGGTCGGCACGAGGATCATGGCGCAGCAGTCATTGGCCGGCATGGTGATGGGCACGGCAGGGTACATGTCACCGGAGCAGGCGCAGGGAAGGGTGAAAGAGATCGACCAGCGCTCGGACATCTTCTCGTTCGGCTGCATTCTGTTTGAAGCGGCGACCGGGCATAAGCCTTTCGAGGGCCAGGACATTCTGGATTCTCTCCACAAGATCGTGCATGCGCCGACGCCGCAGATTAAGGACACAAACGCAAACGCGCCCAATGAACTGCAGCGGATTGTGCGTCGGTGCCTGGCCAAGGACCGCGAGGAGCGGTATCAAACGATCAAGGACGTCGCGCTCGAGTTGAAGGAAGTGAGACAGGGGATGGCGGGGCCGGCGGAGACTGAGACCACTGTTGCATCATCAGGCAGCACTGAGACGTTGGGACGGAAAACGACCGAACAGTCGGCCCCGGCGACATCGAGTGCCGAGTACCTCGTCAGTCAAATCAAAAGCCACAAGCGCGGCGCGACGATCGCGTTGGCTGCGCTGGTCATCGCCGCCGCGGCTCTTGCTTACTTCTTCTACTTCAAACACAACCGCGCGCGGGCTGTAAGTGACACAATCCTGATCGCGGATTTCGACAACAAGACGGGCGATGCAATTTTCGACGGTACGCTGAAGCAGGCGCTGGCGGTGCAACTGGAGCAATCCCCGTTCTTGAATATCTTCCCGGACGACCGAATCAGCCAGGCACTGCGTTTTATGAAACGCGCGCCCGGTGAGCGGGTGACGCGGGAGGTGGCGAAAGAGATCTGCCAGCGACAGGGTCTGAAAGCGATGCTCGTAGGTTCGATTACTCCGCTCGGCGCGCATTATTCTCTGGCGCTGGAAGTGGTCAATGCTCAGACCGGGGACGTGCTGGCGCGTGCGCAAAAGGAAGCCGAGAGCAAGGAGCAAGTGCTGGAGGCGCATGGTGGGGCGGCGACCGATCTCAGACAGAAGCTGGGTGAATCACTCCGCTCGATCCAGAAGTTTGATGCCCCGATTAATGAGGCCACGACCTCGTCGTTTGAGGCTTTGAAAGTTTTCGCCCTGGCGCACCCACGATTAGAGCCAGACCCATTTAAACAAATTTCGCTCTTGAAACGCGCCATCGAGATTGATCCCAAGTTCGCTATGGCTTACGCAATTACAGCCAGGTTACGGGAGAGTGGGACAAGGTGATCGAGACGGCAGAGTTATGGAATAGCACTTATCCAAACAAGTCGCCCGTTCCCTACAATATGCTGGCCTCCAGTTACAACCGGTTCGGCCAATTTGACAAGGCCGCTGAAGCAGCCGATGAGGCGATTCGCCTCAGCCCGAAATTCAGTCAGCCATATACACACCGCGGGCTCGCGTTCATGCACCTGAATCGCTTCGCGGAGGCCAAAGAGGTTTTCGAGCAAAACATTGCGCAGTACCCGAATAACAGAAACAGCCGCGAGGGCCTTTTTGAGCTTGCCTTCATTAGCGGTGATACGGCCGGAATGCAACAGCAACTTGACTGGGCGCGCGGGCAGTCAGATGAGCGCGCGGGATTGGTATTCTATTGGCAAGCCGAAACGGCAGCTTTTGCCGGTCAGTGGCAGAGGGCACAAGAACTGTCTCGGCGCGTCGTCGATTTGGCTGCCGAGCGCAACGACAAAGAGGTGGCCGCGCAAGATGCCTCCGGAGAAGCGCTACGGGATGCGGTGTTCGGCCAGTGTCAGCAGAGTCAAACCGCAGTAACGCAGGCGCTCGCGCTCGCACGCGACCGGGTATCGCTCGTGCGCAGTGGGCTGGGGCTGGCACTGTGTGGCGATGTTGGGCAGATGCAAAAGCTGATTAATGAGATGAAGGAGCGGTATCCGAAAGATAGCTTCATTAACGGCCAATGGCTGCCCGTAATACAGGCTGCGAAAGAAATCAAAGGTGGCAACCCGGCCCTCGCTATACAGACACTGAAGACCGCCCGATATGAGGCAGCAGCACAATTCTGGCCTCAATATCTGCGCGGCCAGGCCTACTTGAAACTTGGGCGCGGCGCAGAAGCCGCCGCCGAATTCCAGAAGATTCTCGATCATCGAGGACAGGGCCAGTTCTCTTCTCGTTTCGTGGCCACTTGCCCGGTTTTGTACCCGCTGGCCCATCTCGGCCTGGCACGCGCTGCGGCGATGAATGGCGATGCGACGAAAGCGCGCCAGGCTTATCAGGATTTCTTTGCACTCTGGAAAGATGCCGATCCTGATTTGGCGGTGCTGATCGAAGCGAAGAAGGAATACGAAAAGGTGAAGTGACCCTTCCTACATCATAAAGGCTGCAAAAGAGAATGAGCACGGCGTGATCTTCGCCTTCGCGCTCGCCACAGGAATGCGACCGGAAGAATATCTCGGATTAAAGTGGTCAGATGTTGACTTGAAGAAAGGAACAGCCGTTGTTCGCCGTGTGCTTATCAGGCGTAAAGGCGGAGGTTGGTACTTTGGAGAGCCTAAAACATCGCGCTCGCGCCGAACCATCCCTTTCCCAAAAACTCTTGTAGAAATGCTGACCGCGCATAGGCGTAAGCAAATAGCCGCACGTTTGAAGGTAGGAGCAGCATATCAAAACAATGATCTTGTATTCGCCACGGGTGAAGGTACGCCTCATAATTCGCGCAATCTCGCGCAACGGCAGTTTCACGCTTCAGTGGTTTTAACGCTCGACACTTACTCCCACGTTCTGCCGACAATGCAAGAGGCCGCTTCACAGAAACTTGAGAGGATTTTGTTCGGCTGAACTAATTTTGCGAACTCAACATTACAGTTGAAAATTTACTGTTAGTGTCTTTCTAAACGTTAACTGGCCTGGCACCTCAGTTTTATTAAAGTGCCAGGCTTTTTACGTTTTCAGAAGCATCTCCAAAAATGGATGTCGCCAGTGCCGGACCCATTTTGGGGCGAGACGTCCGACCGGGATGAGCACCGCAAACTGCGAGACATTATCGCCGCGCTTGAAAAAGCACTGGCCGAAGCGATGTGTGCGGCCGGGTATACCGTTATTAACACCGTTAAGTGCCGCAAGCCCTTGGACGAGTCGCAATTCGAGGAGGTCAGGGTTGCATTTGGTCGTGAGTTCCCGAAATTGGCAAGAAGACAAGGCTTCTTACACGAAAGGCGACTGGTCAGGGTAACTTGGGGTTTTAGACTGATTTGATTACTCTATTGATAGATTATAGCTTCCAGCTTGCTTAATAAAACCGAGAAGGACTACGTGACCTACATGGTGATGAATCGTACCTCTATGTTTGACACTCCAGTGGAGCAGTTAATCCCGCTGGAAGCCGCCGCGGAATTGGAAGAACTGGCGACTCTAATCGCGCATCATGATCGGTTGTATTACGAAAAGGATCAGCCCGAGCTTACCGACGCTGAATACGACGCTCTCCGCCAGAGAAATTCGGCCATCGAATCACGCTTCCCTGAGCTAATCAGACCAGATAGCCCATCTCAGAAGGTGGGGGCGGCGCCGGCGTCCGGTTTCAAGAAAGTCCGGCACACAGTGCCGATGCTGTCGCTGGATAACGCATTCTCATCCGAAGACGTAGGCGACTGGCTCGATAGCGTGCGTAATTTCCTAAGAGAGTTGAAGAACTCTTCTCTGATGATAGAGATTGTTTGTGAGACTAAGATCGACGGGCTGTCCTGCGCGCTTCGTTACGAGCTTGGCAAGTTGGTTAGCGGGGCTACCAGAGGTAACGGGGTCGAAGGCGAGGACATTACGGCTAATGTCAAAACCATCAAAGATATTCCGAAGAGCTTAAAGGATGAGACTTGGCCCGAAATCCTTGAAGTCCGCGGCGAGGTCTATATGAGCGATCGCGACTTCCTGAAGCTGAACGCGCAGCAGGCTCAGCTTGGAGCGAAGGGCTTCGCAAACCCACGAAACGCGGCGGCCGGCAGTTTGCGACAACTCGACCCGAACATCACCGCTTCGAGGCCGTTAAAGTTTTACGCCTACAGTTGGGGGGAAGTGTCGGAGCCGTTTTCAAAGACCCAAGCGGGAGCCCGAGAGAAATTGGAGCGTTGGGGGTTCAAGTTAAACAAGCCGGCAAAAGTGGTGAAGGTGAAAGGCGCAAATTTACGTCCGTTAATCTCCTATTACAATACAATTCAGCTTCGGCGCTCAAAGTTAGGCTTTTCCATCGACGGCGTAGTGCTCAAGATCAACGATCTGGATTGGCAGGCGAGGCTAGGCTTTGTCAGCCGCTCGCCGCGTTGGGCTATCGCATGGAAGTTCCCCCCGGAACAGGCTCTCACCGTCATCGAAGACATCCAGTGTCAGGTCGGCCGGACGGGGAAGCTGACGCCGGTCGCACGTTGCACAACGCGGATGAGATTAAGCGAAAGGATATACGGAAAGGCGACACGGTAGTCATTCAACGCGCCGGGGACGTGATTCCACAGGTGGTGTCTGTCGTCGTTGAGAATCGGCCGGGGCATAGTGAGCCGTATCAGTTCCCCAAAGAGTGTCCCGAGTGCCATAGCATCCTCATCCGCGAAGAGGGCGAGGCGGACACTTTCTGTACCGGCGGCCTGGTATGCTCGGCGCAGGCGGTCGAACGCCTCAGGCACTTCACCTCCCGCGACGCGTTCGACATCGAGGGCTTGGGCGCCAAGAACATTCAACTGTTTTACAGCAAAGGACTCATCAGGACGCCAGTTGACATTTTCACGCTGGAGGATCGTGATGGTAAGGAACAGCATCCGCCTTTACGTGCATGGGAGGGTTGGGGAGAGACGTCAGCTCGAAAACTATTTCACGCTATACAACGGCGTCGCGTCATCGCTCTGGATCGCTTTATATACGCTTTAGGTATTCATCAGGTAGGGCAGGCAACCGCGCGGTTACTAGCACGCCACTATCTGACTTTGGCTCATTGGCGTACCAGCATGGAAGCGGCTAACAGCAAAGAGGGTGAGGCATACTCCGATTTGTTATCCATTAATGGCATTGGTGAAAGCGTTGTGGATGATATTCTAGGATTCTTTGCCGAACCTCATAATCGCCAGATCTTGGACGCTCTCACTGTGAACAAAGATAAGTCTGATAGACCGCTCGTTGAAGTTACCGAGTTCGAGCAGCCAGCCTCTAAGTCACCCGTTGCCGGAAAAACGGTGGTATTTACCGGTTCCATGGAAACAATGACCCGAAGCGAGGCAAAGGCGCAAGCTGAAGCGTTGGGTGCTAACGTGGCCGGCTCCGTGTCTAAGAATACGAACTATGTAGTTGTAGGTCCGGGAGCTGGTTCGAAAGAGAAGAAGGCACGCGAATTAGGGCTGACTGTCCTGAGCGAAGAGCAGTGGTTGGAACTGATCAAAGCTGCTCCGTAGATCTCACCAAAGCATAGCCGGGCGGTCACTGCTGATCTCCTGATGTAATAGTTCAAACCAACTATGATAATGTCATACTCGTAAGTGATAGCAGACAGACGAACAGATGAAAGTGTGATATGGGTTGGGGGTAATACGGTCGGCCGGACGGGCGCGCTCACGCCCGTCGCGCTGCTCGAGCCCGTGTAGCTCGCGGGCACGGTCGTCTCCCGCGCAACGCTGCACAACGAGGACGAGATCAAGCGGCTCGGCGTGAGGGTCGGCGACTGGGTGCTGATCGAGAAGAGCGGCGAGATCATCCCGAAGGTCCTGAAGGTCGTCGAGTCGAAGCGGACCGGCGCGGAGAAGCGTTTCGCGTTCCCGAAGAAGTGCCCCGTCTGCGGCGGACGCATCTCGCGCCCGGAGGGCGAGGTCGTCGCGCGCTGCGTCGCCGCCGACTGCCCGGCGCAGCTCAAGGCGCGCCTGCTACACTACGCCTCGTGCCGCGCGATGAGGATCGAGGGCCTGGGCGAAGCGCTCGCCGACCAACTCGTCGAGCGGCGACTCGTGCGCGACGTCGCCGATCTCTACAAGCTCGATCTCGAAACCGTCTCCGGCCTCGAACGGATGGCGGAGAAGTCGGCGACGAATCTGCTCGCGCAAGTGGAGGCGAGCAAGTCGCGCGATCTGCCGCAGCTCGTCTTCGGCCTCGGCTTGCGCCACGTCGGCGAGCGCACCGCCGCCATCCTCGCGCGCGCCTTCCGCTCGCTCGGACGCCTCGGCGCGGCGAGCGTCGAGGAGCTGGACGCGATCCCCGAGATCGGGCTCACCGTCGCCGAGAGCGTCCACGACTGGTTCAACGACGAAGGGAACCGCGGGCTGTGCGCGCGCCTCGCAGCCGCCGGGGTCGGCACGGAACTCGCCGGCGGCGCGTGCGTGGAAGAGGACGAGAGGTTCGCCGGCAAGCTGTTCGTCCTCACCGGCAGACTCGAATCGATGACGCGCGAGGAAGCGGCGGCGGCGATTGAAGCGCGGGGCGGTCGCGTCACCTCTTCGGTGAGCAAGAAGACTGCTTACGTCGTCGCCGGCGAGGAGGCGGGCTCGAAGCTCGACAAGGCGAAGGCTCTCGACGTGACCGTCTTGAGTGAAGCGGGGTTCAAGGAGATGCTCGGCGCTTAAAGCCGGGGCGGGGTGAAGATGGACAATACCGTGGGCGCGAATAACCTCAGACTGCTGTACACGATCCTCTGCGACGACGTGCGGCTCGAAGTCGGCAACAAGCTGTCGCTGATGGGCGTCTTCCAGAACATCGCCGTGCCGCAGCTGCCCGTCTCGCTCGTCAAGTTCGCGGTCGTCAACCACTGGCAGGGCGAGGGCTCGTACCTCTCGGAGGTGAGGATCCTGACGCCCGACCGCCAGCAGATCGTCGCGCTCTCGCAGCCGACCGGCTTCGAGCTCGAGCGCGGCGGCTTCGCGGGCAACATCAACTTCTTCTTCAACGTCACGTTCCCCGCCGCGGGCGAGTACTGGGTGCAGACGCTCGTCGACTCGAACCTCTTCCACGAGCAGCCGGTCGTCGTCATGGACGCGGGCTCGTCGCAGGCGGCGGAGGCGGCGACCGAGGCGGTCAATTGAGCGCGGCGAAAAATTCGCGTCGCCGGTTCGCGCGCTCGCGCCCGTTGGAAAATCCGCGCGCGCGGGCGCACAATGGGTTCGGCGCGGGAGCGGGCTGCGCGCCTTCGAGGCGAATCATTCGCGGCATTCGCCCGCGGGAAGGACAGATCGGATGAGCACCTCACCGTTGGTCAAAACCTACACGCTCGAAGAGTTCTGGCAACTCACCGATCCGCCCGACAGATCGAAGCTCGAACTCATCGCCGGAGTCCTCTACATGACCCCTCCGCCTGAGCAGACGCACGACACCGTCATATCCCGGCTCAACCGCCTTTTGACGGGGCACCTGATCGCCACGAACGACCGCGGCACTCTGTACCTGCCCCGCGCCGCGATCTGGACGGGCAGGCGCACCTATCTCGAACCCGATCTCTTCTACGTCTCGGCGGAGCTCGCGGCGCGCCTCGATCCGGAGCGGCGCGACACGGCTGATCTGGTCGTCGAAGTCATCTCGCCCGGCTCGGCGATGTACGACCGCAACACGAAGGCTGACACCTACGGCGCGCTCGGCGTCGGCGAGCTGTGGCTGATCGACGAGGAGGCGGAGACGGTGGAGGTGCGCTACCAGACCGGCGACGGCTTCGGCGAGAGCCGCGCGTTCGAGGGCGGGCAGCGCGTCGAATCCAGGGTCCTGCCGGAATTATCCGTCTCGGTCGGGGAGCTTTTCACAGACTGATCCGCGAAGACACTTCGAAACACGAAGGGCGAAAGTTCCGACGGGTCGTCGTCGAACTTTCGCCCTTCACTTTTTACTACGTTCATGCGGATGAGAGGACTTGATTCTAAATTACCTCCGGAAATGCGCTATGATTTTTAATCCTCATGACGCACCAGCAGGAGACGCCGCACCTTTCCGCTCTTCCAATGCTCCCGCCGTTTCGTGACGCGGCAGTAACTGACTGCCAGCAGCGAGGCTACCCTCTGAATAACGTCTTCGTCGGTGCTGGTGATCGAGAGGGCTGGGTACTGCGGGCGTGAGGGCGGGCCTTTCATGAACGAGCCTTCGCCTTCCAGCAAGCCACAAAGCCAGTAGAAGTCTGACTCGTCCATAGCAATATGAAATGCGGATGAGAGGGATCGAACCTCCACGACCTCACGGCCACAGGCTTCTGAGACCTGCGCGTCTGCCAATTCCGCCACATCCGCGTGCGGGTGAACGTTCGAGATATTAAGGAGCGGCGCGCGGGGGTGTCAAGCACACGATAGGAAAGGGAGAAGGCAGCCGCGCCGCTTGCGTGGCGTGGCTGCCTTCGGTGTGTCCGACCGGAGTGGCGGGCGGATTTAGTAACGCCCGTAGCCGTCGGCGTAGCCGCGCGCGAAAGCCTCGCGGAAGTACTGCTGGTAGGTCGAGCGGTCGCCGAGGCGCGAGTTGTAGTCCTTCGTCGCGCTGCGGTAGGCGCTCTCGTCGCTGTAGTCGAAGCGCTCGTTGTTGTTGCGATCCCTGCGACCCTCCTCCATGCCGTTGTTGTAGCCGGCGTTCAGCGCGGTCTGGCGGAGATCGTAGGAGCCGCCGATGTTGCCGTAGTTGTCGTTGTTGCGGTAGCCGCCGTTGTTGCCGTAGTAGCCGCCGTCGTTGCGGCGCTCGTAACGGTCGTCGACGCCGTTGCGGTTGCGATCATAGACGGTGCCGTTTTCGTAACGATCGTCGACGCCGTTGCGGTTACGGTCGTAGCGGCTGTCGCGGTCGTCGCGGTCGTCGCGGTCGTCGCGGTTACGGTCGCGGTTACGGCGCGGCCCGCGCCCGTCCACGCGGCCGTCGCGCGCGTCGTGGCAGTTGACGAACTTGTCGCACTTGTCGCCCCAGCGGCCGCTCTTGTTGCGGCCCTTACCC
>JAIVJC010000087.1 GCA_020200235.1 Acidobacteriota bacterium | reverse complement strand
CTTAAGCCGGCTCGCGGTCTCGGCTTCGGCGCGCGCAGAGCGCTCGCGCTCCAGCAGCAGCCCGCGCTCTTCGACCTGCAACTCCAACTCTTCTTTCACCGCGCGCAGAGCCTCTTCGGTCCGCCTGTGCTCCGCGATCTCGGCCTGGAGCGAATTCGCCTTCTGCTGAAGATGGATGATGGCGCGCAGACGTTCTTCGGGGCTGTCGAGGGAGGCGAAGCTCTCCGCCGGGATGACGCGGGAGTGGGTCGTGCAGACGTTGGCGAGCGGCTTGGCAAACTGCTCCCCGCCGAAGCCGTGCATCGGGTAGGCGCAGAAGAGCGAGAAGGGGTAAGTCTTGCCGAGATCGTTCCAGAGCTCTTCGAGTCGGATCGCGGCGTCCTGATTCCCCTCCGCCCAGAGGAGCGCGACCATCTCCCCGAAGGCTCGCACGCGCGGGCGCTCGCCCGCCACCCTCGCGATGAGACCCCCGATGACCTCCGTGAAGCGCACCGGATCGGGCGCGCCGTCAACCATGAATCTGGACAGCGTCTCCGCGGCGTCGAGCGCGACGAACTGACCGCCCTCTCTGGCGGCAGCCACGTCCAGCCCCGCCGCCCGCAGCCGCTCCTCGAGACCCTCCCGGTGCTCCCCGGTCGCGACGATGATGCAGGCGTCGCCCGCCTCCAAGCCCGCGCGGATGAAGCCGCCCAGCGAATCCAGGAGGAACACGTCCGCCTCGTAGAACTGGACGAAGTGCTCGGACTCACTCATCGCGCTCCAGTCCGGGCACGGCGCGAGCCCGCGCGCGACGTGCGCGTCGGGGCTGTGCGGCATTGCCTCAGTCATGGCCGAGAGATCGTTTATTGATTTGACCAAACAGCCTCCGTAGCGTGCCGGGAGTCAAAGTCGTGCCGTCAAACGACGCCACGAAAATCTCGCGGGAGACGGCGGAGCGTGACGAATGGGCGGCCGCGTCGGCGTTCCGAGCGCGGGGACGCTCTCGGCGACAGCCGGGGAGAACATAGTATCCCGCCCGCGGGTTTAAATCCAGATGTGAGTGGAGAGGGGGCGGCGCACCGGGCGCGCGGGGCGGAGTTGTGCGGAGTGTGGAGCCGTCCGTCGCTTACGCGGCGGCGTCGTCGACGCCGGTGAGCGACTCGCCCGGTATGGCGCGGCGGCGCTCGACCATCTCGCTGGTGATGACGAACTCCTTGACGCGCTTCTGCGAGGGCAGCGTGTACATCGCGTCCAAGAGCAGCTCTTCGAGGATCATCATCAGACCGCGCGCGCGTGATGACGAACTCCTTGACGCGCTTCTGCGAGGGCAGCGTGTACATCGCGTCCAAGAGCAGCTCTTCGAGGATCATCATCAGACCGCGCGCGCCGACCTTGCGCTCGACCGCCTGCTTCGCGATCGCGCGCAGCGCATCCTCCGTAAAGCGCAGCTTGACGT
Source organism: Acidobacteriota bacterium (assembly GCA_020200235.1). Classification (GTDB taxonomy): domain Bacteria; phylum Acidobacteriota; class Blastocatellia; order Pyrinomonadales; family Pyrinomonadaceae; genus JAIVGV01. The sequence goes on along the minus strand of JAIVJC010000087.1, from coordinate 8,206 downwards.
TGTCGTACTCGAATTTTTTCTGGTACTGCTTGACGAGCGCGTTCTTCGGCTCGGTGAGGATGCGCATGAGCGCGGCTTCGTCCAGCTCGTGCAGCACGCCGTGGACGGGGAGGCGGCCGACGAACTCCGGGATCAGCCCGTACCGCACCAAATCCTCCGGCTGCACCGCCGCGAGCGCCTCTTCGTAGCGCTCGCTCGCGCCCTTGACCTCGGCGCGGAAGCCGAACGACTTGTTGCGCAGGCGCTTCGCGACGCCCTTCTCCAGCCCGACGAACGCGCCGCCGCAGATGAAGAGGATGTTCGTCGTGTCGACGGGGAAGAACTCCTGGTGTGGGTGCTTCCTGCCGCCCTGCGGCGGGACGTTGGCGACCGTGCCTTCGAGAATTTTCAAGAGAGCCTGCTGCACGCCCTCGCCACTGACGTCGCGCGTGATCGAGGGGTTCTCGTCCTTGCGGCAAATCTTATCGACCTCGTCGATGTAGATGATGCCCTGCTGCGCGCGCTCCACGTCGCCGTTCGCCGCCTGGAGAAGTTTGAGGATGATGTTCTCCACGTCCTCGCCGACGTAGCCGGCTTCCGTCAGCGTCGTCGCGTCCACGATGGTGAAGGGGACCGAGAGCATCCGCGCGAGCGTCTGCGCGAGCAGGGTCTTGCCCGTGCCCGTGGGGCCGATCAGGAGGATGTTCGACTTCTGAATCTCGACGTCGCTACGCCTGCGCGCCAGCTCGATCCGCTTGTAGTGCTGGTAGACGGCGACGGCGAGACGCTTCTTCGTCTCCTCCTGGCCGATGACGTACTCGTCGAGGAACGACTTGATCTCGTTCGGCTTCGGGAGCGGCGGGCGGGAGGCGACCGCCTCAGCCTGCTGATCGTCCGTGATGATCTCGTTGCAGATGTCGATGCACTCGTTGCAGATGTAGACGGTCGGGCCGGCAATGAGCTTCTTCACCTCGTTCTGCGACTTGCCGCAGAACGAGCAGCGCAACGTGTCATCGGGTCGGCGTACCATGTTCGGTTGGGGACTCCGTGGTTCAGGGTTAACGAGATCGGGACTTGCCGCGACGGCTCACGGGCGCGAGAGACGCCCCGAGTTGATTTCTACAACAATCCGCTTGATTTGTCCACGCGGTCGTTCTTAAAAGTTCAACGCGCGGCGGGGCGGGGCGGGTGCGTAAGGATCGTCGGCGCGCCGAGGTCATCGCGCGCCGCGTTAGGTGCGGCGCGCGATGACTTCGTCGAGCAAGCCGTACTCTTTCGCCTGCGAGGCGGACATGATGCGGTCGCGCTCCACGTCGCGCTCGATCGTGTCGTAGGGCTGACCCGAGTGCTTGGCGAGGATGTTCGAAGTGAGTTCGCGCATCCTGATGATCTCTTCCGCCATGATGCGGATGTCGGTCGCCTGACCCTCCGCCCCGCCCGAAGGCTGGTGGATGAGGATGCGCGAGTTCGGCAGGGCGAAGCGTTTGCCCTTCGCGCCCGCCGCCAAAAGCAGCGCCGCCATCGACGCGCACTGACCGACGCACAGCGTGGACACGTCGGGTCGGATGAACTGCATCGTGTCGTAGATCGCCATCCCGGCTGTGATCGAGCCGCCCGGCGAGTTGATGTAGAGGTGGATGTCCTTCTCCGGGTCTTCGGCTTCGAGGTAGATGAGCTGCGCGACGATGAGGTTCGCGATCTGATCGTCGATCGGCGTGCTGATGAAGATGATGTTGTCTTTGAGGAGCCGCGAGTAGATGTCGAAGGCGCGCTCGCCGCGCGAAGTCTGCTCGACCACCATCGGAACTAAAGCCATGACCACTCCCCCCGTGACCGACCGTCGCGTCGATCTCATGTGCGAAGAGACCGCGTCTGAGATTTCAAATCCAAACTTTCAAATTTGAGATTTCAGTCGCAGTCTCTTGCGGACTGTGCTGCTTAAATTGTAACCGCCCGCGGCGCGCGCGCTCTCAACCCTGGCTCTCGCCCTGCGACGCGGGCGCCGCTTCGTTCGGAGCCGCTTCGCCCGAGGGCGCGGCGCCGGGCGCTTCCGCGACCTCGTCCTCGCGCCACTCCTCGTCCATGACGCGCGCGTTTTCAACGAGCAGATCGAGCGCCCTGCGGTGGCGCAACCTGTCGGCGATGCTACGTTCGCCCCCCTGCTTTGTCAAGGCAGCCCTCACCTGCTCCGGGGTCTGCCGCGTCGCCGCCGCGATCGACTCGATCTCCTGACTGATCTCCTCGTCCGTGGGCTCGATGTTCTCCTCGTCGGCGATGCGTTCCAGGAGCAGTGAGCCGCGCAAATCCTCCTCGGCGCGCGCGCGGAAGACCTCCTGCATCCCCTCCCAGTTCATGCCGGAGTTGCGCGGGTCCACGCCCCGCCGCGCCATGTCGCGCACGGTCGACTCCAGCAGCTGGCGCGACTGGTAATCGACGAGCGTGTCGGGCAGCTCGAACTCGTGCGCGAGCGTCAGCTTCCGCATCAACTCGTCGCGCAAGCGGTGCTCCGACTCCATGCGCGAGCGCTCCGTCAGCTGCTCCCGCATCTTCGCGCGCAGCGTCGCGACCGAGTCGATCTCCTCGCCGAAACTGCGCGCCCACTCGTCGTCCGCCTCGGGCAGCTCCTTGCGCCTGACGGCCGTCACCGTCGCCGTGTACTCGATCTCCTTGCCCGCGAGCCCCTTCGACGAAAAATCTTCGGGGTACTTCACGCGGAAGGTCTTCACGTCGTCGGCGCGCGTGCCCGTCAGTTGATCCGTGAAGTCCTGCAACACGCCCTCGCCGCCGACGAGCACCTCCACGTCCTCGACGTTGATGTCCTCGTCGGACGGCGGCTCGATGTGTTTGCCGACGAAGTTGACCGTGACGGTGTCGCCCGCCTCGGCGCCGCGATCCTCGACGGGCTGGAGCGACGCCGACTGCTCGCGCAGCTCGTCGAGCATCCGCTCGACCGTCTCGTCCGTGACGGGGCGCACGCGCCGCCCGACCTCCAGCCCCTTGTAAGTGCCGAGCGCGACCTCGGGCATCACCTCGACGTGCGCGTGGACCTCGATGGGCGCCTCCCCCATCTTCTCCAGCCCCGCGCCCGGCTCGAGGTGTATCTCCGGCTCGCCGAGCACGTTCAAGCCGCGCTCGTTGATCGCGTCGTTGATGGCGCGCGGGATGAGGTTCTGCACCACGTCGCCGCGGATCTCGTTCTTGAAGCGCGTGCGGATGACGGAGACGGGCGCGTGCCCCTTGCGGAAGCCGGGGACGCTCGCCTGCGAGGCGTAAGTCTGGCTCACGCGGTCGTACTCGGCGCGCACCTCCGCCGCCTCGATCTCGATCTTCAGCTCCTTGCGCGTCTGCGAGTGATCGATCAATTCCGTTTTCATGAATTCACCTTCGTATAAAGACCGTCCGTCGTCCGTGGTCAGTCGTCCGTTGCGCTTCGCGCGACGCGCGTCGCCCATTCAGAGACTAACAACTGACCGCGGACAACGGACGACTGACAGCTTTCCCACTTGATGCCGGGGGCGGGACTCGAACCCGCACGCCTTGCGGCACGGGCTTCTAAGACCCGCGTGGCTGCCGATTACACCACCCCGGCGAGAATTTTAACTGCCGAGGTTAAATGATGTGTGAAAGTCTAGCAAGTGACCAGACTGAGAGGCGCGAGAGTGGCGAGCGTGAGCGAGGGAAAATTCCGCCGGCTAATTTTTGCGAAGTCGGGCGCGCGGCTCACACTTTTTCGAGCGTCCAGACGTCGACCGCCAGCTCTTCCGAGTAGTGCAGCAGCGGCTTGCCCTTCGGCGTGGGCAGCAGGTGCGACTCGATCATGGTGGACTTGAAGGGGGAGACCTGGGCCTCGCGCAGCTGCCACGGCGCGTGGTGGATGCGGCAGCGGTAGACGCTCTCGCCGCTCACGGTGTAGAAGCAGTAACGCTCGGTGAGGAAGAATTCCAGCGAGCCGGGCGCACTCTCGCCGAGCGCGTCGCCGATCTTCCACGTCGCGTCGAAAGAGGCGGCGGGCGCGTCCGCGTGCGTGCGGCGCGAGTGGTAGACGATCTCCTCGCCGTCCTGCGCGAGCGACATCTCGGCGTTGAAGTAGGGGACGAGGAAGAAGGTGCGCGCGCCCATCACAGCCAGGGCGCTCGAAGCGTCGAGCGAGAAGAAGTAGACGCCGGGTGTTCCCCTGTAGTGGACGTAGGTGCGGACGTTCAGCTCGTGCATCTCGCTGAAGCCGGGGATCGCGGGCAGAAAACTCGCGCGCATCCCCCAGATCGTGAAGGGCGTGACGGCGAGCCACGCCTCGCCCTCGAAGGTGTCGAGCTCCAACTGCGCGGGGACGTGCGCGCGCAGGGTCTCGGCGGGCAGCCGCCAGTGCATGAAGAGGAGCTTGCCCCACGTCTGCTGCATGATGGGCATGCTCTCGGGTCGCTCGCGGATGGAGAGTCGGTCGATCTGCGGTTCGTCAGTCATCGCCGTGAAGATTAACGCAAGCCGACGGCGAATGAAAATTCGCTCGCGTACAGAGCCGGCGGCGCGGGGCGTCCGCCCCGCGCACGGAAAACTTTACGGCGCGCCGGCGCGAATAACAGAAAACGAACCGCGCCGTAATCAAATCATCAACCGTCAGCGGCTACGATGAGCGGACTGTCGGTTCGTCGTCCGAATTCCAACAGACCCTGCGAGGAGCGTGCGGCGTGGAAAAAATTTCGTGTCTCGGTCTGCCGGACTGCTACAGGCTGTCGAACGGGACGGTCGAGGTCACGGTCGCGACCGACGTGGGACCGCGCATCCTCGGCTACAACCTGCGCGGCGGCGAGAACGTCTTCGGCGAGGTGCCCGACGCGGTCGTCACGACCTCGCTCGGCGACTGGAAGCCCTACGGCGGGCACCGGCTCTGGACCGCGCCCGAAGTGAACCCGCGCTCTTACGCGCCCGACGCGTCACCGTGCGCCACCGGATCAGGAACCGTAACCTGTGGGCGGTCGAGTTGGCGCTGTGGGGTCTGACGATCATGAACGGCGCGGGCGGCGAGGCGATCATGCCGCAGGAGCCCTACCGCTCGTGGGGCAGCCACGTCCTGCCGGCGCGCCCGCTCGTCCTGTGGCACTACACGGACTTGACGGACGCGCGGCTCACGCTCGGTCGCAAGTTCATACGCCTGCGCACAGACCCTTTGAACGACGAGCAGCAGAAGATCGGCTTGATGAACAAGCAGGGCTGGGCGGCTTACGCGCGCGCGGCGTCGCTCTTCGTCAAACGCTTCCCCTTCGAGGAGGGCGCGACCTACCCCGACTACGGCTGCAACGTCGAGTGCTTCACCGCCGGATCGTTCATCGAGATCGAATCGCTCTCGCCCCTGCGGCGGCTCGAACCCGAGGAGACGGTCGAGCACGTCGAGCGCTGGACGCTCTTCCCAAACTTCGACGCGGGCGCGACGGAAGACTCGCTCGCCGCCGCGCTCGACGTAGTCTTCGCCGTCGAGTCGGAACCGCCTGCGGTAGCGGGCGGGTGATGCGATTGCGGAATGCGGAATGCGGATTTCGGATTAGAAGGAGAGCTTAGATGCTTTTCAATCCGCAATCCGCAATCCGCAATCTAACAATCGGCAGACCCGCCCGCTTGCGGCAGGCGGTTCTGACCTGTAACGCGGACGGCGCAGCCGCGTCGTCGCCATCTAAAATTTTACAGCACCTGTCAGCTCCAACTTCCGCCGCCGCCTCCGCCGCCGAAATCTCCGCCGCCGCCGTAATCCCCGCCGCCGCTCTCCGACCCGCCGTAGTCGCCGCCGCCCGCGCCCGCGCTCATGTCAGACGCGCCCGCCTCGACTCCGGCGGAGAGAGAGTCGAACGCCGTCCCTTCGGCGAGCGGGCTCGCGATCTCCGTCGCCCCGCCTGACTGCGCGAGACCGCCCCCGTAATTGTCAACGCGCCCTTCCGTGCCGCGCGGTGTGCGCGTCGGCGTCGGCGGCGTCGGCGGCGTCGGTGTCGGTTGTGAGTGATCGAAGCTGCCGTCACGCATGAAGGCGGAGAACGCGTACAGCGCCACGCTCGCGAACGTGGCGAAGATGCCCACCATCATGGCCGTGATCAGACGGGAGAGCGTCCCCCCTGGGTAGGACGCTCCGCCGAACAGCAGCCGGTCGAAAGAGTCCGTGAAGACGTAACCGGCGACCGCCGCCGCCGCCACGAAGAGCGCGTAGGCTCGCGTCGAAGTGAGAAGGGTCTTGAACATCACGCCGCGGCGCGGCGACGGCCCCCGCGCCGCCCTACTGCCGCCCGAACCTCAGCCTGTACTCGTCGGAATTAATGAAGCCGTTGACCATCGAGCGCGAGTCGTTCGGGTTGGCGTTGATGGTGCGCAGCCAGTCGTTGTAGCCGCCCTCCTCGGGGTCTCTACGCAGGTAGCCGAAGTACTGCATCGCGACGAAAGCGGAGTTGGACTCCTTCTCGTTGACCGCGTTGCTCTCGACGACGGCGCGCACCACGTCCGCGCGCGACTTCGCGCCCGAGCGCAGGTCGGCGACGAGCGTGTCGCGCGTCGTCGCGCCGGCGAGCGTGACGCCCGCGGTCTGCAGCAGCCGATCGACGTACTCGGTCTCGGAGAGCATCAGCGGGTACTTCGCGACGAACTCCGGCCGCTCGACCCACGCGGCGGTGAAGGCGTCGCGCTTCTGCGTCACCTCCTCGGTCGAGACGCCCGTCACGCTCCTCATGTCCGGGATGATCTCACTGTAGCGCGGGAGCCGCCCGAACGCGACCTTGTAGAACTTGAAGACGAAGAGTCCCTTCAACTGGAACTCCTGCGACTGGAAGAACGCGGACGAGACCTTGATGCGGTCGCAGGTGATGTCGCCCGCCGGGCAGTTGTTCAGCACCGCCGACCACGGCTCGCCGCCCTCCGGCTCGCGGGAGAGGAAGTCGAGGTACTGCATCCTCACGAAGAGCGGCGTCGAGAGGATCGGGTTCGCGCCCGCCGGCGCGGAGTCGTTGTCGCGGATGGTCAGCACTGCGGTCGTGTTCGACGCGCCGACCGAGCCGCCCGTGACCTCGCCGAACTTGAGCGTGACCGTTTCGTCAGTCTCCACGTGCGCGTCGTCGACGAGCGGGACGTGGACGGTCTTCGAGGTCTCGCCCGCACTGAAGCGCAGCGTCTCGACCGTGGTGGCGTAGTCGCAGCGCGCGAAAGCCGTGCCGGGCGCGCTCGCCAGATCGTCGCAGCGCACCGCCGCCGGGTTATCGATCGTGAAGAGCTCGACCGTCGTCGCGCCCGAAGTGTCGCCCGCGCGCGTGACCGTCAGGATGGCCGCGCCCTCGCCCTCGCTCGCGCTGAAATTCGCGCCGGCGAACTTCACGTCCGCGGGCAGCGTGAAATTCGCCGTCAGAGCGCCCGACGATCCGCCGAACGACTGCGCGGCGGGCGAGAACGAAGAGCCCGCGGGCGCGACCGTGTAAGCGCCGCCCGGCAGCCCGGCGAACGAGTAACGACCCTGCGCGTCGGTCTGCGTGGTCAGGCTCTGCGCGCCGCTCAACGAGACCGCGACGTTCGCGACGGGGTTGCCGCTCGCGCCGACGATCTGACCCGTGATGCTTAAACTCTCCGCCTGATCGTCCGCGTCCAGGATCGCGTCGGCGTCGCGATCGATCGAGAGCCGCGCGCCCGCGCCGTCGGGCACGCCGAGGAAGGTCAGCTCGGAGTTCGCGCCGGCGGATTGCAAGAGCGAGTCGAAAGAGACGTTGGGCTCGCCCTGCCTGTCCGATCTGAAAGTGCGGTTGCCGACGAAGAGGAAGCCGCGCCGCTGTCCGCCGGCGACGCCGCGCGCCACGAGATCGCAGGCGTTGCCCGCGCACTGCTGCATGAGCAGCTCGAGGCGCGCGAGCGTGGCGGGAGAGGTCTTGTTGTCGCCGTTGACGGTGACGGAGAGCCCGACGGCGGGCGCGGTTCCGGTGTCCATCGCGAGCATGAACTCCACCACGTCGCGCCGCTGCGCGTCGCTCTGAAAAGTGAAGACGGGCGAGCGCAGGAAATCGAGGAGCGTGGCGAAGGAGCCGTCGTGGGCGAAGCCGTAGCCGGTGAGCTGTTCGCCCGCGGTGCGTTGAAGTCCCAGTTTCTGGTAGAGCCCGCGAACCTGCGGGACTTTGAAGTCCTGCGTCTCCTGCAGCGCGGCGGCGGGGATGATGAGCCCGGTCGTCGCGACGCCGTTCTGCGCCTGCCCGTGGCAGATGTTGCAGGTGAGCGC
>JAIVJC010000210.1 GCA_020200235.1 Acidobacteriota bacterium | reverse complement strand
GTCCCGCTCATCGAGATCGGATCGGACGAGCTGGGCGTGATCGAGGCGGTGGACGGCGAGCCGATGGCGACGGGCAACATCTTCGCCCCCGACCGCGCGCAGAACGCGCACAACAATTTCCAGGACCCCATCGCCTTCATCAAGCGCGGCGGCGTCAAGGGCATCCAGCTCCGCACGCTCCCGCCGGGCTTGTGGCCCATCCACCCCTACCTGTTCCGCGTCTCCGTGGCGAAGGCGACGGTCATCCCGCCGGGCAAGGTCGGCATCGTCACTTCCGCGGACGGCTCGCGGCTCGACGCCGGGCGACTCCACGGCAAAGCCGTCGACGGTCATCACAGCTTCCAGGACGCCGAGCAGTTCGTCAGCAACGGCGGGCAGAAGGGTCCGCAGGTCGAGATCGTGACGCCGGGCACCTACCGCATCCTCACGCAGTCGGTGTCCATCGAGAACGCGAACGAGATCAAGCCCGGCCTCTTCACCGTGCGACTCTACGACGCGACCGTGATCAACGAGAACCAGATCGGGCTCGTCGAAGCGCTGGACGGCGCGCCGCTCGACCCGCGCGACTACGTCGCGACGCCCGTCGAGGGGCACGACAATTTTCAGGACTGCAACGAGTTCATCAGCAAGGGCGGTCAGCGCGGGCCGCAGAAGGACATCCTGCTGCCCGGCACCTACTACATCAACCCTCTCATCTTCAAGGTGATCCCGGAGTCGGCGAAGGAGATCAAACCGGGCGAGGTCGCCGTCGTCGTCTCGAACGTGGGCAAAGACCCCGGCGAAGAAATTCGCAAGGAGATGGCTGCGAAGGTGCGCGAGCGCATGGAGAGCGAGGAACGGCACCAGCTCGCGGACGCCGCCAAGCGCCTCGACAAACTCGACAGCGAACAGCGCACGAAGACGGAGATCGAGGAAGAATTGATGATGGGCGATCCGGCGGATCGCCGGTTGGACGAGGGCGCGCACGAGGCTTACGTCGTGCCGGAGGGCTACCGCGGGATTCAGGAGTCGGTCGTCGGACCGGGTCGTTACTACATGAACACTCTGGCGATCACGCCCATCGTCATCCCCACGACGAACCAGACCGTCGAGTGGACTACCGGTGAAGTCGCCAACACCTTCAACCCTTTCGAGGTCATCTCGAAGGACGGCTTCACGATGCAGTTGGAAGTCCGCGTCGTCTTCCGCGTGAAGCCTGAGGACGCGCCCTTCATGGTCGCGAAGATCGGCGGCATCGACAGACTGATCCAGAACGTGATGCACCCGCTCATCGACTCGATCTTCCGCAACCAGGCGTCGGAATCCTCCGCGATGGCGTACCTGCAAAATCGGCACGAGGAGCAGGAGCGCGCCGAGGCTCGCGTGAGGGCGCACCTGTTGAAGTATCACGTGGACGTGGTGAACGTCCTGATCTGCCACATCCACCTGCCCGAAGAATTGATGAAGACGCAGACGGAGAAGATTCTCGCCGAGCAGCGGCAGAACATGTACAACGCGCAGCGCGAGGCGGAGGACAAGCGCATCCAACTCGAAAAGATTCGCGCGCAGGCTGACAACCAGAAGGCGCTGATGGCCGAGATCGTCGGCGTCGAGATCGCGGGCAAGCGCGCCGAGCAGCGCAAGGCGGAGGGCGACGGCGAGGCGCACTACATCCTCTCGACCGGTCGCGCGGAAGCCGAGAAGGTGCGACTGATGGGCGAGGCGCAGGGCGTCGCCTACCACGAGCAGGTCAACGCGCTCGGCGCGCAGGGCGTCTCCCTCATCGAGACTCTGAAAGTCATCGGCGAGAAGCAGGTGCGCATCACGCCCGACGTGATGGCGACGGGCGGGACGGGCGACGGCGGCGGGGGCATCGGCACGCTGCTGCTGCTCAACCTGTTCCGCGATAAACTCGCCGCGCCCGCAGGCGAGAACGGATCGAAGGCGGGAGAAAACGGATCGAAGACGCTGAAAGGGTGAAATCAGCCAGCAGCCTTTCGCAGCCGTTTTGCAGCCCCCAAGGGGCGTAATTTGATAGCCCGTGGCAACGCCACGGGTCTCGTTACGGCATAAACGCTCAAGCCCCGAAGGGGCGAAATAAAACTCCGCGAGAGGATAATATTTCGCCCCTTCGGGGCTTCACCTTTTCGTGCTCTGTGATTTCTTGGGGCGTTGCTCCAAACTTTTAAAATACGCCCCTTCGGGGCTGAGGAGATCGCACGTCGACTTCCCGTCGGCGGTTTTCAATTCAATTGATTAGCTGTACAGTTCCTCCATATCCCGACGAAGTGAGATCGCCATCATCATGTCAACCGCCGTAACCAAACAGACCGACAGACTTGAGATCGCCGGGCGCGTCTTCACCTCGCGCCTCATCATCGGGACGGGGAAGTATCGCAGCCACGAAGAGATGAAGGCGGCGCACCGCGCTTCGGGCGCGGAGATGGTGACGGTCGCCGTGCGCCGCGTGCCGCTCGACCGCAGCTCCGAGTCGTTCCTCGATCACCTCGACCCGTCGCTCGTTATCCTCCCGAACACCGCCGGCTGCTACACGGCTGAGGACGCCGTCCGAACCGCACGGCTGGCGCGCGAAGCCCTGAATACCGATCTCGTCAAGCTCGAAGTGATCGGCGATCAGACCACACTCTTCCCCGACAACGAGCAGACGCTCGAAGCCGCGCGCGCCCTCGTCCGCGAGGGCTTCACCGTGCTGCCCTACTTCACGGACGATCTCATCATGGCGAAGAAGCTGCTGGACGTGGGCTGCGCCGCCGTGATGCCGCTCGCCGCACCCATCGGATCGGGTCTCGGCGTGCAGAACCCCGCGAACCTAGCGATCATGCGCGAGCAACTTTCAGACGCGACCATCATCGTCGACGCCGGGGTCGGCACGGCGAGCGACGCCGCGATCGCGATGGAACTCGGCGCGGACGCCGTCCTGATGAACACGGCGATTGCCGAGGCGCGTGACCCCGCGCGGATGGCGACCGCCATGCGCCTCGCCGTCGAAGCCGGGCGGCACGCCTACCTCGCCGGGCGCATGCCCAAACGACTCTACGCCAGCGCGTCGAGCCCCCTGCAGGGCGTCATTAAATAAGTCGGGAGTCGGGAGTCGGGAGTCTAGAGTCAAATGCATCAGTCATATGACTCTAGACTCCCGACTCCCGACTTATTTCACGGGTTTGGGGCTCTGGGCGTGACGCTCGCGGTCGAGGTGTTGCGCTTGAAGTCGGTGACGTTGTTGTTCGTGTCGGTCGCGTTGGGGCTGCGGATCAGATCGATGGTGGTCGGCGCGTCCGGGAAGACGAGCGCCGCGCCTTCGCCGAACGAGTTGAAGGGAGCGGCGGGAGCAGTGCCGCCGTTCTGATAGGTCAGACCGTCGAGCTTGACGCCGCCGATCTCGATCTTGATCCCGCCCGTCGAGTTGTTGAAGTTCAACACGCCGCCCTGCGCCGCGTAATCAGCCGCCGCGCCGAACGTCGTTGCCGCGTTCGCGACGAGGAAATATCCGCGCGGCGGAATCAGCGTCGTCAGGCTCCCGACCGCGCCCGCGAGCGCCACGGTGCTCACCGCGCTCACGTTGCCCGATCCGCGGAAGGAGACGACGAGACCGCTGATGTCGAGCGCCCTGCCGGTCGTGTTGTAAAGCTCGACGAAGTCCGCGCGCGCCTGCGTCGTCGAAGTCGAGAACGACACGAGCGCCTCGTTGATGATCACTTGACCCGCGGCGGCGACAGGCGGTGCGGACACGTTCAGCGTCGCGGGCGCGCTCGTGACTCCGCCCGACGCGGCGGTGATCTGCGCCGCGCCGGCTTTGACGGCGGTAGCCAGACCGCCCTGACTAATCGCGGCGACGCTCTGATCGGACGAAGCCCACGCGAAGGCGAGTCCGCCGATCTCCCTGTCGTCCTGATCGTATCCGCGCGCCGTGAACTGTCGAGTCTCGCCCGCGGCGATAGTCGCCGACGGGGGTGAGACGACGATGCGCGTCAAGGCGGGGGGCGCCGGATCGACGTTGAGCGTCGCCGCGCCGCTCGCGACTGTGCTCGCGCCCGCGGTCGCGGTCGCAGTGACGTGAGCCTTCCCGGCGGCGCGCCCGCCCACAATTGCGACGGCGCTCACGTCATCATTATTCGTCGTCGCTCCGACGCGCGCGACGTTCGCGTCGTCCGAGGCGAAGCTGTAGGTCGCGCCGTGGTACGGCTGATCGAATTGATCGAAGGCGCGCGCCGTGAACTGCTGCGCGCCGCCGACGAAGATCGACGCGGCGGTCGGCGACAGCTCGACGCGCGTGAGCACCGGCGGGGGCGGGTTGACGGTGAGACTCGCGGCAGCTTGTTGCCCGCCCGCGCGTGCGCGGAGGGTGAAGTGCCCGGCGGTGTGCGCGGTGACGGTCGTCGTCGCGCCGCTCGTCGGGGCGGGCGACGCGCCCGACGGAACGCTCACGTCCCACGCGAACGAAACGTTCGCGACTTCGACTTCGCCCGCGCCGCCCTCGGCGAAAGCACGCGCCGTGAACACCTGCGACGCGCCCAGGTCTACGACGGTCGATGTGGGCGCGATCTCGATGCGGGTGATGGTTGGTGATCCGAACGGCGCGCCGTCGGGAAGCGTGCCGGGCGAGAAGGCTCGCGACGCGGCGTTCGCCGCCGAGAGGTGCGCGACGTAGCCCGCGCCCAAGCCGACGCCCGCGCCGCGCTCGCGCGTGAGCGATTGATCGTTCGGCGCGGGCGTCGAGCCTGGCGCGCCGTAGGCGAGCGAGGCGAGAGTGATCTCCTGGCTCCCGACCTTCAACTTGAGCGCCACCGTGTCGCCGCCGTCGTTCAGGCTGAGCGTCGAGGCGACACGAACGAGTGATGCGCCGAAGGCTGGATCATCAGTCGGGGGCTTGCCGCCGCCGAAGACGACGAGCCCGCGCCCCGCTTCGAGCACAGTCCCGGAGGGGAAAGTGTAACGATCCGCAGTCGCGTCGGCGACGCGCACGCCCGAAAGATCGACAGCGGAACCGGACGGGTTGAAGAGTTCGACGAACTCGTCGTCGCCCGCGCTGCGGACGCCGTCGCGGGTCGGCCGTAGCCCGCGCCGCGCGCGAGCCCGTGCGCGTCAACGCTCGCGATAGCGGCGGAGTCTATGTTCCAGACGAACGTCGCATCGGGCACGATCCCGCCGTTTTGATCGAACGCGCGCGCGGTGAATTGGACACTCCCGCCGCGATTCACGGACGACGAGCCGGGGGTCACTTCGACTCTGAAGACGCGGCGCGGCGGCGGGACGACCGATAGTCGCGCGGGCGCGGAGCGCGTCCCGCGCGCGGTAGCCGTGATCTGCGCGACGCCGAGGCGGAGGGCGTGAGCCGTGCCGTCCGCGTCAACCGTCGAGACGTTTTCGTCGCCCGTCGCCCAGCCGAAGAGCACGCCGCGCAGCTCGCGCCCCGCGCCGTCGAAAGCGTGCGCAGTGAAGCGACACGTCGCGCCGATTTGCGCCTCGCAGCTCGCGGGCTCTACTTCGACGCGCGCGATGGGCGCGGTGATCTGAAAGGGTGCGCCGTCCGACTTCGCACCCGGCGAGAAGAGGCGGCTCGAAGCTCCCGCGAGCGTCTGGTGCAGGGCGAAGTCGCCCGTCACGTCGGGCGCGCGCGTGAGCGACTGGTTGTTGTCGCCTTCGAGATCGGTCGCCGCGCCGTAAGATATCTCCTCGACGACCGCGCCCGAAGGATCGAGCAGCACGACCGTGGCGCCACCGTTCAGCAGCGAGAGACCGCCGGTCGAAGCCGTGAGCACGCGCGCGCCCGCGAACGCGGGATCGTGCGGGTTGAAGGTCGCCGCGCTCGCGCCGCCGAACACGACCGACGCTGCGCCGGGCGGCAGGATCAGACCAGTGGGGAAAGCATGACGGAGCGTCTCCACGCCAGCCGCGTCGCGCGTCGCGATGCGGTAGCCGCCGAGATCGAAGTCGGCGTCCGAGGCGTTGACGATCTCGACGAACTCGTCCTGCGACGCGCTGCGCTGCCCGTCGCGGTTGGCGTCTCCCGCCGCGCCGTCAGGCGGATCCGCTAACACCTCGTTGAAGACGAGCGAGAGCGCGCGGCAGCGCAGCGTCGCCTGAGCCGTGACTTCACCGGCGGAAACTCTGATGCGTGTCTCTCCCTCACGCAAGGCGCGCGCGACGCCGCCCGCATCAATGTCGGCGACGTTCGCGTCGCCGGACGTGAAACGGACGGGCGCGCCGACGATCTCTTCGCCGTCTTCGTCGAAGACCGTCGCACGGTAACGGAGTGAGCGGCCGACTCCGAGCGTTGTGACGGCGGGTGCGAGCGCGACGCGCGCGACGCGCCGCGCGCCGATCAACTCGATGCTCGCCTCGTTGCTCGTGCGACCGTCCGCCCTGATCGAGATGGGGAGTCGAGCGCGACGACGGCGCCCGTCCCGTCGCCTCGTTCCGTGAAGACGCCGGGCGCGGCGCGCGAGATTTGCACGGCGGCGCGCGACTCGTAGCCGTCGTGGTTGCGGACGACGATCTCAGCCGCGCCCGCCTCGGTCTCTTCGGGGATTTGAAAGTTGACCTGCGCGGGTGAGACGAAAAAGATTTGCGCCGCGCGACCGTTGACCATGACGCTCGTGTTCCTGAACGAGCGCGGGAACTCTCCGCCCTCGAGTCGCTGCGCCTGCGCCGTCGCGAGCGCGAGATTCGCGCCGCGCGCGTGTGCCATCTGCCCCGGCGCGAGCGTCTGCCCGGCGGCGAGATCGCGATTCGGGATCGCGGCGTGGCGGAACTTCAGCTCGGACGAGAAGGGCGCGCGCGGCGCGAGACTGGCGAGAAAGATTTCGGAGTTGTTGGCGAACTCATCCGAAGAGAACCCGCCGACGAGCACGCGCGGGAAGTTGAAAGCGGCGAGCGAGCCCGCGTCGTCGAGCGAGGCGACGACTTGGGTCGTGGCTGAGGAAGGTGCGTCGGTCACGCGCGAGAGTTGATTCGTCGGGAGATCGTAGAGGTATAGCTCGACGCCGCCGTCGGAATTTCCGCCGACGACGTTGCGGCGCGTGGCGAAGGCGACGCGCGATCCGTCGCCGCTGATGGTGGGGTTGAGCACGACGTCCGAGACGCGCGAGCCGAGGCGCGTGAGCTGGCGCGTGACGGCGTTACGACCGTCGTAGAGGAAAACCTGCGTCGTGTTCGAGGCCGTCTCGGCGGCGTAAACCACGCGCGAGCCGTCGTCGCTGATGGCGCGCGCGGGGCTGAGCGAGAGTCGCGCGACGCCCGCTCCGACGGTCAGAAAAGTTTTCGTGCTCAACCGGCAGAGCACGAGATCGAGTTGCGGCGACGACGCGCCGGCGGGCGAATAGTCGCGCACGAACGCGACGCTCTCGCCGCCGCCGCTCATCTTCGCGTCGCGCGAGCCCGCATCGCCGGAGCTGTCGGTGAGCTGCGAGAAGCGACCGTTCGCGGTTTCGTAGATGAAGATTTCGGAGTTTCCGTCGGCGTTCTCGCCCGTCAGATCGCGGTTGGACGAGAAGGCGACGATACGACTGTCGTCCGCGAGCGACGGCTGAAAATTACCGTCGCGCGCGCGCGACGAAGGATCGTCCGGCGTCGTGTGCGTGAGTTGGACTGCGCGTCCTTCGGCGGAGAGGAAAATCTCGGAGTTCCTGTCGGCGTTCTCGCCCGTGAGGTCTTCCGCGCTGGCGAAGGCGACGGTCGAGCCGTCCTGCGAGACTGCCGCCGCCGGGGCGCGCGAGGCGGCGAGCGTTGAGACATGGGGCGGCTCGGAGGCGAGGTCTGCGGCGAAGGCGCGGAAGCGTTGCCCGCCCGCCTCGCCTAATAGATTCGCGGACGACTCGAAGACGAGTCGGCGTCCGTCGCCGCTGAGCGCCGGGTTGAGGCTGGTCGCGCCCTCCGGGGAGAGCGTGACGCGGCGCACCGCCGTGCCCTGCGAGCGAACGCGGGAGGTGGCGCAGACGAGAGCCAGCGCGAAGCAGGCGAAAAGAATTATGTTCCTCGCGTGAGGGGGCAAGGATCGCTCGCGTTTCTCGGCTCGCTGCGTGTGAGGTCGAGCCGCGTGAGAAAATTGGAGCCACACGGCGAATGCGCCGCGTCGTAAAACTGTGAGAACCTTTAGCTGTGCATTTTAAGTTTGCGCGCTTCGCGTTTGGACTACGGTGAGATTACGACGCGCGCACGACCCGCTTGAATGTGGGCATTCTACAACTTTCTCGCGTGAAGGCAAGAAGAATTATTTGCCGTCGAGCGGTGACTATACGATCATTCTGTCGGCGGGCGGCTTCTTTTTTGCGTGTTGATAGGAAGTGGTATCGATCCGTTGACGACCGACGACGCAGACCGGCTAGCCGGGTGGTACGACCCGCCTCGGCAGTCGTTTAAGTTTTCGGTCGCGCCTTGGTACAGCGACAGGGCGCCCCTCCGCCGCCGAAACGTTTCGCAGCTCTACGTGCCACGGCGAAGCTGGGAAAGTTGATCGAGGACAATTCGCAGATCGGGCTTTCCGATGCGTCGCGCTTCCCCTCAAACTTTGTGCTCTCGACACGAACCTTGTTGTCGACACAGTAGATTTTGAATTGAAAGCCGCGGGGCATCGCGCCGATGCAGAGCGGTGCGAGGGCGGATAGGAGGATCGCGGTGCGGATCAGTTTCATGTTACGTACTCCACCGAGTCGGTAGGCGTGGTGGCTCGCTCCCTGCGCGCCCGCTTCAATTTTGACGCGCGACGGAAGCGTCGCCGTCGGCCACGTCAGTATTGCACGTGCAGACTACACTTTTGCTCGTAATATCCTGGAAGTCAATCACCTCGAAAACCGGCTCGCCGGGAACGCGCTCGAAGTGCGGATTGACGTAGTTACTGGCGTCCATCGCGCCGCGCTCGATGGCGTGTTGGACGGCGCGGGGGTTGAAATCGAAGGTACACATGCTCGGCTCGACGCGTAATTCCTCAGGTCGGAGAATAAACATTTCAACCTTGCCGTGCGCCCGCAGATCGGAGAGCTGCGCCTGATAGTAGAGGTGGTTGAAGGCGTTCTGCGCGTTCTGCCAGAGGTACGACTCGCTCGTCCGGGTGAGCGGGGACGCCTCGATAAGGATGATGTGTGTTGCCTTCCACATCACTGCCGCTTCGATGGGGCTGTTGTGGGCGAACCCACCGTCAACGATATTGCCGACGCCTTCGAGCGGGCGCGAGGGGAAGATTGGGTAGATGGAGCTGGAGCCGATGACGACGTCGAGCAGGTAGTTCTTGCCGCCGACCTCGAAGTCCTTGAACCGCCCGAGGCTATCGGCGGGCGGGGCGGGATCGCAGACCGCTGCGTCGGGCGAGTCGCGCTGCGAGCCCGCGCACTTGCGCTGGTTGTGGTAGAAGTAGAGGTCGGGCGGCAGCGACGCATTGAGTTGCAGTCCGGGGGCAGCCGCGGCGGACTCGCCCTCCAGCAGCGAGCCGGTGATGATGAGATCGCGCTTCAGCGTCGGCGCGATGTCCTCCCGCGAGAGGGTGGAGAGAATCCGGGGCATGTCAGCCTTCTTCGCCGACGCGAGCTTGGCGGCTGCCTGCGGGCTCACGAGCCTGGTGATCTTGTCCGCCAGCGTGCTCTCGACGATGTCCGACTGCGAGAGCGTCTTGCCCTTAAAGAGCGAGTAGGCGACGAGGGCGGCGAGGACGATCACCAGCCCGCCGCGCATGAGCGTATGCGTGACGCGGAAGCACGACTTGAAGTCGTGCCGCCGCAGGAGCAGGTACATCGTGAGCAGCCCCATGACGCCGAGGCAGATGGCGGTGAGGTAGAGGTCGAAGGTGAGCAGCAGCGAGAGGTGCCACCACAGGTGCGTCCCGTGCGAGTCAATCTGCCAGCCGCTCAACTGGACGAGCGCGTCGAGGAGCGCGAGCGCGAGCATGGCGACCCCGAGGTAGCGGTAGAGCCACGAGAGGTCGCGACCGAAGGCTCTGGAGAAGCCGACGACGATGATGGTGAGCCACGCGACGAGCAGCGCCTGAAAGAGCGCCGTGGCGAGCGCGAGCAGGTAGTAGGTCGTGCCCAGGGGGCTGAAGAAGTCCCTCTGCTTGAAGCCCATCCAAGTCTTATCCAGCCGCTCGTTATTGTCCTGTGACTGATTGTCGGGGTCTTCCCGCGTCAGCCCCAACGCGACGGTCAGGGCGTTGATGGCTCCCCCGGACGTGCCGACGACGAGGTCGATGTCAACTTTCTTCTCCTTAGTTGATTCCCAGCTCCTTCACCCACTGCGAGACTTCGTTAAAGCGCGTGAGCCAGTTCGCGTAACCGGGGTAGGGGTTCGTTCGGAAAAAACTGTTAGCCCGATCCACGCGGAAGAGCTTGAGAAGCTCGGCGCGGTGGACGTTGATGAACGCCGGAGTAGCGATCGCAATTTCTTCGGGCAGACGCTTGGATTCGAGGGCGGGGAAGGAGACCTTCTTAAGCTTTGCTTTGAACTGCGGGGGGATTTCGCCGTCATAAAAGAATGCCACGGGCCACTTCTTGCCTGTCAGTGCCACGTATTCTTGGTCTGCTGGGGCAGCGGGCGGATCGCCCCCGAAGAGCGAGTCGTCTTCGTCGAGCTTGACGAGCGAGGCGATGGACGCCGCGCGGCTATAGGTGTAGGTCGCCGAGTTGTCATCCTTCTCGTCTTGCGAAGTGGTGTTGATATTGGTGACGCCGAATTCGGGTGAGCGAAGAAGGTACTCCGGCAGGATGCGACCGGAGAGCGAGAGCGGATCGACAAAGTTGAAGGAGACCTCGCCCCGCGCGGCAAACTCTTTCAACTGTGATGCGTTCTCAATCGGCGTGTCTTTCTCGACGTAGCAGACACTGTTGTACTCGAAGACCGGCTTGTCGCCGCCGTTCGTGGCGTGCGTGGCAATGTAACGCCGGTTCAGCTCCTCGTCGCCAAAAACGGAGCGTAGCTGTGCCACCGGCTGCGGAGTCAGGAAGGCAACGTCGACGAACTCCTTGTTATACCAGTCGAGAACGTCGCTGTAAGAGCCGACGGCGAGCTGAAAAATAACCTTGGTGCCCGTCTCGTTGAAGTAAGATTGTGAGAGCGCGCGTAGCTCGTCGCCGTACCTCTTGAGTCCTTTGGCGTAGGCGTCGTATGAGATGACGCCGACCCGGATGACAAGCGCCTTCCGGAGTGGAGGGGGATTGCCGGGCGCGGCGGCTGAATGCGAAGCGCCGGTCGCGCAAGTTAGGAGGAGGGAGGCTGCCAGAAACGCGGCGACGAATCGGGCGTGACAATGCCGGAACTTCGTTTGAGGTGATTTCATGGTAAGGAGCTGAAGGGCAGAGTTCTTGGCGCGGCTGTGAGAGTGCGCCGGTCTTGAGCAGGCGCGAAGAGTTGAGAGGTCGTAAGACAGTCCGAAAAGAACGTGGAGGACGGCAAAGGCGGGAGCGATTCTACAACTTCAGGGACGGAATGCAAGAAGAAACTTGCCCCGCGACGCGGGGTGGCGGGAGAGCTTCCATCGATCCCGCCGCCGGATCGTACTCAACCGCGGTCGGCCTTCGCACCCGCATGGCCCCCGGCGAACTCCGGCAGCGCGGCGAAGACTTCGAGCGCGTACTTGACGTTGTTGAAGGGCGCCGAGACCTGCACGCCCTGGATCATCTCGCGCACGGCGACGAGCGACTCGCGCGCGATCTTCAGACCCTCGTCGCGCCCCGCCTCCTTACCGCGCTCCGAGGCGACGCGCATCCGCTCCATGATCTCGTGCGGGACGCTGACGCCCGGAACCTCGTTGTGCAGGAACTCGGCGTTACGGTAGGAGACGAGGGGCCAGATGCCTGCCACGACGGGGATGCGGACGTGCTCGATGCGCGTGAGGAAGTGGCGCAGTTGTTCGACGTCGAAGACGGGCTGCGTGATGGCGAAC
>JAIVJC010000131.1 GCA_020200235.1 Acidobacteriota bacterium | reverse complement strand
AGACTAAGCTTCTGCCCCCGCGCGCGTGCTTGGCACGAAGGCGGGCGCGGTTTAAAGTAAGGGCGCGCCGTCAGTCTCACGTTTCACGCCGTGGACACTTTCCCCCTTTAAGATCAATGAGCACGAAAATCCCGTTCCCACTCGCCTTCTTGATCAGCCTCTCAGCCGCCGTGCTCTCCGCCGCACAGGGCCCCGCGAACAATCCGCCGCCCGTGGAACTACCTTCGGAGAAGCACCTCAGGAACGTCCGGCAGTTGACCTTCGGCGGGGAGAACGCGGAGGCGTACTTTTCGGGCGACGGGAAGCGTCTGATCTTCCAGTCGAAGCGCGGCGAGATGAAGTGCGATCAGATTTTCACGATGCGCGCCGACGGCTCCGAGGTGAGGATGGTCTCGACGGGCAGTGGGCGCACGACCTGCTCCTACTTCTTCCCCGACGGCAAGCGCATCCTCTACGCCTCCACGCACCTCGCCGCGACCGAGTGCCCGCCGCCCGTCGATTACTCGAAAGGCTACGCCTGGGCGATCTACCCCGGCTACGACATCTTCACGGCGAACGCGGACGGCACGGACACGAAGCGCCTGACGGACTTGGACGGCTACGACGCCGAGGCGACCGTCTCGGCGGACGGCAAGAAGATCGTCTTCACCTCGACGCGCAGCGGCGACCTCGACCTCTACTCGATGGGCTCGGACGGCAGGAACGTCCGCCGTCTCACCACGGAGCTCGGCTACGACGGCGGCGCGTTCTTCTCGCGCGACGGCAGACAGATAATTTACCGCTCCTACCACCCGAAGACGCCAGAACAGATCGCGCGCTACAAACAGAAGCTCGCGGAGAACCTGATCGAGCCGACCGTCTTCGAGCTGTGGTTGATGAACGCCGACGGCACGAACAAGCGGCAGGTGACCAGGTTGGGCGTCGCGAGTTTCGCGCCCTATCTTTTCCCCGACGGCAAACGGATCATCTTCGCCTCGAATCTCAGCGATCCGAAGGGGCGCAACTTCGATCTCTACGCTGTCAATGTTGACGGGAGCAATTTGGAGCGCGTCACTTACGAGGAGACCTTCGACGGCTTCCCGATGTTCTCGCCCGACGGCAAGAGGTTGGTCTTCGCCTCGAACCGCAACGCCGCCGCGCGCGGCGACACCAACATCTTCATCGCCGACTGGGTCGAGTAATCAGGTCGGAACCGCCTGCTGCAAGCGGGCGGGTCTACCGATTGTTAGATTGCGGAATGCGGAATGCGGATTGAAGAGCACTCAAGCCCTCTGCTGGAAATCCGCAATCCGGAATCCGCATTCCGCAATCTCGTCACCCGCCC
>JAIVJC010000209.1 GCA_020200235.1 Acidobacteriota bacterium | reverse complement strand
CCCCTATCCCCTATCCCCTACTTCTATGACCCTCTCAAGAAAGTGCGTGCCGTTCACGCCGTTCGAGCGCGAGCTGTCGAAGAGCCGCATCGCCATTGTGACGGCGGCCGGCGTCCACCCGCGCGACGAGGAGCCGTTCAACATCGCCGACGAGATGGGCGATCTCACCTACCGCCTGATCGCGCCCGACGTCGAGACCTCGCGGCTGATGGTGACGCACCACCACTACGATCACGCGGACGCCGACCGGGACGTCAACGTCGTCTTCCCGCTCGACGCCCTGCGCGATCTGGAAGCCGAGGGCTTCGTCGGCGGGCTCGCCGCCAAGCACGTCGGCTACATGGGCTACACGATGCAGCTCAAGGCGATGTACGAGGGGACGGCTCCGCAGATCGCCAACGAGATCGACCGCGGCGGGAGAGCCGACGCCGTGATCTTAACGGGCGGTTGACCGAGCGTCTGCCACCGCACGGTCGTCGCGGTACAACGTGAGATAGAGATGCGCGGCATCCCGACGGTGCTCGTCACCGTGAGCCCGGAAGTCTCGGCGCAGATGTGACCGCCGCGCGCGCTCTACCCGAAGGGTTTTAAGATCGGCAACAGCCTGGGCCGCCCCGGCATGCGCGAGCTGCAACGGCAGGTCCTGCGCGACGCGCTCACGCTGCTCGCCGAGAACACGCGCCCCGGCGCGTACGTCACGCGCGAGTACCCGGAATACGGCGAGCAGTACGATCCGCCACGGGTCAAAGGTTGAAAAAGTACTGAGTACTGAGTACTGAGTACTGAGAAGAAGCATTCGTCTTTATCTCAGTACTCAGTACTCAGCACTCAGTACTCAGTATTTATGAAGACTATCGGATTGATCACGGGGGGCGGCGACGCGCCGGGGCTGAACGCCGTCATCCGCGCGGTGGTGAAGACCGCCATCGGCGTCTACAACCTGAAGGTCGTCGGCGTCGAGGACGGGTTCGAGGGGCTGCTCAGTGAGACGAAGGCGCGCGAGCTGAAGCCGGAGGACGTGCGGGGCTTGCTGCCGCGCGGCGGGACGATCCTCGGCACGCGCAACCGCGGGCGCTTCGTCGTACACGACACGGGCGGCGCCGTGAAGCCGGAAGAGAGTTACCGCGAGGCGATCGCCAACATCGGGCGGCTCGGCATCGACGGCCTGATCGTCGTCGGGGGCGAGGGCTCGCTCGGCATCGGGCTGGAGTTCGACCGCAGGGGCGTGCCCGTCGTCGGCGTGCCGAAGACGATCGACAACGATCTCGCCTGCACCGAGTTGACCTTCGGCTTCCTGACCGCGCTCGACATCGCGACCGAGGCGCTCGATCGTCTGCACACCACCGCCGCCTCGCACGACCGCGTGATGGTCTTGGAGGTGATGGGTCGCCACACGGGCTGGATCGCGCTCCACTCCGGCATCGCGGGCGGCGCGGACGTGATCCTGATCCCGGAGATCCCCTTCACGTGCGAGGCGGTGGCTGAGAAGATCTACGAGCGCGAGCGCTGCGAGCGCCAGTTCAGCATCGTCGTCGTCGCCGAGGGCTCGTCGCCCGTCGGGGGGCAGGAGATTTACCAGGACGCGGGCGACCGCCAGCACGCGCCGCGGCTCGGCGGCGTGGGCAACTTCGTCGCGCAGCAGATCGAGCGCATCACGGGCAAGGAGTCGCGCTGCGTCGTGCTCGGGCACCTCCAGCGCGGCGGCAGCCCCAACGCCTTCGACCGGATGCTCGCCTCCAACTACGGCTCGTGCGCCGTGCGCGCGCTCGTGCGCGGCGAGCGCGGCAGGATGGTCGCGCTGCACGCCGCCGACATCATCACCGTCCCGCTCCAGAAGGCGTGCGCCAACCTCAAGACCGTCCCCGCCGAGAGCCAGCTCGTCCGCACGGCGCGCGATCTCGGCATCAGCTTCGGCGCGCCCGACGAGGCGCGGCACCACGGCAAGGAAGTCTGCTGAGAAAACGATGAAGTCGGAACGATGAACGATGAAGTGAAGGCGTCCGCTCTTACTTCATCGTTCATCGTTCCGACTTCATCGTTTAATTTCAGACCACCGGGCTCAGCTCTTCCAGGAACTGCAAGTCGAGCGAGCGCCCGCGCCGCGGCTCGAACTTGCCGAGGGTCTCGACGAGCGCCTCGACGAGCGCGGGGTCGAACTGCGTGCCCGCCCCCGCGCGCAGGCGCCGGTGCGCTTCCGCGAGGGGGAGGCTGTTGCGGTAGGGTCGGTCGCTCGTCATCGAGTCGAAGGCGTCGACGACCGAGACGAGGCGCGCGCCGAAAGGGATCTCCTCGCCGCGCAGGTTGAACGGGTAGCCGCAGCCGTCCCACCACTCGTGGTGGTACTTGACCATCTCGCGCACGGTCTCCATGTAGGGCACGCCCGAGAGAGCCTCGTCGCCGTACTCGACGTGCAGGCGCATGATCGCCATCTCGTCGCAGGTGAGCTTGCCCGGCTTGCAGAGGACGTGTTCGGGCACGCCGATCTTGCCCACGTCGTGCAGGAGCGCGCCGAGCTTGACGGTCATCGCGTCCTGCTCGGCGAGCCCGCAGGTGAGCGCGACCGCCTCCGCCAGGTCGGCGGTCATGTTCGAGTGCTCGGCGGTGCAGGGGTCTTTGGCGAAGAGCAGCGTGACGAGCGTGCGGGCGGTGGCGACGAACGACTGCCGCGCCTGCCTCTCGAGCTGCCGGTTGCGCTCTCTAGTCTGCGCGAAGACGAGCACGTTGTCGATGACGTTCAGCAGCTCGTGGTAGCCGAAGGGCTTGTAGAGGTAGGCGGCGAGCCCCGCGTCGAGGAGGCGACGCTGCTCCTCGCGGTTGGCGGACTGCGCCGTGAGCATGATCACGGGCGTGTGGCGCACGCGCCGATCCGCCGAGCGCAGGAGTTCCTCGAACACCTGCTTGCCCGTGAGATCGGGCATCAGGTAGTCGAGCAGGATCACGTCGGGTCGCGCCTCGTGCGCGGCGCGCAGGCCCGCGCGCCCCCCCTCCGCCGCGGCGAAGCGGTAGCCGGCGCGGGCGGCGAGCGTGCGGCCGAACTCGATCTGCAAAGGATCGTCGTCGATCATCAGGACGAGCCTGGGCTCGTTTGAGTTGAGTTCTGACATGGCGTGCGGTGAGTTGGCGCTCGCGCCGACGGCTTCACGCGAGGCTACAGACACCCCTCCCTTCTGCGAGACGGTCTTGTCGCCGGTGAGGTGAGATTAAGAGACTCGCACACGCGACCGCGGGGCGGCGGACGTTCGGGAAGTGTGCGCCTTACTTTTTGCGGGAGAGACCTAACAGCCGACTTTTTCTGGGGGGACGGTCTTTAAAAAGACGCGAGCGAGAGTATAATCCAACCCAACAGTTTTTCAACCATTAAATTTTCACGAAACCGCAAATTTTTTTACGGCGGAGCGTACGGTAACAGACGAAGGCGGACGAGGAGAGAGTCGTGACACAGCACGTTAAAGACAGACTGCAAGCCGAGCTGGACGAGTTGGACACGGAGCTGCGCGTGCGTCTGCCGCAGCAGATCAAGACGGCGAAGGAGTGGGGCGACCTGCGGGAGAACGCCGAGTACCACGCCGCGCTCGCGCGCCAGCAGTTCGTCCAGGCGCGCATACGCGATCTGCGCCAGCGCCTGAGCGAGGTCTCTTCCATCGACATCTCGCAAATCCCGCACGGCAAGGTCGCCTACGGCTCGACGGTCGTGCTCTACGATCCGGAGCGCGACGAGGAAGTGACCTACCGCCTCGTCACCGCCGAGGAGAGCGACCCGCCCGGCGGACTCATCTCGACCACCTCGCCCGTCGGGCGCAGCCTCATGGGGCGCGAGGAGGGCGACGAGGTCAAAGTCACCACGCCGGGCGGCGCGCGCAACTTCGAGATCCGACGGCTGACGACGCTGCACGATCAGCCGAAGGAAGAAAGCCCCTCGTAGGCGCCGTCGCCGCGGGGATCAAACTTTCGGCGGCGCGCCCTAACCAGTCGCGCCAGCGTTCAGCCGCGGCGTCCGCGCGGGTTCAGTCGCCGCCGCGCTCACGACCGAATTTCTTGACAGAGTATCGCCCGCGTCCCTATTATTCATCGCTTAACTGGCGAGGCTCGCGCAGTTAGCGCGGTTTCGTACACGGCGGCGGGGCGGAAGAGAAGGAAAGAAGTATTGTTTGGGGCGAGCATCGGGCGCACTGCTTTGCGGGTCATCGACGCGATGGTGCGCGGGCTGGCGAGCCGCCGCGTCAGCCCGAACTGGCTGACCGTGATCGGCGTCTCGATCAACGTCCTGTCGGGCCTGCTCTTCGGCTTCGGTCACTTCTTCTCGGCAGGCGTCGTCCTCGTCGTCGCCAACCTCTTTGACATGCTCGACGGCAAGGTCGCGCGCCTCTCGGGTCGCGTCACGCGCTTCGGCGGCTTCCTCGACTCGTCGCTCGACCGCCTCTCCGACATGGTCGTCTTCGTCGGGCTGATGGTCTTCTACGCGCGCGCGACGGACGACGCGTCGAGCCCGGCGTTCGGTCAGCACTCGACCCTCAACGTCTTCCTCGCCGGGGCGGCTCTGATGGGCTCGGTCCTGGTGAGCTACACGAGCGCGCGCGCGGAGAGTTTGATCCCGAAGTGCGACGTGGGCTTCCTCAGAAGACCGGAGCGCGTCGTGCTGCTCATCATCGGCGCGTTCTCGACGCACGCGGGCTCCGCGAACTACTTCGCGAACCGGATGCCCGCGGTGCTGTGGGTACTCGCCCTCGGCTCCTACTGGACTTTCGCGCACAGGATGTACCACACGTGGCACGAAGTTTTGCGCGCCGACCTGGAGGCGGCGGGTGCGAAAGCGGCTGCCGACGCATCTAAGGTCGACGAGGAGAGGCGCGGGGGCGCGCCGCAGAAGGTCCGGGCGGTCGATAATTACCAAACACCGTCGCCGCTTTAGTCGTTCTACCAAATGATCTGACAACGTCTCCGGTCGAGGGATCGGAAGGAGTCTCTAGAGTTGCCGAAAATGAAGTCTCCCCAACTGGCGATCTGCCCCTGCTGCGGCGCTAAGGCGCACGCCCCCCTGCCCACGGAGCCCTGCCAAGGTTGCGGCGCCCTCTCGGTGGGTCCCCCGCTCGCGCGCCCCGCCTTCGAGCTGCCCGCCTACGGTCTGACGGCGGCGGTGGCGGGCTCGGGCGCCCTCGTCGGCGTTCGCGCTCTTCGAGCGCAAGCCCTTCTCGCTCGCCCCCTGGAACGTGATCGCCGCGGCGGAGACCTCGGCGTGGCGTCTGAAGTGGGTGCTGGTGCCGCTCTCGCTCGCCGCGTTCTTCGGCGGCGCGCGCTCGCTCATGCGCGTGAGCCGCGACCCGTCGCGCTTCGCGGGCGTGCGCTGCGCGCTCGGCGGGTTCGCCGCCTCGGCAATGGTCGCCGTCGCGATGCTCACGCTCATCGGCGCGACCGTCCCCGCGCGGCTCAGGCAGCGCGACCTCGCCGCCGAAGCGGCGCGCCGCGCCGAGGCTTACGACGCGGTCAAGGCACTCCTCGAATACCAGCAGCAGTACGGCACGCTCCCGACGAGCGCGGAGGAGTTGAAGAAGCTCCCCGATCCGGACGGCACGATGGCGCGCGCCGCGCGGATGATCGCCTCCGGCCGCTACGAGCCCGAATCGACCATCGCGTCGCTGCCCGCCGCCGGGGCGTCGCGCGGGCGGCGCAGCACTAACGTCACCGTCCGGCCCGTCGCGCTGCGCTCCGAAGAGCCGCAGGGCGAGCCGCTCTCGTTCACCAACTACACGCTGCGCCTCGCGGGCGAGGACAAGAAGCTCGGCACCGCGGACGATCTGCTCATCCGCGACGGCATGATTCTGCCCGCGCCGCCCGCGGGGCAGTCGGCGCGCACGACGCCCGCGAAGAATGTTCCCTAAGTTCCGCCGGCGCGGAGACACCCGACGAGACATGGGACTGCTGAACCTCTTCCGGCGCGACAAGGTTGACCCGGAGGCGGCGCGCCGCGCGCGCCTGCTCAGCACCGGGCGCATCGCCGACGGCACCGTCTTCGACGTCGGCACGGACGAGGCGGGCGACATCACGCACGTCTTCTACAGCTACCAAATCAGCGGCGTCGAGTACGAGTCCTCACAGACGCTCAACGACGCGCAGCGGCAGCGCCCCGTCGCCTACTCGCCCGGCGCCGGCATCACCGTCCGCTACGACCCGCACCACCCCGCCAACTCAATCGTCGTCTGAGCAGAGGTCAGAGGTTAGAGGTCAGAGGTCAGAAAATCAGTAAGAGCTGATTTAACTGATC
>JAIVJC010000208.1:17244-21209 GCA_020200235.1 Acidobacteriota bacterium | reverse complement strand
GGCGACCAGACCTGCGACCGCGTCTCGGTGTCGGGCAAGTTCTTCGCCTCCGTCGAGTTCCAGATCAAGGGCTACTTCGTCTACCGCTTCTACCGCGTCGCCTTCGCGAGGCTCCCGCTCTACGAGGAGTTCATACGCGACCTGCGCCGCGTGACGGGGACGACGCCGGAGGAGGTCAACGCGGGGAAAGCCGCCTACACGGTGGAGTTCCGCAACCGCGACGACTTCAAATCGCGCTACGACGCGAAGACGAACGATCAATACGTCGACGCGTTACAGGAGACGGTCGGCGTGCAGGTCTCGAACAGCCAGCAGCTCAAGAACGAGCTGAACGCCGGGACGAAGACGCGCGCCGACGTGCTGCGCGCCATCGTCGAGAGCGGCGAGGTGGACAGGAAGGAGTACAACGGCGGCTTCGTCGCCGTCGAATACTTCGGCTACCTCAGGCGCGACCCGGAGCCGAAGGGCTACAAGGACTGGCTCGACACGATCAACGCCAACCCGAACGACATCCGCTCGATGGTCAACGGGTTCGTCAACTCGGAGGAGTACAGGCTGAGGTTCGGCAAGCCGTAAGCGGGAGGCAGCAAACGGCGCGCACGCGCGAGGGGGCCGGATGAGTCGCAAGACTCATCCGGCCCCCTCGCGCGTGCGCGCGCAGGCGGCTCGTCGTGCGCGCGCAGGCGGCTCGCGTGGAACCTAAATTCCTGTTGACTTACGCGCGGTTCTGGAATACTTTGCCCGTGCTTCCAAGGTCGCCTTATCCGCTGACGAGACTTCACTCGAAAGCCTTACCACCCTCTGCACGCCGTCCTCGGAAGGAGGGCTACCATGCCCACTAATGAATCCGTTGTCAGTCCCGCGCGCGAACTTCGCACGTCGTGCGTCGTGCCGGTGGCGGAGCGTTGTCGCATTGCGGGAAAGGAGTCGCAGTAGCCATGTCCGCTCCAACCGGTAAGCTCGACTTGTTCGTCGGCGAGGGCGAGAAGGCTTTCACGACGGAGAATCAGAGGAGGGACAAGCTGACGGACAAGTCCGAGAGCCTGATCAAGGCGGTCGGCCTCGTCATGGGCTTTCAGCTCATCGACTTGAAGAACTTGTCCTACACCGGGAGCAGGAAGGACTTGGGGCTGTGGCTCGCCGTTGGCGCGCTCCTCGCCCTGTCGGTGGCGCTGGTGCTCGCGCTGCTCGGCGCGCGCATCCGCAGCGGCTACAAGAGCCAGCCGCGGGAAGACGACCTCGTCAACGCCCTCTGGGGCAATAACGTGTCCGACGACGACGCGAAAGCGCAGGTGGCACGAACGTACTTCGCTGCGCGCGAGGAGAACGCGATCATCAACGACGGGCGCGCGAGGCTTTTGGCATTCAGCGGATACTGTCTCCTCGCGGGCTTTTTCATGGCCGTCTTGAGCCAGGTGTTACTCAAATTGGTGAAGTAATCGGGAGGTAACATGCTTCCAGCGTTAGTCTTGGTCAACCTCACGGCGAAGGATCAAAAGAACATCGCCTCGATCATCGAACAGGTGGAGGGCGTTGACACGCCCGCGCAGGCTCTGCTCTGGGCGGCGCAAAGGGTCGTCGAGGGCGCGCAGAGCCCGCCGGGCAACCTCCCGCCGAACGCCCCCGTACGCGGAGGGGGCGGGGGCGGCCTCCCCGACTACATCAAGCTGCCGCCCATCCGGCGACGCCCCACCCCGCTCGCCGACATCGTCAACCTCGGTGTGACGCCGGCCATAGAGATCAGGCTCGGCGATCTGAAGTACTACGGCATCAAGTCGCACATCACGGTCGATGCCGCGGACTTAATGAGATTAGGAATGGAGCCGGAGCTGGTTCGAGACATGTTTTCGAGCGCGACCAAGGGGCGCACGCTGTCGGGCGGCGTCGCGATCCCGCGCGCGGGCCTCAATATTCTCAAGAAGTGAGAGCCGGCGGCGTCGCGCCCTCAGACGTTGAAGCGGAAGTGGACCACGTCGCCCTCCTGCATGACGTACTCCTTGCCTTCGAGGCGGAGCAAGCCCTGCTCGCGCGCGGCGGCGTATGAGCCCGCGCGGAGGAGATCGGCGTAGGAGACGACCTCGGCGCGGATGAAGCCGCGCTCGATGTCGGTGTGGATCGTCCCCGCGGCTTGCGGCGCGCGCGTGCCCCGCGGGATCGTCCACGCCCGCACCTCCTTCTCGCCCGCCGTCAGAAACGACATCAAGCCGAGCAGGCGGTACGCGCTCTGGATCATCCGGTCGACGCCGGAGGACTCGACGCCGTGCGACTGCAAATACTCGCGCCGGTCTTCAACTGAGAGCTCGACCAGCTCCGCCTCGATCTGCGCGGAGATGACGACGCACTCCGCCGACTCCGACGCGGCTAACTCCTGCACGGCGCGCACGTGCGCGTTCTCTTCCGGGTGGGCGATTGATCCCTCGTCCACGTTCGCCGCGTAGATGGTCGGCTTCATCGTGAGCAGGAAGAAGTTTCGCGCGACGGCGCGCTCGTCGTCCGTGAGCGGGACGCTGCGCGCGGGCTTGCCGTCTGAGAGCGCGGGCAGGAGTTTATCCAGCACCTCGATCTCGGCGCGCGCCGCGCGATCGCCGCCCTTCGCCGTCTTCTGCGCGCGCTCGCGCCGCCGCTCGACCGACGAGAGGTCTGCGAGCGCCAGCTCGATGTGGACGGTCTCGGCGTCGCGCGCGGGATCGACCGTGCCCTCGACGTGGATCACCTGCTCGTCCTCGAAGCAGCGGACGACGTGCACGACCGCGTCGGTCTCGCGGATGTTGGCGAGGAACTGGTTGCCGAGCCCCTCGCCCTTCGACGCGCCGCGGACGAGCCCGGCGATGTCTAAGAACTCGACCATCGCGGGGACGATCGTCGTCGTCTTGACGATCTTCGCGAGCGGTTCGAGCCGGGAGTCGGGCACGGCGACGACGCCGACGTTCGGCTCGATGGTGGCGAACGGGTAGTTGGCGGCGAGCGCCGACGACTGCGCCGTCAGCGCGTTAAATAGCGTGGACTTGCCGACGTTCGGCAGCCCGACGATCCCTGCGCGGAGCATGTGACACCTCTTTCAGACGGCGACTTCGCCGCGTGGACGAACGAAGAACTTTAAGGAAGAGGAGGGCGAAAGGCAAACACGCCGTCCCGCCGAAAAGTTTTCGCGGCGAGGTGCGCCGAAGCTTTGCGCGCGGGCGCGGGAGTTCGCGTATAATCTCGCGCGTCGGGTTCGACCATCCGTATTCAGAAAAATCTTCGTGAGCCTTTTCGCCAGCATCCTCGCGCTCGTCGCCGTCTGCGGCGGCGCGGTCGCGACCTACCTCTACGACGAGGAGGCGCACCCCGCCGCGCGCCTCGCCGCGGGCGTGCCCGTCGGGTTAACCGCGCTCGGTCTCGTCGGCTTCGTCCTCTCGTCCTTCGTCGGTCTCACCGATCTCTCGCTCGCGCTCTCCGCGCTCATCGTCGCCGCGCCGCTCGCTTTCCTCGCGCGCGCTGACTTGCGCGCCCGCGTGCGCTACGACGCGCGGCTGCTCTCGCGCGATCTGCGCGGGGCTCTCGCGCGGCCGTCGCTGCGCGCGACCGCGCCGCTCGTCCTCGTCCTCTGCTCGCTCGTCCTGTTCTGGTCTGTCTACGGGCGCGCGATGTTCGAGCGCGGCGGCGCGATCTACACGGGCGTGGACAACAACCTCGGCGACCTGCCGTTCCACCTGAGCATCATCACGAGCTTCGCCCACGGCGAGAACTTCCCCCCGACGCACCCGGAGTACGCGGGCGCGCGCCTGACCTACCCGTTCGTCGTCGATTTCGTCGCGGCGATGTTCGCGCGCGCGGGCGCGACTTACGAGGGCGCGCTCTTCTGGGAGAACCTGCTGCTCTCCGTCTCGCTGACGGGGCTCTTGTACCGCTTCGCGCTCGTGTGGACGGGAGACAGGCTCGCCGCCCTGCTCGCGCCCGTGCTGACGATCTTCAGCGGCGGGCTC
>JAIVJC010000208.1:0-17219 GCA_020200235.1 Acidobacteriota bacterium | reverse complement strand
CCACCCGCCGCACGACTACACGATCACCTTCGACGGCGCGTACCGCTGGGGCAACGCCGTGACGACGCTCTTCGTGCCGCAGCGCGGGCTGCTCCTGGGCCTGCCGCTCGCGCTCGTCGTCGCGACGCAGTGGTGGCTGGCGACGCGCGGTGAAGACGACGCGGGGACGCGGGGACGCGGCGACGCTGGAACGGACGAAGGCGCGCGCGGGAAGAAGGGTAAGAAGGGGAGGGCGAAGACCGCGCACGAGGGCGCGCCGCCTTTCACGCCGTTCAAGTCTCTGCCGTTCTTCTCGACGCTCGATGGCGCGGAGCCGCGGCTGCTCGCGGCGGGCTTGATCGCCGGGACGCTGCCGCTCGTCCACGCCCACAGCTTCGTCGTGCTGATGCTCGTGGCGGGCTGCCTCGCGCTGCTCCTGCCGCGCTGGCGGGCGTGGATCATCTTCTTCGCGGCGGCGTTTTTGCTCGCGGCTCCGGCGATGTGGTGGGCGACGCGCGGGAGCGCGGCGCGTCCCGCGAGCTTCTTCGCGTGGCAGGTGGGCTGGGATCGCGGGACGCAGAACCCGGTCTGGTTCTGGATCAAAAACACCGGGCTCTTCATCCCGCTGCTCGCCGCCGCGCTCGCGTGGCGCGGTCGCGATCCATTGGTGCCGAAGCGGCTGCTGATCTTCTACCTGCCGTTCACGATCCTCTTCCTCATCTGCAACGCCGCGAAGATTTCGCCGTGGGTGTGGGACAACATCAAAGTCCTGTTCTACTGGTACGTCGCCTCGGTGCCGCTCGTCGCGCTCCTGCTCGCGCGCCTGTGGAGGACGAACGCCGCGCTGAAGTTGACGACGGCGGCGCTTCTAGTTGTCCTCACGCTCACGGGCGCGCTCGACGTGTGGCGCGTGGTCGCGGAAGCGTCGGAGCAGAGGGAGTTCGACCGCGACGGCGTTGGGTTCGCGGAGCTGTTAAAGCGCGAGACCGCGCCGCGCTCGCTCATCCTCCACGCGCCGACCTATAATCACCCGGTCTATTTGTCGGGTCGCCAGTCGCTGATGGGCTACGGCGGTCACCTCTGGTCGCAGGGCATCGATTACGCCGCGCGCGAGTCCGAGGTGAGCCGCGTCTACGCGGGCGCGTTCGACGCCGAGCAGTTGCTCGCGAAGTACGGCGTCGAGTACGTGGTGGTGAGCCCGCTGGAGCGCACGGGTCTGCGGGTCAACGAACAGTTCTTCACACGCTTCGAGAAGGTCGGGGAGACGGGTGCCTACCAACTCTACAAAGTCGCGCGGCGGTAAGGCGAAGCGGCGCGCCGGATCGAACGCCGGTGTTAACGATGACGCAAACGTCTGGGGGGCGGTGACCGCCGCCGCGCCCCCGCCGCTGCCGCCGCCCGCCGCGCCGACTGCCGCGGGCACGCGGCTCTCCGACGGCGTGTGGCGGATCGGCTGCGCGGTCGTCGTCGCGGTCGCGGCGCTTTTGCGCGTCCTCTATCTAGAGCTCAAGCCGCTGCACCACGACGAGGGCGTCAACGGCTTCTTCCTGCTGGGGCTGTTGCGGCAGGGCAAGTACGCCTACAACCCGACCAACTACCACGGACCCACGCTCTACTACTTCACGCTCCCGCTCGCCTCCTTCGCGGACTCGCACCAGTGGCTGAGCACCTGGGTCGTGCGCTCCGTGACGGTCGCGTTCGGCTTGGCGACCGTGTGGCTCGCGCTCTCCCTGCGCCGCTACGTCGGGGCGATCGGCGCGCTCGCCTGCGCCGCGCTCCTCGCCGTCTCGCCCGGCATGGTCTTCTTCTCGCGCTACTACATCCACGAGATGCTGTTCGTCTTCTTCACGCTCGGCATCGTCGTCGGCGCGCTACGCTTCTACGAGGGCGACGCGGCGGAGCCGGGCGGGCGGCTGAAGAAGTACGGCGGCGGCGCGGCGGGGCTGCTCGTCGCCGTCTTCTCATTCGCGCTCGTCGCCGTCTCGCACGCGACCGCCAAGTACTCTGCAACGCTGACGCGCGGGTGGATGGTCTTCCTACTCATCATGATCGGGGGATGGCTGAGCTGTGGGTGCGGCTCGTCGCGCGCAGCGGCTGGGGGCGATCAGCCGAGCCGACGAAGAAGAAGGCGCGCGACAGGCGCGCGGCGGGCGCGGCGGGCGATCTCGCGCCCGCTCCGCTCCGCCTCGTCGAACGCTTCGGCGGGTGGACGCACGCGCTCTACCTGCTCGTCGGCGCGATCTCGATCTTCCTCTTCGTCAACATCCTCTACTACTCGTCGTTCTTCACCAACCCGAAGGGCGTCCCCGACTCCATCGAGGCGTTGAAGGTCTGGAGGAAGACCGGCGAGAGCGGATTCCACGGCTACCCGGTCTACAAGTATTTCGAGTGGCTCGTCTTCGGCAGGTACGGCGGCGGGTGGCAGTTCGGCGAGGAAGCGCCGCTCGTCGTGCTGGCGACGCTCGGCGCGCTCTTCGCGCTCTGGAAGACGCGCCGCCGCTTCCCACTCTTCGCCGCGCTCTGGGGCTTCGGTCTCTGCGTCGCCTACTCGATCATCAAGTACAAGACGCCGTGGCTCGCGCTCAGCTGGCTCCTGCCCTTCGCCGTCTCCGGCGGCTACGCCGTCGACAGGCTCTACCGCGCCCGACAGCGCGGCTGGCGCGTCGTCGCGCTCGCGCTCTTGGGCGTCTCGCTCGCCGCCGCCGCGTGGCAGTCCTACCAGCTCAACTTCGTTCACTACGACGACGACCAATACCCTTACGTCTACGCGCACACCAAGCGCGACTTCCACGCGCTGATCGCCCAGGTGGACACGATCGCCGCGCGCACGGGCGACAAGTACAACGCCGGCATCAACGTGGCGGTCGAGAACCAGGAGTACTGGCCCATGCCCTGGTACGTGCGCGACTACAAGCACATCGGCTACCCCGGCAAGGTCGGCGAGACGACGGACGCGGTCGTCATCGTCAAGGTCTCGCAGGTGCCGGAGGTCGAATCCCTGCTCGGCGCGCGCTACCAGAGAGTCGGCGGCGTCTACCAGCTCCGCCCCGGCGTCGATCTCGCGCTCTTCGGGCGGCGCGATCTCCTCGGTCGCTGACGCCTCGGCGCCGCGCGCCCCCGCGCTAAACCCACCGCACGCAACCAGTAAACCGGCGCCGGCTGAGGCTTTTGTTGACATCGGTGCCGCACCCACATATAGTGTGCTCTCCCACGCCGCGCTCTATCGGCTGTGCTTCTCGAAGGGTGGCGCAGCCGGGTAGGAGTAGCCCAAGCCGACGAAAGCCACGCGCATGTTCAAACTTCAGCGACTCGAAATCACGGGCTTCAAATCCTTCGCCGACTACACGGAGCTCGTCTTCACGGGCGAGGGCATCACGGCGATCGTCGGCCCGAACGGCTGCGGCAAGTCGAACGTCTCGGACGCCATCTCGTGGGTGTTGGGCGAGCAGCGCGTCAAACACCTGCGCGGCTCCGACATGAAGGACGTGATCTTCCAGGGCTCGCGCAACCGCGCGCCGAGCGGCATGGCTGAGGTCGTGCTCCACCTCGTGCGCGACGAGACCACCGCGGAGGAGCCCGACATCGAGGACATCGACTCGACGCTCGAAGAGATCGACGAGCACGAAGAACAGATCGAAGCCAAGCTCGCCCCCGAAATCCTCGGCGACGACGCGCCCGAAACCCTCGACGCTGAAGCAACTACGCCGGCGGCGAACGACGCCGCGCAACTCTCGCAGACTACCGACGCAGTCACGACCGGCGCGTCGCTCGCCGATCAATCTCAGACAGCGCCCTTCTCGAGCTCAACCGATCTCGCCTCTGCCGATGCGTCCGCCTCGCAAGCGATGACGGCGAAGGCGCGTCATCACGCGAAACGGCACTGGCGCCCGCGCCGGCTCGCACTGGGCTTCGCTCCCGGCGAGACCGTCTCGGTCGCGCGCCGGCTCTACCGCGACGGCGAGAGCGAGTACCTCCTGAACGGTCGAGCCTGCCGGCTGCGCGACATCCAGGACCTCTTCTCCGGCACTGGGCTCTCCGGCGCGCACTACGCCATCGTCGAGCAGGGGCGCATCGGTCAGATTCTCTCCGCCAAGCCGATGGACAGGCGCACGCTCATCGAGGAGGCTGCCGGGATCACGAAGTTCCGCGTGCGCCAGCGCGCGGCGGAGGCGCGTCTCGAAGGCGCGCGCATGAACCTGCGCCGCGTCTCCGACATCGTCGCCACCGAACTCGAAGACCGCGAAGGCGAGACCCGGAGCGTCACCGCCACCGCGCGCGAGCGCGAGGAAGAGCTCGCCACGGCGCGCGGCGCGGTCGCCGACGCCGCGCTCCGCCGCGACCGGCGCGAGCGCGAGCGCGCCTACCGCGAGGAACAGGCTGAGTCGCTCGAACAGCGCATCGCTGACATCGAGGCGCAGGTCGAAAATCTGCACGAGCGCCTCGCGGGAGTGCGCGCGGAGGGCGAGCGACTGCGCGCGGGCGAGGCGCGGCTGCGCGACGAGAGCGAGCAGAGCGCCGAATCACTGCGCTCCGCGGAAGCCGACTACGCGCGCCTGCTGAACGAAGTGCTCGACGCCGAGTCGCAGATCGAAGCGGCGCGCGCCGAGCTTCTGACGCACACGGCGGTCGCCGAGCGTCTGTCCGAGATCGGTCGCCAGCTCGAAGCGACGCTCGAACGCCTCGCCGCGCAAGCCGAGGGGCTGGAGCGCGAGGGCGAGCGCGCCCGCGCCGCGCACGCGGAGTTCGAGTCGAAAGCCGCCGCGCTGCAGATCGAGATCGACGCCGCGCGCGGTCGCCTCGATAAACTTTTAGCCGAACGCGAGACGGCAGCCGCGGGCGTCGCCGAGGCGCGCTCTCTCGTCTCGACCACGCTCGACGAGTACGCGCGCATGCGCGAGGACGCCGCGCGCGTGCGCAACCGCCTGGAGACGCTCGCCGA
Source organism: Acidobacteriota bacterium (assembly GCA_020200235.1). Classification (GTDB taxonomy): domain Bacteria; phylum Acidobacteriota; class Blastocatellia; order Pyrinomonadales; family Pyrinomonadaceae; genus JAIVGV01. Next base: position 12,301 of record JAIVJC010000208.1, on the reverse strand, counting down.
GCTCGACGCCAAACGCTCGCTCTACTCGCAAGCCGTCCAGCGCATCTTCTCGGACGAGCTGCTCGACGAGGCGGAGCGCGATCCGTCCAAGGACTTCCACACCGTCGGCACGCTCGCCGACATGCTGAGGGTCGAGCCGCAGTGGGAGCGCGCCGTCGAAGGCATCTTCGGCGGATACCTCCAGACCGTCATCGTGCCGACGCCGGACGACGCGGCGCGCGCCGCCGCGTGGCTCGCCGCGAGCGGCGCGGGGAGGGCGACCTTCCTCGTCGCGGGGATTCACGGCGCGGGCGTGGACGACATGGAAGCGGGCGATCCCTACTCGCGCGTCACCGTCGCCGATCTCGGCGCGCGCGACGTGCGGCTGGGGGACGTGCTCGGCTCGCCGCGCGAGCTGTTGAGCGTCTTGAACCGCACGCTGCGGCGCGAGATGGGCGCGCGCATCGTCGCGAGTCTGGAAGAGGCGACCGCCGGGTCTTACGAGACGGGAGAGCTTTACGTGACGCTCGACGGCGAATGGGTTTCGGGCGGTCAACTCGTCGGCGCGGGCGGCGCGGCGCAGGTGGACGAGGCGACGGGGCTCCTGGCGTTCAAGCGCGAGATGCGCGAGCTCGAGACGCGCGCCTCGGAGCTCGCCTCGGAAGTCGTCTCGGCGGAAGACTCCCTGAGCGCGGCGCGCGCGCGCCTCGTCGAGTTGGAAGAGACGCTGCTGCTCCTGGGCTGAGGTCGAGAGCGAGCGCCTGAGCGGCGAGCGCGCGGCGGCGGCGGCGGCGGCCGAGCGGCGGCGCGCGACCGCCTCGGAACTCCGACGCACGGAAGCCGAGTCGGCAGACCTCGAAGCACGGCTCGAACGGCACGCGGCTGAGATCGAGGAGATGCGCGGGCGTCTCGCCGAGGTCCGCGGCGCGCTCGAAGAGATGGAAGAGTCCGCGGGCACGGTCGAGAGCGAGGCGGGGCGGCTGCAAACGGAAGTCGAGCGCGCGACGGGGCGCCTGGGCGCGGCGCGCTCTCGCGCCGACGAGCTGGCGGAGGAGCTGAGCGAGCTGAACCACCGCGCGGCTGAGGCGCGCGAGGCTCGCGCCCAACTCGAGATCAACCGCGCCGAGGCGGCGGCGCGCCTGAACTACCTGCGCGAGTCGTGCGTCGCGGAGCTCTCGCAGACGCTCGAAGAGATCGTCGCGGCCTACGAGCCCGACGCGGAGTTCGATCTGGAAGCCGGGCGCGGGCGGGTCGAGGAGCTGCGCGCGCGGCTCGAAGGGTTCGGCGCGGTGAATTTGATGGCGCTCGAAGAGCTGGGCGAGTCCGAAGAGCGCTTCGCCTTCCTCACCACGCAGCGCAAGGACATCGAGGACGGCATCGCTTCGACCGAGGAGGCGCTGCGCGAGATCAAGAAGCGCTCGCGCGAGCGGTTCCGCCACGCCTTCGAGGAGATCAACCGCAACTTCGGTCAGCTCTTCGTCGAACTCTTCGGCGGCGGTCGCGGCGAGATGAGCATCATCGACGCCGACGACCTTCTGGAGTCCGGCATCGACATCATCGCGCAGCCGCCGGGCAAGCGTCTGCAAAACGTCCTGCTGCTCTCCGGCGGCGAGAAGGCGATGGCGGCGCTCGCGCTCGTCCTCGCCATCTTCCGCTACAGCCCTTCGCCGTTCTGTCTGCTCGACGAAGTGGACGCGCCGCTCGACGAGGCGAACATCGGTCGCTTCACGGCGAAGATCGCCGAGATGGCAACCGAGACGCAGTTCCTCGTCATCACACACAGCAAGCGCACGATGGAGACGGCGCGCGCCCTCTACGGCGTGACGATGGAGGAGGTGGGCGTCTCGAAGCTGGTCTCGGTCGCTTTCGAATGAGCTTGAGAAACACACTGACAGGGTTAACCTTGATCGCCGCGCTCGCCTCGGGCGCGGCGATTCCGACTTCGGCGCAGAAGCGCAAGCCGACGACCAGGGGCAAGCAGCCGGCGGCGCAGGCGACGCAAGCCGCCCCCGCCGCGGTGCCCGCGCCCGCGAAGAAGAACGCGCGGAGCGACGACGCGACAGCCCCGCAGACGGCTGTCGCCAACGAGACTCCCGCCCCCGTCAAGAAGAACGCCGAGGCGCGCCCCGCCGCCGTGCAGTCGGTTGATCCGTCGGGCGCGGCGGCGAGCGCCGCCGCCGGCGTCAACTACACTTACGAGTTCGGTCAGCCTGCTTTCGACGTGCGCCGCGTCGTCATCGAGCACGACTCGGCGGGGCGCGGGCGGATCACCTTCGAGCGCAAGAACGAGGAGCGCCCGCTCACGGAGCCGCTCGACATCTCGCCCTCGGCGTTCGCGCGCATCGCGCTCGTCAGGGAGTACCGCCGGCTCACGGAGCAGCAGCTCTTCGTCTTCGACATCGGCATCGCCCGCCAGTACCAGCCCTCCGAGTCGATCACGTTGCTGCGGCGGCTCGAACTCCTCCTCAACCGCGACGACATCTCCGACAAGACAACGCTCGCGCCGCTCCTCGTCGATCTCACCAACGACGAGCGCATCCCGCTCATCGCGCGCAACCAGGCGGCGCGCCTGTTGAAGCGGATCGAAAAGTAGCCGGGACTAAGGCGGGTAGACAAAACTAAAAGTGGGAGAGGGTCAGCCCGCGACTCATCATCGCGGGCTGACCCTCTCCCACTTAACGGTGTCCGTCTGATTGAGCCGCGCGCCGACTCTAGTCCGCCGCGCTCGCGGTCTGCTCCGCGGTCTCGGGCTCCGCGGCGGGCGTGAAGCGGACGCGGCGGATGCGGTGGCGGTCGACGCGCTCGACCGCGAAGGTCGCGCCCTCGTGCTCGACCGTCTCGCCGGGCTTCAGCATCCGACCGGCGCGCGCGAGCATGAAGCCGGCGAGCGTGGTGTAGCCCGCCTCCTCCGGGAGTTTTAACTTGAAGTGGCGGTTGGCGTCGCGGACGGCGAGCATGCCGTCGAGGAGGTAGGTGCCGTCCGCCTGTTCGGCGATCTGCGCGCGCGTCTCCTCGTCGTACTCGTCGTTGATCTCGCCGACGATCTCTTCGAGCAGGTCTTCCGCCGCAGGCACGGCATGATGTCTTTCATGAAGAGGACGCCGACCACGTCGTCCAGGCGCTCGCGGTAGACGGGCAGTCGCGAGTAGCCCAGCTCGCAGAAGGCGCGCTCCGCCTCTTCGAGCGTGGCGGTGACGGGCAGCGCCGAGACCGCCGTGCGCGGCACCATCGCCTCGCGCACCTCCGCCTCGGAGAAGTCGAAGACGCGGTTGATGAGCTGCTGCTCGTCAGCCTCGATGTGCCCGCTCTTGTGCGAGATGTCGACGAGCTGCTTCAGCTCCTCCTCCGTGTAGGTCGAGGCGTGCTCGGCGGAGGTGTGCATGCCGAAGAGGCGCACCGTCCGCGTGCCCGCCCAGTTCAGCAAGCGGATCGGCAGGCTGAAGGCTTTCGAGAAGAGCACCATCACCGACGAGGTGAAGAGCACCACGCGCTCGGCGCGCTCGATGCCGAGCATCTTCGGCACCTGCTCGCCGAAGACGATGTGGAACGCCATGATGATGGCGAAGCCGATGATGAAGGCGACGGCGTGGCGCCACACCTCGGGGAGCCCGGCGAGCGGCGTTTCGAGGAGGTGCGCGACCGTCGGCTCGCCGAGCCAGCCCAAGCCGAGCGAGGCGAGCGTGATGCCGAGCTGCGTGGCGGAGATGTAGGCGCCGAGGTTGTCCTTGAGCGCGAGGACGCGGCGGGCTCTCGCGTCGCCGCCCTCGGCGAGCGTGGCGATGCGCATCCGGCGCACGCCGACCATCGAGAACTCGGAGGCGACGAAGAAGCCGTTGGCTAAGACCAGCAGGAAGACGGCGAAGATTTTCAGCGCGACGATCATCTATCAGAGAAAACCCGCCCTGATCCTTCCGGGCGCTTGCAGCCGCTTTTGGTTCGTTGAAACTGATGACAGCTTATGGCGACCGGGCGCGGCGCGTCAACAAACGAGGGGCGTCGTAAGGGTCAGTCGGAAGCGGCTTCGTGCACGAGACGGCAGAACTCGACGACGCGGTTCTCCGCCCAGAAACGATCCTCTCCGTTCGCCGCATCCGACAGAAATCCGACGTGCCCGCCGTGCCGCGGCGCGAGGAAGACGACGCGCGGGTTCACGCCGAGCGCGGGATCGCGGAAGGAGCGGAACGGCACCAGCGGATCGTCCTCGGCGTGGATGACGAGGGCCGGGACGCGGATCGAGGGGACGAATTGCAGCGCGCTCGAACGCGCGTAGTAGTCGTCGGCGTCGCGGAAGCCGCCGTGCGGCGCGGTGTAGTGCGAGTCGAAGTCCCGGATCGTGCGGACGAGCGAGAGGCGGCGCGCGTCGTATCGCTCCGGGTAGAGCGCGGCGGCGCGGCGCATGCGGCGCTTGAGGCTGCGGACGAACTTCTGGCTGTAGACGAAATTCGAGCGCCGCGAGATCGCGTCCGCGCAGGTCGAGAGATCGAGCGACGGCGAGACGGCGCAGACGCCCTTGAGCGCGCGCGGCGCGTCGCCGCCCGCCTCGCCCGCGAACTTCAGACACTGGTTGCCGCCGAGCGAGAAGCCCGCGAGGTAAATCTCCGCGAGCCGGTCGCGCCGCGAGAGTTCTTCGACGACGGCGCGCAAATCATGGGTGAGCCCGCTGTGGTAGAGCGTCGGCGAGAGGTGCTGCGTGTCGCCGCAGCTGCGGATGTTCATGCGCAGCGCGTTGAAGCCCGCGCGGTGCGCCTTCTCAGCCGTGCCGAGGACGTAGGTCGATTCGCTCGACCCCTCCAAGCCGTGGACGAGCAGGAGCGTCGGCGCAGACTCGCGGCGCTCCTGCCAGCGGCAGCGCACGAGCACCTTGACGTTCGACTCGGTCTCGAAAAGGCGCGGCTCGTCTCCGGCTGCGGCGCGCAGCAGGCGGCGTCGGCGTGGGAAGGCGTGTGCGGCGAGCGTCTGCGCGTGCCCGCTCCGGAAGAGGTGGTGCGGACGGAAAGGCTTCGACGCGAGGCGGCGCGCGATCTCTTCGAGGTCGATCGCTTCGCGTTTCATCGGGCGAGTCGCGGCGACTCCTGCGGCACCGGATCGCCCATCGGCTGGACGGGATCGGGCTCGCGCACGGGCGCTCCGGGCGTCGGCGAATCGGGCGGCAGCGGCAGCGGTTCGGGCTGCGAAGGGTCCGGCTGCGCGGGATCGTGCGGCGCGGTCGGCGGTAGCTCCGGTTGCTTCTCGATCATGGCTCGGTCAGGCGCGAAGTATGGTGTGGACATGGTTAGTCGTCAGGCGGCGTTCAGCAGTCTCGTAGTCGGGAGCGTTCGACGGGATTGTAGACGTTCCGACTCAGCCCGGCGAGTCGGCGCGCGCGGACGCCCGTTGCAGCTCGGCGACGACGAAGCGGATCATGCGGTAGGTGACGTGATAGGGAAGCGCGTCGCGCAGGGGCTTGAGGCGCTCGGCTCCGTATTGCGCGACGGCGCGCTCGATGAGCGCGCGATCACCCGCCGAGACGTGGCGCGAGAGGTCGAAGGGGCGGCCCTCCGTGATGCAGTCGGCGAGGTGCTTCTCGACGGTCATCGCCGTCAAGCCGCGCTGCTCGCAGATCTCCTCGATGGTCATCCCGGCGTTATAGAAGGCGTAAGTTTCATCGACCGTGCTGACGCGCTTCGCCCCGACAGCCGCGCCCGCCGAAGTAGCTGAGAATGACGCTGACTGAGACGACGCGCGGGCTGTCGTCGCCGCGGGGGCGAACGAGGGGAGCGCGAGTTTTATTTCCGCGCGCTCGCGCATCACGTCGCTCCCCAGAGGAGTTAATTGCACGGTCGGGTACGCGCCGCCGGTGACGAAGAGCGCGCCCGCCGCGACGAGCGCGTCGACGTAGAGCATGATCTCGTCCTGCGTCATGTCCGAGAGGATGCCGTAGGTCGTGAGCCTGTCGAGCCCCGTCTGCGTGATCTTCGCCGAGCGCGAGCCGCGCAGCGTGGCGGCGAGCACGCCCTTGCCGAAGCGACCCTCCATGCGCGCGGCGCACGCGAGAATCTTCCGCACGCACAGCCGCTCCGCCTCGTTCAATTCGCGCGCCTCCGTCACCGCGAAGTCGGCGTCGCCCGCATGGTCAGGGAACGCGGCGGCGACTTCACCCTCCAGGGACGAACGCAGCGCGGACGAATCGGTCGCAGCCGCCTGCGCCGCGCGCAGCGAGTGCGTGCGCCGCGACTGATCCTCCAACTCGTATTCCAGCTCGCGCCCGGCGGGCGACTGCTCGCGCAGGCGGCGGTCGAGCGCGCTCGGCGGATCGACGGGGAGGACCCGCGGCTCGCGCGGGGCGTTCGCCCGCTCGCCGAGGCAGTTGCCGCACTTGCCGCAGGTCGGGGCGTGCGAGCGGTCGCCGAAGTAGTCGAGGATGAAGGCGCGGTAGCAGTCCTCCGTGTAGCAGAAAGAGATCATCTCGCGCAGCTTGCGCTGTTCGAGCGCGGCGCGGCGGGCGAGGTCTTGCGGGCGGACGTTCAGCCGTCGCGCGGGCTGCTCGTCGAGCAGTTGAACGCCGCGCGTGCGCCTCGCCGGCTGGTAAGAGATGACGCCGCTCTCGGCGAGCGACGCGAGCGCGCGCCGCGCGCCGTTGAGATCGAGTTCGAGCGACTCGGCCAGGTCGGCGACGTTCAGCTCCGCGTCGGCGCGCTCGTTCACGTCGTAGCCGCCGAGCAGCGCGAAGAGCGCGAGCTTGTCGCGCGCGCTGCGGCGGGCGCCCACGGCCTCGCGCGCGAGGTGCGCGGGCATCAGCAGCCGCACCGCCGCGCGGTTCTCGGCTCCCGCGCCGCGCTCGATGTGCCCGGCTTTTTCGAGGATGATGAGCGCCGACTGCACAGCCATCTCGTTGCGGACGGCGGCGCGCGCGGCGATCTCTTTCGTCGAGAGCTCGATGCGCCGCTCGCCCGTCCCGACCAGCGCCTCATAGACCTTCGCGATCAGCTCGGGCGGCGGGTAGGAGCCCTCGATGAAGTAGTCCTGCGTGCGCTTGTCGGCGTAGTTGAAGAGCAGGGCGCAGGTGGAGGGGAGACCGTCGCGGCCGGCGCGACCGATCTCCTGGTAGTAGGCTTCGATCGATCCGGGCATCTGGTAGTGCGCGACGAAGCGGATGTCGGGCTTGTCGATGCCCATCCCGAAGGCGTTCGTCGCGACGATCATCTGCCGCGCGCCCGACATGAACTCGTCTTGCGCGCGCACGCGCTCCGAGTCTTCCATCCCGGCGTGGTAGCCGACGACACTGAGCCCCGCGTCCTGCAAACGGCGCGCGACCTGCTCGACCGACTTGCGCGTCGAGCTGTAGATGATCCCCGATCCGCCCGCGGCGGCGAGCGCGCGGATGTGCGTGATCTTCTCGCGATCCTTCTGCGTGTGGACGACTCTCAGCGAGAGGTTCGGTCGGTCGAAGCCGGAGACGAACGCGCGCGGCTCCTTTAAGCCCAATTGCTCGATGATGTCGGCGCGCACGTAAGGCGTGGCGGTCGCCGTCAAGGCGACGACCTGCGGTCGCCCCAGTTGATCGATGGCGTGCTTAAGTCGGAGGAAGTCGGGGCGGAAGTCGTGCCCCCACGTCGAGACGCAGTGAGCCTCGTCCACCGCGAAGAGCGAGACGTTCGCGCTCTGCAACGCCTCGACGAAGTGGTTGCTGCGGAACCGTTCGGGCGCGACGTAGACGAGCTTCAACTCGCCGCGGCGGAGCCGGCGGATGCGCTCCTTCTGCTCCTCGAAGTCGATGGAGCTGTTGACGAAGGTGGCGGGCAGGCCCCGCGCGTGCAGCGCGTCGACCTGATCCTTCATGAGCGCGATGAGCGGCGAGACGACGACCGTGGAGCCCTCGCGCATCAGCGCGGGGAGCTGGAAGCAGAGCGACTTGCCGCCGCCCGTCGGCATCACGACGACCGTGTCGTGGCCTTCGAGGATCGAGTCGATGACCTCGCGCTGCCCCTCGCGGAATTCCGTGAAGCCGAAATGTTCGTGGAGCGCGGCGAGCGCGCCGTCCCTTTGTGTCGTCATCAGCGTGAGTCTTCGTAACGTGATCGAAGAGAGTCGATTTTAACGTAGCGCGCGGCGCGTGTCACACGGTGGGCGGCGGCGGCGCGCGAAGCTTGTCACGCGCTTCCGCCGCGTCGTAATCTCGGCGGGAGATGAAACAGGGCGGGTGGAAAGCGCGCACGAAGCGGGAGCTGATGATCGAGGTGTGGGAGCACCTCGACTGCGAGGTCCGGCAGTGATTGCGCGCCTGCTCGCCGACGAGGGCGCGGAGCTGCGTCACGCCGAGGTGCTGGAGATGGACGCGCGCTGGCGCACCGCCGACCCCTACGAGCCGATGTTCCGCAACGTCCTGCGCTTCTCCGACTTCGAGCAGGCTGCCGCGTCGATCAGGCGGCTGGAAAATTTACGCAGGCAGTTCGCGCGCAGCAAGGACAAGGAGGGCGCGCGCCGCGTGCGCGAGACGGCGCTGCGCGGCAAGCAGCGCGCACAGATGATCGCGGCGAACAAGTCTGTGGACGCGCGCAAGCGCGCCGAGAAGGAGGAGATCGCCAACTGGTTCACCGTCTGGCTCCAGACGCCCGAAATCTTCGACGACTGGCTCTCGCTGCGGCGCGACTCGCCGGATTTCAAGAAACGCTTCCGCGAAGATGTAAACGCCTGAGAGAAAACGAAGTGAGTTATGAGATGACGGCTGCGGAAGATATAATCAACTAATGGAGTTCGAGTGGGACGCTGGAAAAGCCGCGCGCAACCTAAGAAAGCACGGCGTTTCGTTTAGCGAGGCGGCGACCCGCTCGCTGTCACGTTCCCCGATCCGGATCACTCCGCCGAGGAGAACCGTTTAATCACTATCGGGCTTTCGGAGCGGGAGAAGTTGCTCATCATCGCGCATGCCGAGCGAGGTGACGCGATCCGCATCATCAGCGCGCGCGAGACGACGCGCGGAGAGAGAAAGTTATATGAAGAAGGAAGTTGAAGAGCCGACCGACGAGTTGCGGGCGGAGTATGACGCCTCTTCTCTGAAAGGTGGGGTACGTGGCAAATACGCACGACGCTACCGCGAGGGCACGAACCTCGTTTTGTTAGCGCCGGACGTGGCGGAAGCTTTCCCAACCGACGAGGCTGTCAACGAAGCCTTGAGGTCACTGATAAAAGCAGATGGTGGTGAGTTGCGACGGCGCAGTTCTTCCAAGAGGAATTAAGAATGAGAAAATCAATCGCACTATTGCTCACAGCTTTCTTCCTGCTCCCCGCCGCGCCCCGCGCGCGCGCCGACGAGGGGATGTGGACGTTCGACAACCCGCCCCTCAAGCAGTGGAAGGAGCGCTATAACTTCGAGCCGACCAAGGAGTGGCTCGACAACGTCCGCCTCGCGTCCGTGCGCTTGAACGACGGCGGCTCGGGCTCCTTCGTCTCGCCCGACGGGCTGCTGATGACGAACCAGCACGTCGCCTCGGGGCAGCTCTCCAAAGTCTCGACCAAGGAGCGCGACTACACGAAGAACGGTTTTTACGCGCGCACGGCCGCCGAAGAGTTGAAGTGCCCCGATCTTGAGATCAACGTGCTCGTCTCATTCGAGGACGTGACGAAGCGCGTGCAGGGCGCGGTTAAAGCAGGGGCGACGAGCGCGCAGGCCGCCGAGCAGCGCAAGGGCGAGATGGCCGCCATCGAGCGCGAGTCGAACGAGAAGACATCTTTACGCTCCGACGTGGTCACGCTCTACAGCGGCGGCGAGTACTGGCTCTACCGCTTCAAGAAGTACACGGACATCCGCCTCGTCTTCGCGGCGGAAGAGCAGATCGCCTTCTTCGGCGGCGACTACGACAACTTCACCTTCCCGCGCTACGATCTCGACTTCGCCTTCTTCCGCGTCTACGAGAACGACAAGCCGCTCAAGACGGCGAACTATTTCAGGTGGTCGAAGTCGGGTCCCTCGGAGGGCGAGTTCGTCGTCGCGCCCGGCAACCCCGGCTCGACGAACCGGATGCTGACGCTCGCGCAGTTGAAGTACCAGCGCGACGTGGGCAACCCCTTGCAGATGCAGGTCTGGACTTCGCGCCGCGACGCGCTCGCGCGCTACGCCGCCGGGGGCGCGGAGCAGGCGCGGCGCGCGCAAAGTGCGCGGCGCTCGCTCGAAAATTCGATCAAGCGGCTCGTCGGTCAGCAGGAGGGCTTACATAACGCGCGCTCGTTCGGTCGCAAGGAGGAGGACGAGCGGAAGCTGCTCGCCGAGATCGCGCGGCGCCCCGAGTCGCGGAGCCGTTACGCGCCCGCGTGGGCGCAGCTCGAAGCGGCTTACAAGGAGCTGCCGGCGATGGCGAAGCGCCTCGCCTTCACGACGCTCGCGCCCTCGCGCCTCGGCACCATCGCCTCGCAGCTCGTCCGCTACGCGGCGGAGACGACGAAGCCGAACAGCGAGCGGCTCGACGAGTTTCGCGAGAACCGTCTCGAATCCCTGAAGCTCACGCTGCTCTCGCCCGCGCCGATCTACCCGGACCTCGAGGAAGCCGTCCTCGCCGGGTGGCTCGAAGAGGCGCGCAAGACCCTGGGCGCGGACGATCCGTTCGTCCGCGCCGCGCTCGAAGGCTCGACGCCCGCGGAGGTCGCGAAACGGGTCGTCGCGGGCACGAAGCTCGCCGACGTCGCGTTCCGCAAGTCGCTCGTCGAAGGCGGCGCGGCTGCCGTCGCGAAGTCAGACGATCCGTTGGTCGCGCTCGCGCGCCGCGTCGAGCCCGTCTACCGTGAGCTGCGCGCGTGGAACGAGCAGCACATCCTGAGCGTCGAGACGGGCGCGGGGCAGAAGATCGCCGAGGCGCGCTTCGCCGTCTACGGAAAATCGGTCTACCCGGACGCGACCTTCAGCCTGCGACTCTCCTACGGGCGCGTGCTCGGCTACGAGGAGGACACGACGCTCGTGCCCTACAAGACGACCTTCTACGGTCTCTACGAGAGAGCGCGCTCCTTCGACGAGAAGCCGCCCTACGATCTGCCCGCGCGCTGGCGCGACGGCCGAGACAAGCTCGACCTCTCGACGCCCTTCAACTTCGTCTACACGGCGGACACCATCGGCGGCAATTCCGGCAGCCCCGTCATCAACCGCAACGCCGAGATCGTCGGCTTGAACTTCGACAGCAACATCCAGAAGCTGCCGAACCGCTACTGGTACGTGGACGACCCGGAGGGCGGGCGCGCCGTCGCCGTCCACTCGGCGGCGATGATCGAAGCGCTCCGCAAGATGTACGACGCGGGGAAGCTGGCGGACGAGCTGACGGCGCGGTAGCCAAGAGATGAGATCGCGTCGGTGATTGAAGCCCCGAAGGGGCGCTATGAGGAAGCTTGGGGCAGCGCCCCAAGTTAATGATTGACGCAAGCGCGTTGAAGCCCCGAAGGGGCGGAATAAGTCACGCGATCTTATTCCGCCCCTTCGGGGCTTCAACGCGCTTGCGTTTTATGTCCCAGGGCGTTGCCCTGGGCTACATAATTTCGCCCCTTCGGGGCTTAACGATATCCAGGCTTCGACATCATGCACTTACTTCCGCAGCGCCTTCGCGATCTGTCCGGCGAGCGCGGAGAGTTGCGTGTCTTCGACGTTGACCATGATCGCGACCGCGGCGCCCTCGTCGGGGATCGTGTAGAGGAGCGTGCTGACGCGCTGTTGCGCGCCGGTGTGCATGACGTAGCGCCGCCCGTTGAGTGACGCCAGCCCCCAGCCGAGCCCGTAGTCGATCTCCTTGCCGTCGCGCAATTTCTGCTTCGTGTACATCTGCTCGACCGTCTCCTTCTTCAACACCTTCGCGGTCTGCAAGGCGGCGGCGAGCTTCGCGAGGTCTTCGACCGTCGAGACGAGCCCGCCGCCCGGCACCTTGTAGCTGTTGTCTGCGAGCGGAGAGTTCTTCAACGTCCCGTCCCTGCCGCGCCTGTAGCCTTGCGCGCGGTTCGGGATGAGGTCCGTGACGCTATCGACCCGCATCGTGTCCATCCCGGCGGGCTTGAGGACGTTCTCGCGTAGGAAATCAGCGTAGCTCACGCCGGACGCGCCCTCGATGGCGCAGCCGAGCACGCTGTAGCCGAAGGTGGAGTAGAAGTACCGCGTGCCGGGCTCGAACGCGAGCGGGTCATCCTTAAACAGCGCGAGCCCCGAAGTGACGTCGGGGTAGAAGCGCGTCGAGTTGAACTCCTCGTCACTCTTGTAGTGGCGGATGCCGGAGAGGTGTCCGAGTATCTGGCGCGCGGTCACAGTCCACTGCTTCTGTGGGTAGGCGGGGCAGTACTTTTGCACCGGCGCGTCCAGGTCGAGCTTGCCCTGCTC
>JAIVJC010000207.1:5316-13003 GCA_020200235.1 Acidobacteriota bacterium | reverse complement strand
ACTCAAAACCGATCGCCTCGACCTGTGGCAGGTTCACGAGGTCGTCCACGACAACGATCCCGATCTGCACTTCGCGAGGGGCGGTGTCGTCGAAGCTCTCGAACAGGCGAAGCGCGAGGGCAAGGTGCGCTTCGTCGGCTTCACGGGGCACAAAGACCCTGCGATCCACCTCAAGATGCTCTCGCACGACTACCCCTTCGACACGGTGCAGATGCCGCTCAACTGCCTCGACGCCACCTTCCGCAGCTTCGAGCAGCGCGTCTTGCCCGAACTCATCCGGCGCGGCATCGCCCCCATCGGCATGAAGAGCCTGTGCGGCACGGGCGATCCGGCGCGCAAGCGCGTCGTCGCGGCGACCGACGCCCTGCGCTACGCGATGAGTTTGCCCGTCGCCTCGACCGTCAGCGGCATCGACTCGCTCCGCGTGCTCAGACAGAATCTGGGCGTCGCGCGCGGCTTCGTGCCGATGACCGAGGGCGAGATGCGGCTCTTGCGCGGGCGCGTCGCGGGCGAGGCGGCTGACGGTCACCTCGAGCTCTACAAGACCTCGAAACACTTCGACGGGCCGCCCGGACGCAAGCAACACAAGTTCCCGCCGCTTGAAGAGCTGGCCGCTTGAACGAGATTGCGGAATGCGGATTTCGGATTGCGGATTTGAAGCAGAGGGATTCAGCGGTTTTCAATCCGCATTCCGCATTCTAAAATCGGCAGACCCGCCCGCTTGCGGCAGGCGGTTCCGACTTCTGGAACGAATGACGCCCACACGCCTTCGCACGCTTGACCCTCTGAGACTTCTCGCGCCCCGCCCGCTCGGCGCCGCGCTCGCGCTCTGCCTCGCGCTCACGCCGCCCATCACACCGGCGCGCGCGCAGTCGTCGCCCTCGCGCGCGCAGAGTCAAAAGACGGCGGCGGCGCCGCGCGCGGAGTCGCAGGACGAAGAGGTCATCCGCGTCAACACGAACCTCGTGCGGGTGGACGTCGTGGTGACGGACGAGCGCGGGCGGCAGGTCGTCGATCTGAAGGCGACTGATTTCGAGAGCGTCGAGGGCGGCAAAGTGCGCGCGCCCGAGTTCTTCTCGTACGTCTCGGCCGGCGGCGCGCAGGGCTGACGACGCGGTTCGAGATCGCCGCGGACAAGCCGGGCTTCTACCGCGTCGGCGTCGCCGTGCGCGACGCCGTCTCGGGTCGCGCGGGCAGCGCCACGAGCTTCTTCAAAGTCGAAAAAGTCGAGAACTCAAAGACCCGCGAGTGAGGGCGACATCGCGCCCTCACTCGCGGGTCTTAAACGCCTCACGACGGGGGCGCGCAGTCGTCACCCTCACTTCCCGCGCCAGATGCTCTTCGGCAAAAATGACTTCACCTTCGCGCGTGGCTCAAAGCCGTCGAGGTTGCTCGATCCCGTGACGAGCGCGGGCGTCGTCTCGAACAGCGGCGAGTTGTCGAGCGTGAGCGTCAGGTTGTTGCCGCTCGAGTCCGCGCCGTTGTTCTCGAACTCGTAGCGCCAGAGCTGCCCCGTGCCCGTGGGCGGAGAGTCGGCGGGCGGCGCGGAGTTGAGGGGCGTCGCCGCGTCGAGCATCCTGATCCAGTCCATCTTGCACTGGCTGAAGAAAGTGTTGTAGTAGCCGGCGGCGAGCGTCAACTGCGCCCCGCCCATGTTGAGCGCGGTCCTGTCGCCGAGCCCGTCGGCGGAGGCGCGCCGGGCCGTGCCGTCGAGGTTCCAGACTTCGAGCGACGTGCGGGAGTTGACGGGATCGAACTGCGCGCGGAAGAGGAAGTCGGAGCGCACGTCGACGATGATGGGCATCGAGCCGCGGACGGCGTAGATCAACTGGTTCGCGCCGTTGAGGAAGAGCTTGCCCTGCTCCTGCTCGGTCGACGGCTTGAAAATCTCGAAGAGCATCTGCATCCCCGAGTAGCCCGTCCGCAAGCCACGCACCCTGCCCTCGACGCGGTAGGCTCCGCGCGAGGTGAACGCCGCGGTCGCGGGCATCACGGCGCGTGCGCGCTGGCTCGTCCCGTTAAAGACGATGGCGGTTGGCGTGGGAGTCGGCGTAGGAGTCGGAGTCGGAGTCGGGGTCGGCGTTGGGGTCGGAGTCGGAGTCGGAGTAGGTGTAGGCGAGGGCGGCGGCGTCGCGCCCGGGGTGTCCTCGAAGGTCGGCGAGTTGTCGAGCGTCAGGTTCGCGCCGCTGCCGCTCGCGTCGTTGCCGTTGTTCTCGAACTCGTAGCGCCAGAGCTGCGCCGCGCCCGCGGGCGGGGCGTCCGGCGGCGCCGTCGCCGAGCCGAGCGGCACCGCCCCGTCGAGCATGCGCAGCCAGTCCAACTTGCACTGGGTCGGGTTGAAGTTGTAGTAGGTCGCGGCGACGGTCAGTTGCGCCCCGCCCATGTTGAGCGCGGCGGTGTCCGAGAGCGCGTCCGTGCTCAGGCGGTAGCCCGTGCCGTCGAGCTTCCACACTTCGAGCGTCGTGCGCCGATTCACGGGATCGAACTGCGCGCGGAAGACGAAATCGCTGCGGTCGTCGGAGACGACGAGCGGCGACGATCCCTTGAGCGAGAAGATCAACTGGTTCGCGCCGTTGAGGAAGAGCTTACCCTGCTCCTGCTCGGTCGACGGCTTGAAAATCTCGAAGAGCATCTGCGCGCCCGCGTAGTTCAGGCGCAAGCCACGCACCCTGCCCGGGTGGGTGTCGGCGTCGGAGTAGGAGTCGGCGTAGGTGTAGGGGTCGGGGTCGGTGTTGGTGTAGGCGTAGGGGTCGGCGTAGGCGTAGGCGTAGGCGTGGGCGTCGGAGTCGGTGTGGGCGTAGGGGTCGGTGTCGGTGTCGGAGTGGGCGTGGGCGTTGCAGTCGGCGTCGGCGTCGGGGTCGCGGTGGGCGTGGGAGTCGGCGTTGCCGTGGGGGTCGGCGTCGGCGTCGCGGTAGGGGTCGGCGTCGGCGTCGGCGTCGAGTTGGCGGTCGTGACGCGGACGTTGTCGAAGAACGACTTGTTGAGACGCGAGTTGTTCACGCCGCAGACGAAGAGCCCGATGTAGGCTTGCCTCGCGACGGGGATCGTCTCCGACGCGACGAGCGTCCACGCCGCGCCGTCCGGCGAGACGTAGCCGTCGAAGCGGTCGCCCGTGCGCACGACCCTCAGCCAGTACGGAGCCCTGCCCACGGGCTGCGAGAGGTAGTTCGTCACGCCCGCGGTCTTGCGCAGGAACGATTCCCAGCCGCCGCCGCTCTGCATGTTCAGCGCGAAGTGACGCGCCGTCGGCGTGAGGTCTTCGCGGATCATCAAGCCCGCCTTGCTGTCGCCGTGGGAAGTGTTATCGACGCGCGTCACCTGCGCCACGATCTCGCCGTCGCCGTCGAGCGGCTGGTAGACGTAGCGGAAGGAGTCTTCGCCGCCCCAGAGCTGAAAGCCCGACGCCTCGACCTCGAAGTTGCCGCCGTAGCGGTTCGTGCTCCCGGCGACGCCGACCGCGCCCACGTCCTGACTGAGCCACGGCGCGGCGGGCGGCGACGGCGGCGCGGGGAAAGACGAAGCGGGAAACGGGCGGTAGAGCGGATCGCCGAAGTACATCATGTGCCACTTCAGCCAGAGCGTGTTGCGCAGGAGCGCGTCGCCGACGTTCGCCCCCTCGAAGAGGTTGCGGTAGACGCCGTCGACGCGGAACTGCCCCTCCGTGTAGGGCTCCGTGATCGCGCCGCCCGTCACGGTGATGCCGCGCTGGATGGCGTTCGCCGCCCAGTTCGTCCCGCCGCGCGGGGTGCGCGCCGACGCGCTGTCGAGGTGGAAGCCGATGGCTCCGGTGTTCCAGGTGAAAGCGTCGTTGTAGTGATCGAGGCTGTACTGGCCGGCGTAGAGCGCGACGTTGTCGCAGCGCGCGGGGGCGGGCGCGACGCCGAACTCCTCTTCGAAACTGTCCTCCGTCACCGACCAGCCCTTCTCGCGCGCGAACTCCGCCGCGCGGTAGATGTTCCAATCGACCTCGACCGCGCCGGAGTCGGCCGCGGTGTAGCTGAGCGCGCCGCGCGCGCGGTCGAAGCAGCCGCGCCCGGAGAGCCCCGTCGTCTCGGCGGCGATAGCCTTGTCGACCATCCCCTTGGCGAGCGCTGACGTAGCGCCGTCCAGACGCCAGGCGGAATAGACGAGGAACGAGTCCGCGCCGGCGCGGTAGTCCGCGAACGGGGTGAAGGGCGTGTACGCGCCGCCCACCGTGTCCTGATCGACGTAGTAGGGGTTGTAAGCGCCGAACGAGTCGGTCACGTCCCACACGTCGGCGAGGCGCTGATCGACGGACCTGCCGGCTTCGCCCGTGAAGAGCGAGGGCGGCGGGTCAATGATGTTGAAGGGCGTCTTGTAGGTGGTGACGATGTAGAGGATGTTCTGGCTGCCGACGGCGCTCAGGCAGTTCTGCACCGGCGTCTTGATCGTGGAGAGGAAGTCAGCCCAGGAGACCTCGTCCGGCGCGGGCGGCCTAACGGCGCACTTGTTCGCCGCCGGGATGCCCCGCCGCGTCGCGTAGTAGTTCGCCACGTCGACCGACTCCGGCTCGTTCGCGTTGTAGACGACGAGCACGCGCGCGCCGAGCGAAGCCGCCGATATGGTCTCGGCTAACGACGCCGCGCCCCGCGCGCGGGCGACGCCGCCCGGCGACGCGGGCGCGAGGCTGTAGATGACCGTGACGAGAAGAAGGAGACTGACGCGCCGTCTCGCCCGTTGGTGCCTGAACGCCTTGATCATTAGCCCTCCGCACGACTGCCCTGATTATAATCGCCGCTTTGATAACTAGATACGACTAAAGCGCGCCTTCTTCCGCTTCCGCGCCCCCCCGGCGGCGCACGCCCGCGGCGGCTTTGCCGGTCGGGTCGCTTTCCGAGCCGCGCGCCGGCTGTGGCATACTCTGCCGCAACAGCTCCACAAGTCAGTCGCCCGTCGGAAGCGTCCCCGGCAAACGTCGTCACGAGAGGGTACACGCGATGCAGCAGGAAGAGAAGGAACACGGCTTCGCGCCGCCGCTCGGCGACATGAGCGCCGACGACTTCCGCCGCTACGGTCGCGAGGTCGTCGATTGGATCGCCGACTACTTCGAGACGGTCGAGCGCCGCCCCGTGCTCGCGCGAGTCGAGCCCGACGAGTTGATCGCGAAGCTCCCCGCTTCACCGCCCGCCGCGGGCGAGTCGATGGACGCGATCCTCTCGGACGTGGGCTCTCTGATCGCGCCCGCGCTCACGCACTGGAGCCACCCCTCGTTCTTCGCCTACTTCGCCACCTCGACCTCCGCCCCCGGCATCTTCGGCGAGATGCTCTGCGCCGCCTTCGACGCCAAGGCGCTGCTCTGGCGCACTGCCCCCGCCGCGCAGGAGCTCGAAGAGGTCGCGCTCTCGTGGCTCCGCCAGATGATCGGTCTGCCGGAAACTTTCTCGGGCATCATCTACGACACCGCGTCCGTCTCGAGCCTCCACGCCATCACCGCCGCGCGCGAGAGCCTCGGCCTTAAGATTCGCGAGGAAGGCATGGCGGGGCGCGCCGACCTGCCGCTGCTTCGCGTCTACTGCTCCGAGCAGGCGCACTCGTCGATCGAGAAGGCCGTCATCACGCTCGGGCTCGGTCAGCGCTCACTGCGCAAGATTCCGGCGGACGCGGAGTTTCGCATGGACGCCGAGGCGCTGGCGCGCGCCGTCGAGGAGGACGAGCGCGACGGGGCGATTCCCTTCTGCGTCGTCGCCACCGTCGGCACGACTTCGACGACGAGCATCGACCCGGTCGCCGCGATCGCCGACGTTTGCGAGCGGCACAGGCTCTGGCTCCACGTCGACGCGGCTTACGCGGGCTCCGCAGGGATAGTGCCCGAGTTCCGCTACGTCCTCGCCGCGTGCGAGCGCGCCGACACGCTGACGTTGAACCCGCACAAGTGGCTGCTCACGCCCTTCGATCTCTCCGTGCTCTACTGCCGCCGGATGGACCTGCTCCACCGCGCCTTCTCGCTCGTCCCCGAATACCTGCGCACGCTCGAAGCGGGCTGGCGGCAGGCGCGCAACCACTCTGAGTACGGCATCCAGCTCGGTCGCCGCTTCCGCGCCCTCAAGCTCTGGATGATCATCCGCTACTTCGGTCGCGAGGGCTTAGCCGCGCGCATCCGCGAGCACTGCCGGCTCGCTCGTCCGCCTATGAACTAACGAGCCGCGGTCTGAGGGTCGTCCGCCAACAGCCCATCCCAGTCGTTTACGATGAGATTAAAATGGAAGACGGGTTCCGGGCAGACCTGTTGGTCGAGAGTCGGGTGATCGTCGAGTTGAAGTCGCTGGAAGTGATCGCACCCGTTCATAAAAAGCAGTTGCTGACATATCTTCGACTCTCGGATCGGCGGCTGGGGTTGCTAATCAACTTCGGTTCGGAGTTGATCAAAGACGGGATTACGAGGGTTGTTAACAACTTGGCGGAATAACTCACGCAAAGGCGCAAAGGCGCAAAATTTTATGAAGGCTCGATGTTTAGTTCTAATCTTGTGTTTCTTCTCTGCTCCCGCGGCGCGCGCGCAGCGCGGGATGACGCCCGAAGAGACGCTGCGGGTCGCGAACGTCTCGGACGCGCAGATTTCGCCGGACGGCACGCGAGTCGTCTACACGGTCTCGTCGGTCGTGGGCAACGAGACGCGCTCGACGCTTTTGATCACGGCGTCGAGCGATCCGCGCCGCGCGACCGCGCAATTAGTCGGCGGCGAGCTGAGACCTTCACGCCCGCGCTGGTCGCCCGACGGGCGCTTCGTCGCCTTCCTCGGCTCGCGCGGCGAGCAGGCGGGCGTCTGGGCCGTCTCGGCCGCCGGCGAGCCGGCGGCGCCGCGCCTCGTCGCGCCCGTGCGCTCGACGAACTTCCACATCGCCTACGCGGGCGAGTCTTTCGCCTGGTCGCCCGACTCGCGCCGCATCGCCTACGTGAGCGCGACCGAGGAGCAGGTCGTTCCGCAGGTCGCGGACAAGAGCTACCAGCGCGAGGACTCGTCCGCCGATCCGCGCGTCATCGACCGCATCCAGTACAAGTCGCGCACCTCCCTCGCAGATCACTTCCGCACCCACGTCTGGGTGACGGACGTCTCGTCGCCCGCGCCGAAGCAGCTCACGTTCGGGCAGGCTTACGATCACGCGCTCACCTGGAGCCCGCGCGGCGACGAGGTCGCGTTCCTCTCGAACCACGAGCCCGACCCGGACGCGAACAACAACTCCGACATCTTCGCCGTCTCGACCACCGACGGGCGCGTGCGGCAGATCACCGCGACGCGCGGGTGCGAGTACGAGCCCGCGTGGTCGCCCGACGGCAAGTGGATCGCCTACACCGCCACGACGCGCGAGGTGACGACCATCGACAGCGTCGCCGAGGACGCGCACGTCTGGATCACCGACGCCGCGGGAGGCAACCGGCGCGAACTCACCGCCGCGCAGGATCGCCGCGCGCGCTCGCCCCAGTGGTCTGCCGACAGCAACTCGATCTACTACCTCGCGGGCGATCACGGGCGCACGACCATCTACCGCGTCGGCGTCGCGGACAGGAGGGTTCTGACCTTCGCGATGTGGGGCGAGGAGAGGAGGCGCGGCGAGCCGTTCGTCGAGCCCGAAGAGCTGAGGTTCGAGAGCTTCGACGGCACGCGCATTCAGGGCTGGCTGATGAAGCCCGCGCGCTGGGGCGGCGCGCGCGCGCCGATGATCTTGAG
>JAIVJC010000207.1:0-5304 GCA_020200235.1 Acidobacteriota bacterium | reverse complement strand
GCGCGGCGAGCCGTTCGTCGAGCCCGAAGAGCTGAGGTTCGAGAGCTTCGACGGCACGCGCATTCAGGGCTGGCTGATGAAGCCCGCGCGCTGGGGCGGCGCGCGCGCGCCGATGATCTTGAGTATCCACGGCGGACCGCACGGGATGTACGGCTACGGCTTCAACCCGACGTTTCAGGCTTACGCCGCGCGCGGCTACGCGGTGCTCTTCATCAACCCGCGCGGCTCGTCCGGGTACGGACAGAAGTTCTCGGACGGGACGCTTAGGGAGTGGGGCGGCGGCGACTACAAGGACTTGATGGCGGGCGTAGACTTCGCGCTCAAAAAATTCCCGTGGCTCGATGCGAACCGGATGGGCGTGACGGGCGGCTCGTACGGCGGCTTCATGACCAACTGGATCATCACGCAGACGCCGCGCTTCCGCGCCGCCGTCTCCAGCGCCTCGGTCAGCAACCTCGTCAGCTTCTACGCCACCTCGCTCTACCAGGATTTGATCCACGCCGAGTTCGGCGGCTTCCCGTGGGACGACTACGATCTGCTCTGGCGCTGGTCGCCGCTGCGCTACGTGCGCGACGCGCAGACGCCGACGCTCTTCATCCACGGCGAGCTGGACAACGACGTGCACATCACGCAAGCCGAGGAGATGTACACGGCGCTGCGCCGGCGCGGCGTCGAGACCGTCCTGCTGCGCTACCCACGCGAGGGTCACGGGCTCCGCGAGCCGCGACACCGCGTCGACGCCCTGGAGCGCACGCTCTGGTGGTTCGATAAGTATCTCAAGTGAATAACTGTCAGTCGTCCGTGGTCAGTTGTCCGTAGCACTTGACTCGACGAAACGCCTGATCATCTCATCTGCGTCTATGCGGCAAGACAAACAACTGACCACGGACAACGGACAACAGACAAACATGCTGACCCACATCGTCATCTGGAAATACCGCGAGGGCGTGACGCGGGCGGAGCGCGAGGAGCACGTCGCGCGACTGCGCCGCCTGCCGTCTTTCATCTCGCACGTCGAGAGCTTCTTCGTCGGCTTCGACGAATTGAAACTGCCGCGCTCGTACGACACGGGGCTCGTCGCCACCTTCCGCGACCGCGCCGGACTCGACGCCTACGACGCGCACCCGGAGCACGTGCTGGTCGCCGCCTTCGGTCGCAGCATCTCCGAGCACGTCGCGTCGGTCGATTTCGAGAGCGAGGGTTGATGAGAAGGCTGCTGAAAGTCTGTGCCGCGCTCCTCGTCCTCTTCGCGCTCACGCAGGCGCCTTTCGTCTACCGGCGGCGACACCTCTCCCGACTCGACGCCGCCATCCGGAGTCTTAACGCTCAGCGCGCCGCGACCGACGACGCAGGGCTCGCGGACTACCCCGGCGCGCTCCACGTCCACTCCTCCCTCGGCGGTCACAGCACGGGCACGCTCGCCGAAGTCGTCGCGGGAGCGCGCGCTGCCCATCTCGCCTTCGTCGTGATGACCGAACACCCCTCCGCCTACACGGACACGCGCGCCGCCACCCTCAGCGGCACGCACGACGGAGTCCTCTTCGTCCCCGGCACTGAGTCGAGCGAGTCGGAGCGCGACCGGCTGCTCGCCTTCGGCGGCTCGGACACGCCGGGCGGCTCCAGCTCGATGCAACCCGCCGCGCAGAGTCAGCCCGCAGCGCTCCCGGCAGACGCGAACGCCGCCCCGACGCAGTCGCTCATCGACCGCGCGAAGGCGGCGGGTCAACTCGTCTTCGTCGCGCACCCGGAGACGTTCGAGGGCTGGCAGACGGCGCGCGGCTTCGACGGCATGGAGGTCTACAACCTGCACGCCGACGCGAAAAACGCGCGCCCGCTCACGCTCTTCTTCGACGGTCTCTGGTCGTACCGCAGCTTCCCCGATCTTCTGTGGACGAGGTTCCACCAGACGCCGACGGAGAACCTGCGCCGCTGGGACGAGCTGACAGCCGTGGGTCGCCGCGTCGTCGCCGTCGCGGGCAACGACGCGCACGCGAACGTCGGCGTGAGCCTGCAAGACCTGACGGGCAGATCGATCTTTCAGATCAAGCTCGACCCTTACGAGCGCAGTTTCCGCGTCGTCCGCACGCACGTCCTCGCGCCGCGCGGTCAAGCCTTCGACGCCGACGCGCTGCTCGCCGCGCTCTCGGCGGGGCACGCCTACGTCGCCTTCGATCTGCTCTCGGACGCGACGGGCTTCCGCTTCACCGCGTCGAACGGCGCGGAGCAAAAAATATTGGGCGACGAGATCGCGCTCGTCTCCGGCGTGCGGCTGAGAGTTGCGGCGCCGGTCGAGAGCCGCGTCGTGCTCGTCAGAGACGGGCGGCGCGTCGATGAGAAGGTGGCGCGGGGGGCGGAGTGGGCGGTGGGCGAGCGCGGCGTCTACCGCGTGGAGTGCTACCTGCCGCAGCTCCCCGCGCCGCTGGGCGCGACGCCGTGGATCATCTCGAACCCGATCTACGTCAGGTAAAAAAAAGAAGTCGAAAGTAGATCATTGATCAAACTTTCGACTTCTACCGGAAACGACATCGCCCCGCATGGTGTAACCCGTGCGGGGCGGTTTCGCGAGCCGGAAAGCTCCTGACTCAATTTTTCGGAAGGGACGCTTCGAAGACGCCTCGTCTGTAGAGAGCCACGTGTTTGACTCTTCTCACGCCGCATTCCCGAGTATTAGGGAGGCGGGTGTACAGCTTCCTGGTTAGCTGAATGGCGTGAGTCTATCGGTGAAATAAATAACTGTCAAGATTCAGTTTGACTGTCTGCGAGTCGTACAAGAGCGCGCCCCCTCCGATACGAGTTTCGGGCGATTTCTCTGCGGTTCGGTCGGCCAACATCACTTCTGATGACGCGAGCTCGTTCCCCTCGTTCCGACCTGCTCCTTCGGCTCGCTCTGCGTGGCGGCGCGCAGCCACTCGCAGAGCAGACGTACTTGCCCGAGACTAATATCTCGATCATCTCTCGTTTACTGTTAGAATAGTCTACCAGCAGCACGCCCCCGTATGAATCTATCCTTAAAATGGTTTTGGCATCCGGCTAGCTTGAAAGAGACTCACACGCAGTCGGAGCACGTGCAGGCCTGCGAAACAGGATGGCTCTTTCCCCGAACACGCGCCTCGGTCGCTACGAAATCCGCGCGCAAATAGGCGCGGGCGGGATGGGCGAGGTCTACCTCGCGCGCGACCCGAAGATCAACCGCGACGTGGCGATCAAAGTCCTGCCCGCGGATTTCTCTTCGGACGCGGAGCGCCTGCGCCGCTTCGAGCAGGAGGCGCAGGCCGCCGGGGCGCTCAACCACCCCAACATCCTCTCGATCTATGACGTGGACACGCACGACGGCAGCCCTTACGTCGTCTCGGAGCTGCTCGAAGGCGAGACGCTGCGCGAGCAGCTGGGCGGCGCCCCGCTCCCTGCCCGGAAGGCGCTCGACTACGCCCTCCAGACGGCGCGCGGGCTGGCGGCAGCGCACGAGAAGGGGATCGTCCACCGCGACCTGAAGCCGGAGAACCTGTTCGTCACGCAGGACGGGCGGGTAAAAATTCTGGACTTCGGCATCGCCAAGTTGGTTGAGCCGAGGGACGGCAGCGAGGCCCGCACCGACCTGCCGACGCGCAAGCTCAATACGGAACCGGGCGTGGTAGTAGGCACGGTCGGGTACATGTCGCCGGAGCAGGTGAGAGGGCAGAGGGTGGATCACCGCTCGGACATCTTCTCGCTGGGCGTGGTTCTTTACGAGATGCTTTCGGGCCGGCGCGCTTTTCACGGCGGGTCGGCGGTCGAGACGCTCAACGCGATTCTGAAGGAAGACCCGCCGGAGTTGTCCGAATCGAACGGCCAGATCAATCCGGCGCTCGAGCGCGTCGTGGGGCACTGTCTGGAGAAGAGTCCGGGGCAGAGGTTTCAATCGGCGTGGGATGTGGCCTTTGCCCTGGAAGCTTTGAGCGGATTGTCATCGAGCCGCACGGGGGCGGCCGCCCTGCCGCTTACTTCGGGGTGGACTAAGAACCGGGAGCGGGTGGCGTGGGCAGTCGCGGGCATCCTCCTGCTCGGGCTGCTGGCGGCGCTGCCTTTCGCCATCGCCCACTTGCGCCGTGCCCCGGTAGAAGAGCGCGTACTCAGGCTGTCGTTGTTGCCGCCCGAGAATGCGAGCATGTCCAGAATAGTGCCGGCCATGGCGCTCTCACCCGACGGTCGTCGTTTAGCCTTTATCGCCACTTTTGAAGGCCGGGAGCTTCTCTGGGTGCGCTCCCTCGACTCACACTCGGCGCAAGCGCTTCCCGGGACCGAAGGCGCTTCGGGCGCTTCCCCTCCTTTCTGGTCACCTGACGGTCGCTTCATCGGGTTCTTCGGCGGGGGCAAGCTCAAGAAGATTGAAGCATCGGGGGGGCCTCCCCAGTCCCTGTGCGATACGGCGGCCAGCCGTGGTGGGACGTGGAATCGCGACGGGGTGATCATCTTCGGAGACACTTCCGGACCACTCTACCGAGTCTCGGCGTCGGGCGGCGAGCCGACGCCGGTGATGCCGCTCGATCAGTCACGCCTTGAGAGTTCTCACCGCTGGCCACAATTCCTCCCCGACGGTCGCCACTTCCTCTATTTCGTGCGCAGCGGGCAGATCGAGAGCCGGGGAGTGTACGTCGGCTCGCTGGATTCGAAAGAAACGAAGCGGTTAATTCCCACCGCTCTTAACGCGACATACGCGCCGCCGGGCCTTCTCCTCTTCATGCGTGAGGAGACGCTGATGGCCCAGAAGTTCGACGCCGAGAAGCTCGAACTCGCCGGGGAGCCGTTCCCCGTCGCCGAACACGTGGCGTATAACATTGGGCTCGGGCGAGGGGCATTCTCCGTCTCGGAAAATGGGGTGCTGGCCTTTCGCAGCGGTAGCGGCGACCGCGACCGGCTCCTCTGGTTCGACCGCGGCGGCAAACAGATCGGAACGCTCGGGGCGCCCGGTATCTACTTCACCCTCTGGCTGTCACCTGATGAGAGGCAGGCCGCCGTGGAGAGTACGGACCCCCGGATGGGAACACCCGACATCTGGCTGTTCGACCTGGCACGCGGCATCCCTTCGCGATTCACGACCGATCCGGCGGGAGACACGTCCCCGCTCTGGTCGCCCGACGGGAGCCGCGTCGTCTTTTCTTCGAGCCGCGAAGGTGTGAGGCATCTCTATCAAAAGATCGCGAGCGGCGGCGGGCAGGAGGAATTACTGTTCAAGTCGAGCGAGGAGAAGGTACCGGACGACTGGTCTTCGGACGGACAGCTCATTCTCTACCAAACCCTCAACCCGAAAACGAAGTGGGATTTGTG